>NZ_CP139004.1:2405000-2748750 GCF_044598075.1 Brevundimonas sp. R86498 | reverse complement strand
GCCGCAAAGATCGAGGGGGCCGAGTTCCTGGCCCAGGGGACGCTGTACCCCGACGTGATCGAGAGCGTGTCGTCGTCCAGCGGCAAGGCCCATGTGATCAAGAGCCACCACAATGTCGGAGGCCTGCCCGACTATATGAAGCTGAAACTGGTCGAGCCCCTGCGCGAACTGTTCAAGGACGAGGTTCGGTCACTCGGCCGCGAACTGGGTCTGACCGATGCCTTCGTGGGCCGCCACCCCTTCCCGGGGCCGGGCCTGGCCATCCGCATCCCCGGAGAGATTACGCCGGACGCCGTCGAGACCCTGCAGCAGGCCGACGCCATCTATCTGGACGAAATCCGCAAGGCCGGCCTGTACGACAGCATCTGGCAGGCCTTCGCCGTCCTGCTGCCGGTGAAGACGGTGGGGGTGATGGGCGACGCCCGCACCTATGAAAAGGTGCTGGCGCTGCGCGCGGTCTCGTCCACCGACGGCATGACGGCGGACTTCTTCGAGTTCCCGTGGGACGTGCTGGGCAAATGCGCGACCCGGATCGTCAACGAGGTGAGGGGCGTGAATCGTGTGGTTTACGACGTGACCTCCAAGCCTCCCGGCACGATCGAGTGGGAGTAGGGGGCGCGGGCCTGTGGGTGCAGGCTCTTCCGAGATCAGCTCCTAGCGACGGCTGAGCTCAGCGATTGGGGTCGGACCCCGGGATCCCGTAACGCTCGCCCCCTAGAGTTGCCGAGAGGGCGAACGACGTCGTCGAAATTCTCAACCGGCTCGCTCTGCCCAAGCGCTGGCCGGATCCTGCCGCAGCATCATGCTGGACAGGCCAGATGTCTGATCAGGGCTTCAACGGCAGGGGAGCGCCGGTCGGGGCGGGTGACGAAGCCGACGGACCGTTTGGTTACTGGCGCACCCAGGGGGGTCCATTCGATATTGGGCTCGGGCAGCAGGCGCAGGGTCAACTGCGGCAGGGCGGTGACGCCTAATCCGCGCGCCACAAGAGCGCCGACTGTGGCGAGGTGGCCGCATTCGTAGAGGGGCTGAACGGAGACGCCGGCCTGGAGGAAGGCCTGGTCAGTGGCCTGGCGGACGCTGCTGCGCAGGGCCATTGCGATGAAGGGCACCTGCGCCATGCCGGCCCAGGTGTCGATGACGTCGGGGCTCTGGCGGTCGATGGCGCGCACCGCACCGAACAGGTCTTCCTGCAACTCCTGGTAGGCCAGATCGACGTCCGGCAGGGGGCGTATGGTCAGACCGAGATCGGCGCGGCCTTCAAGCACGGCGGTCTCCACATTCATCGCCAGACCGTCGAGGATCTTGACATCGATGTCCGGATACCCGGCCTGAAAGGCGGCGAGCGGGCCTGGCAGCAGCGTCGCGGCGAGCGAGGGAAGGGCGGCGATGCAGAGACGTCCGCGTGATCCCTTGATGAAGGCCGAGACGTCTTCCAGCCCCAGTTCGGCTTCGCGCACCAGACGGGTCGCAATCGGCATCAGCCGTTCTCCCGCCGGAGACAGGCGCGCGCCGCGACCGTCGCGTTCAAACAGTCGGTCGCCTAGGCGGTCTTCCAACTGGCGGATGGCGCGGCTCAAGGCGGGCTGGGACAGGGCGCGACGCGTGCCCGCTTCGGTGAAGCTGCCGGTCTCGGCGATGGCCAGGAAGTGTTGGAGATCGCGCAGGTTGAGCGGCATCTGCCGAATCTAGCATGCGGCCTCCCGCTGTCATGTGATTTCTGCATGGGCCGATCCGACATTGGTCTTTGCGCCTGTCATCCTCGTGCGTCCTGATGCTCCTATGGGGAAGGCGATACGCATCGGTTCGGGCGCGGGTTTTTCGGAGGACAGAATCGACCCTGCGGTCGATCTGGCCCAGCGCGGACAGCTCGACTTCCTGGTGTTCGAATGTCTGGCGGAACGCACGATCGCCCTGGCGGTGGCGGCGCGCCAGGCGGACCAGACCGGTGGTTACGATCCGCTGCTGGAGGAACGGCTGCGCGCGGTTCTGCCAGCCTGCTACCTGAACGGCACCCGGATCATCAGCAACATGGGTGCCGCCAATCCTCAGGGCGCGGCGCGGCGGGCGGCGGCCGTGGCGCGAGAGCTTGGCCTTGAAAACCTCAGGATCGCCGCCGTGATCGGCGATGACGTGCGGGACCGGATCGACGAGCTGGAACCGTTCGGCCAGGAGCCGCCTCCCGTCGAAGGCGTGGTGTCGGCCAACGCCTATCTGGGGTACGAGGCCATCGCCCAGGCGCTTGACGAAGGTGCCGATATCGTCCTGACCGGAAGGGTGGCCGACCCGTCGCTGTTCGTGGGCCCCATGGTCCATGCCTTCGGGTGGCGGGCCGACGACTGGGACCGGCTGGGTCGTGGCACGGCGGTCGGTCACCTGCTGGAGTGCGCCGGCCAGTTGACGGGCGGCTACTTCGCCGACCCCGGTTTCAAGGACGTCCCCCACCTCGCTCGGCTGGGTTTTCCGTTTGCGGACGTGAGCGAGGACGGCTCGGCGATCCTTGGCAAGCTGGAGGGTACAGGCGGGCGGGTGTCGGTGGCGACCTGTACCGAGCAGCTTTTGTATGAACTGCACGACCCCGAAGCCTATCTGACGCCCGACGTCACCGCCGATTTCAGCACCATTGTATTCACCGATCTGGGCGAGGACCGGGTGGCCCTGAGCGGCGGCGGCGGCGGGCCGCGCCCCGGAAGTCTCAAGGTTTCGGTGGGAATCGACGACGGCTGGCTGGGGGAGGGGCAGATCTCCTACGCCGGTCCGGGCTGCGTCGAGCGGGCGCATCTGGCCTTGTCCATTGTGGACGAGCGGCTGGCGCTTTGCGGGCTTGAGCCACTGGACGCCCGCTTCGATCTGATCGGGGTCGATGCGGTGGCCCGGGGCGGGGTCGCGGCCACCGAGCCGGGTGAGGTGCGGGCACGCGCCGCCTGCCGCATGAGGACCGAGGCCGAGGCCCGGCGGGTGGGACGCGAGGTGGCGGCGCTCTATACCAACGGTCCTTCGGGGGGCGGAGGCGTTTCGACGGCGGTTCGCCCGGTGATCGGCATCATCTCCGGGCTGCTTGATCGTGGACGCGTGCGACCTGGCCTGCACTGGGAGATCAGCTGATGCTGCTGCGTGAGCTGGCCCATGCGCGGACCGGGGACAAGGGCGACGTGTCCAACATCGCCGTCATCGCCTATCGGGCGGAGGACTATGGCCGCCTTCAGCGCGGCCTGACCGAAGACCGGGTCCGCGAGCGGCTGTGCCTGGAGCCGGACCATCCGATCCGCAGACACGAACTGCCGGGTCTCATGGCCCTGAACTTCGTGATTGAAGGGGCCCTGGCGGGCGGCGTCACGCGTTCGGCCTCGCTGGACGCTCACGGAAAATGCCTCGGCGCCTGGCTGCTTGGCGTCGAACTGGAAGATTGAGCGAACGCGGCGACAGTCCGCGATGCTCGGGGGAGGACAGGATTGTGGATCTGGCGCTGCTGGGCTTTGTGACGATCGGTGTCTTTCTGGCGCTGGTCCTGTTCACGCGAACGCCGGTGCTGGCGGCGCTGGTGCTTGTGCCCGTGGCAGCGGCGCTGGTCGGTGGCTTCGGCGGGACGCTGGACGGGATGGTGGTCGAAGGCCTGCGGACGGTGGCCCCGGTGGCCGCGCTGATGATGTTCGCTGTCCTCTATTTTGGATTGATGATCGACGTCGGCCTGTTCGAGCCGATCGTGAGGGGCCTGACCGGGATGGTGCGGGGGGACCCGGTGCGGCTCTGCCTGGTCACCGCCCTTCTGCCGATGCTGGTCGCCCTGGACGGCGACGGGGCGACGACCTTCCTGATCTCGATCACGGCCCTGCTGCCCGTGCATCGCCGCCTTGGTCTCAACCCTGTGATCCTGCCCGGAATTGTCGCCCTGGCGGCCGGGGTGATGAACCTCCTGCCCTGGGGTGGCCCGACCGCACGCGCCATGACGGCCCTCGACGCGGGTCTCGACCAGGTCTTCCTGCCGTTGCTTCCGGCGATGGCTGCAGGGATCGGCTGGGTGTTCCTCGCGGCCTTGCTGATGGGGCTCGGAGAGCGCCGGCGGCTGGCGGCGGCCGGCGGCGGGGCCGGCGCACCGGAAGAGGGGCCCGTGCGCGACCCTGTCCGCGTGAATGGTCTGTTCGGGTTCAATGCCGTCCTGACCCTGGCGCTCATCGTGCTGCTGTTCCGCGACCTTTACGCGGACCTTGTCCCCGTGCCGGCCATCCCGCCCTTCCTGCTGTTCATGATCGCCTTCGCCATCGCCCTGCCGGTCAACCGGCGCGGCTGGGCGGCGCAGCAGGCGCAACTGGCCAGTCATGCGGCCAGCGTGGTGCTGGTCACCTCCATGATCCTGGCCGCCGGCGTCTTCACCGGGGTGCTGAACGGGACGGGAATGATCGAGGCGATGGCCCGGGTGCTGGCCAGCGCCCTGCCGCCGTTCCTGACGCCCTGGCTGAGCGGGCTGGTGGCCGTGACCAGCATGCCGCTGAGCCTCGTCTTCACGCCTGACGCCTATTATTTCGGGGTCCTGCCGGTGTTCGCCGAGACGGCCGCGGCCGTCGGACACGACCCGGTCGCGATCGGTCGGGCCGCCCTGATGGGCCAGATGACGACCGGCTTCCCCCTCAGCCCGCTGACCGCCTCGACCTTCATCCTGATTGGCATGTCCGGCGTCAGCCTGCGCGATCACCAGAGGTTCGTCTTCAAGTGGGCCTTCGGGACCACCCTCGTCATGACTGCGGTCGCCGCCCTTACCGGAGCCCTGTGATGAAGCGTCTGTTCCCGTGTGCCGCCCTTGCCGGGCTGGCCTTGCTGACATCCACCGCCAGCGACGCGGAGGTGACGCGACTGGTGATCGAGAGCCGGGCACCCGTAGCCGGCGACTTCGGCGCGGCCGGACCCTATGAGCGGGTCTCCGGCCGGTTCGAGGGCGAACTCGATCCCGCGGACCCCCGCAATGCCCGGATCACCGATATCGAACGGGCCCCCCGGAACGCAGGCGGGCGGGTCGTCTATGCCGGGACCTTTGCCTTCAGCCGGCCTGTCGATCCGTCGCGACGCAGCGGCTTTCTGGTCTACGACGTGCCCAACCGGGGCAACATGAGCCTGGGCGGCAATCCCGAGGGCCATATCCATGTCGCCAGCGGCTGGCAGGGCGATATCGCGGCTGCTCCCTCCTTGCAGACGCTCGAGGTTCCCGTCGCGCGACGGGCCGATGGGGCCCCGCTCACCGGACCGGTGCTGGTCCGGTTCGTAGACGCCCCGGCAGGCTCATCGACCCTGGCGATCCGCGGCGGGCTCGGCGGCGGCGTGGCGCGGCCGGTGCCGCTCAGCCTCGACACGACCCGGGCGACCCTGATCCGCAGGCGCGCGGACGATGCGCCGGGCGAGCGCGTGTCGGGCGATGCCTGGGCCTTGGCCGATTGCGCGGCGGTGCCGTTTCCGGGTGTGCCGGATCCGGCGAAGCTGTGCCTGCGCGACGGCTTTGATCCGGCCTTCGCCTATGAGCTGACCTATACGGCCAAAGATCCGCTGGTGCTGGGAATCGGCTTTGCCGCGACGCGGGATCTGGTCGCCTTTCTGCGGCATGCTGACGTGGACGCCGGCAATCCGCTCGCGGGTGAGGTGCGCTGGACGCTCGGCGTCGGTGTCAGCCAGGCCGGAAACTTCCTGCGCAGCTTTCTGCATCTGGGCTTCAACACCGATGAGCAGGGACGCCGGGTTTTCGACGGGCTGAACCCCCGGATCGCCGCGCGTCATACGCCGCTGAACTTCCGCTTTGCCGTGCCCGGCGGCGCGGCCGGTCTGTACGAGCCCGGCAGCGAGGGGCCGCTTTGGTGGTCAGCCTATGAGGACGAGGTCCGGGGACGGGGGAACACCAGCCTGCTGGCGCACTGCACCCGCGACCGTAGCTGTCCCCGAATCTTCGAGACCTTCACCTCCGCCGAGCTCTGGGGATTGCGGATGTCGCCCAATCTGGTGGGCACGGACGCTGCGGCCGACATTCCCCTGCCGGAGAATGTGCGTCGGTACTACTTCCCCGGCACCACCCATGGCGGCGGGGCGGGCGGCTTCGATCTGAAAGGCGCGCAGACCTATGGCTGCGTTCTGCCCGGGAATCCCAATCCGACGACCGACACCCTGCGGGCCCTGACCGGGGCCCTGACGGCCTGGGTTGCGGAGGGGGCCGAGCCGCCGCCCAGCCTCTATCCCACGCTGGCGGCAGGCGAACTGGTCGAGCCGACGGCCGTCGCGATGGGCTTTCCGGCCATCCCCGACGCGCCGTCGCCGGATGGAAAGCTGAACGCCTTCCTGCACTATGACTTCGGCGAAGGGTTCGATCCTGACGACCTGTCGGGTGTCCAGACGCGACTGCCGCCGACCGTCAGCCGCGCCGTGCCATCCCGTGTGCCCCGCGTCGACGCTGACGGCAACGAGCGGGTCGGGGCCATGTCGGTGCAGCATAGGGCACCGCTCGGGACCTATCTGGGATGGAACGTCCAGGCGACGGGCTACTACGCGGGCCAGGGCTGCGGCTTCCAGGGCGGGTTCATTCCCTTCGCCCGGACCCGGGCCGAGCGCGACGCCTCGGGCGACCCGCGCCTATCGCTGGAAGAGCGGTACGGCGACCATGAGGGCTATGTGCGCGCGGTCCGCACGGCTGCGGCCGAGCTGATGGCGCAGCGCCTCCTGTTGCCCGGGGATGCCGAGCGGCTGATCGCCGAAGCCCGGGCCAGCGATGTCCTGACGCAGGAGGCGCGGCCGTGATCGGCCTGGCCTCGGCGCTGCTGGTCGCGACAGCCCCGGCGAGCGAACGATGCGAAGCCCTGGCCGGCCTCGCCCTTGATCAGGCCAGTCTCACGACGGAGGTTGTGGCCGCCGGCTCCTGGACGCCGCCGGGCCTGACCCGGCCGCTTCCGGAAACGCCGGCCTTCTGCCGCGTGACGGGGACGGCTCGGCCCGTGGCCGGGTCGGAGATCGGCTTCGAGGTGTGGCTGCCCCTCGGCGACTGGACGGGGCGGCTGTGGATGACCGGCAACGGTGGATACAGTTCGGCCTTGCCCTATTTCGGGATGGCCGAGGCGGTGCGCGCCGGGGCAGTGGCGGTGGGCACCGACACGGGCCACACGGGCGACGATCCAGATTTCGCCATCGGCCGCCCCGAAGCCATCGTCGACTGGGGACATCGGGCGGTCCATGTCAGCATGGTGCAGGCCCGGGCCGTGGTCGACGCCTTCTACGGCCGCGCGCCGGACTGGAGCTATTTCAACGGCTGCTCGACCGGCGGGCATC
The DNA here is from genome assembly GCF_044598075.1 of Brevundimonas sp. R86498. Classification (GTDB taxonomy): domain Bacteria; phylum Pseudomonadota; class Alphaproteobacteria; order Caulobacterales; family Caulobacteraceae; genus Brevundimonas. The sequence continues at coordinate 2,741,457 of NZ_CP139004.1, read as the reverse complement.
AGGCCCTGATGGAGGCCCAGCGCTATCCGGAGGATTTCGACGGCGTTCTGGCGGGCGCGCCCGGCAATTATCGAACCCGGCTGAACGCGGCCTTCCTCTGGCAATTCACCCAGAACCGCGACGCGGAAGGGCGTCAGATCCTGCCCGCCTCGAAGCTGCCGATGATCAGCCGCGCGGCGATCGCGGCGTGCCGGCGGCCGGACGACGATCCTGACCAGCCGTGGGTGACCGCCCCGCAGGCGTGTGCCTTCGATCCCGCGGTTCTGGCCTGCGCCGGAGACGACCGGCCTGACTGTCTGACGGGCGAACAGGTCGCCGCCCTGCGCCGGATGTACGCGGGCGCGACCAATCCGCGGACGGGTGAGCGGATCGCCTACGGCTGGCCGCCGGGCAGCGAGGCGGGCTGGGCCGCCTATTGGGCCGATCTCCGCGATCCGTCCCGACCGGCGCGGGAAGGCTTCTGGCGCATCTGGGCCTTTGACGACCCGGACTGGACTTGGCGCGACTTCGATTTCGACGCCGACTGGAGCCGGGTGCACGCGCGGCTGGCGCCGGTGATCGACGCCGACAATCCTGACTTCTCGGCCTTCCGCAATTCGGGCGGCAAACTGCTCCAGTGGCACGGCGGGGCCGACCCGGTCGTGCCGCTGGCGGACTCGATCGCCTATGCGAAAGCTGTGAAGCAGGGGACCCCGGGCAGCGCCACCTTCTACCGCCTGTTCATTGCGCCGGGCGTCGGCCACTGCGGCGGCGGGCCGGGCGCGGCACCGCAGGGACTTCAGGCCACGCTTGAGGCCTGGGTGGAGACCGGCCATCCCCCCGAGCGGCTTGAGACCCGGTTCGCCGACGGCCGGCCAGGGCGTCCGCTTGCTTTCGAACGGCTGGAAGATTGATGGCCCGTGCCGGTGCCCCACGCCATCCGGCCGACAGGGCGCGCCAGCTTTGTGTGACTCGTACTGTGACGGGTACTGCCGACGCCGTCAGGCCGGGACCGTCACATGCCCCGTCACATTGACAACGTTACCATCCAAACCTAGCGTGTCCGCCCGCGGTTCGCAGGACCGAAAACGACAGACCTCGAAAGAGGCGAAACAGCGCGGCGCGCCGCCGCAGGGGAGAAGACCATGATGAACACCACCGCTATTGCCGCGGCTCTGAGCATTGCCCTGCAGGCGACCGGCGTACCGGGCCAGGACGTTCCGGAGGCCGCGCGCGCGCACCCCGGGATGTGGCCGGCGGCGAACAGCCCTGCGGCCCTCACGGATGCGCGCACGGAAGCCTTTGTCCGCGCCCTGCTGGCGCGGATGACGGTTGAGGAAAAGGTCGGCCAGACCATCCAGGCGGACATTGCCTCGATCAAGCCGGAAGACCTGCTGACCTATCCCCTGGGTTCGGTTCTGGCCGGAGGAACGTCCGGTCCTGGCGGCGACGACAGGGCCCCGGCCCAGGCCTGGGTCGATCTGGCCGCAGCCTTCCGCGAGGCGGCCGCCACCCGCCCGGGCGCGCGCGTGCCCCTGCTGTTCGGCGTCGATGCGGTCCACGGCCACAACAACATCTTCGGGGCGACGATCTTCCCGCACAACATCGGCCTGGGGGCCGCCCGTGACGTCGACCTCATTCGCCGGATCGGGGCCGTGACCGCAGAGGAGATCGCGGCCACGGGGGCGGACTGGACCTTCGCCCCGACCCTCGCGGTGCCCCGGGATGACCGCTGGGGCCGGACCATCGAGGGCTATGCCGAGATCCCGGAGATCCAGGCGCTCTATGCGGGGGCCATGGTCGAGGGCCTGCAGGGTGTGCTGTCGGCGGACCGGCCCATCGGGCCTGAACATGTGGTCAGCTCGGCCAAGCACTTTCTCGCCGATGGCGGTACCGAGGAGGGACGGGACCAGGGCGACGCGCGGATCAGCGAGCGCGAGCTGATCGACCTCCATCTGGGCGGCTATCCCGCCGCGATCGAGGCCGGTGCCCTGACCATCATGGCCTCGTTCTCAAGCTGGAACGGCGTCAAACATACGGGCAATCCGACCATTCTCAGGGACGTCCTCAAGGACCGTCTGAGCTTCGACGGCTTCGTGGTCGGCGACTGGAACGCCCATGGTCAGCTGCCTGGCTGCACCAGCACCAGTTGCCCCGAGGCGCTGGAGGCGGGTCTGGACATGTACATGGCTCCCGACAGCTGGCGCGGCCTTTACGACAACACCCTGGCCCAGGTGCGGTCCAGCCGGATTTCCATGGCGGTGCTGGACGATGCGGTCACCCGGATCCTGCGCGTCAAGGTGAAGGCGGGGGTGTTCGAGCCGTCGCGTTATGCCCTGGCGGGACAACTGGGTCGTCTTGGCGAGCCGGACCATCTGGCGGTGGCCCGCGAGGCGGTGCGCAAGTCGCTGGTCCTGCTGAAGAATGAAGGCTCGGTCCTGCCGATCCAGCCGGGCGCGCGGGTGCTGGTGGCCGGGGACGCGGCCGACGATATCGGCCAGGCCTCGGGTGGCTGGACCATCAGCTGGCAGGGGACCGGCAACAGCAACGCTGACTTCCCCAACGGCCAGTCGATCTGGGCCGGTCTGCGCGACGCCGTCGCGGCCACCGGCGGCCAGGCGACCCTCAGCCCGACCGGCACCTTCACCGACAAGCCGGATGTGGCCGTGGTGGTCTTTGGCGAGACCCCCTATGCAGAGGGGCAGGGGGATGTCCGCCATCTCGACTTCCGCCCCGAGGGCCCGCTGCAGACCCTGCAGCGGCTGAAGGCGGCGGGCGTGCCAACGGTCTCGGTCTTCCTGTCCGGCCGTCCGCTCTGGATGAACCCCGAGATCAACGCCTCGGACGCCTTCGTTGCCGCCTGGCTGCCCGGTACACAGGGGCAGGGCGTCGCCGATGTTCTCGTGGCGTCAGCGTCCGGCGCGCCGGGGCACGATTTCACCGGCCGGTTGACCTTCTCGTGGCCCCGCACCGCCGAAGGTACGCCGCTGAACGTCGACGATCCCCGCGCTGATCCACTCTTCGCCTATGGATACGGCCTTTCCTATGCGGCCCCCCAGGCGGTCGGGGCCCTGCCCGAGGTCTCCAACGTGGTGTTGCCACCGGTCAATCTGGACCGGTTCTTCATCGCCGGCCGGTTTCAGCCGCCCTGGGCAATGGGCATTCGGGACGGCTCGGGCGTGACCCCGATCACGACGCCAAGCGGCAGCACAGCCTCGGTCAGCTGGTCGCCCACCGACGGCGCAATCCAGGAAGACAGCCTGCGGCTGGCCTTCAGCGGCCAGGCTCTCGTTTCGATCGGCGGAGACCGGATCGATCTGCTTCCGCTCGCCGACCGGGCCCTGACATTCCGGGCGCGGGTCGAGACGCCGATCACCGGGGCGCTGTGGATCGGAATGGGCTTTACCTTCCTGAATCTCGCGGAACTGACCGGCCCTGTTGGAGAATGGACGAGCGTGTCCATCCCGCTCCGTTGTCTGGCCCAGGCCGGTGTTGAGCTGCGTTCGGTGGACCAGCCCTTCAGCCTGATGTCGGCGCAGCCGTTGACGCTGTCGCTGGCTGAAATCCGCATCTCGGAGCAGGCGGCACAGGCCTCCGGAACCTGTCCGACGAAGACCCTGTAGGGTCGACTGGTAGCGTTGTCATTCCGTGTTCGGCGTGATATGGGAACGCTGTCATTCCCAGGCGACGAAGAGCGTCGGGAGGGCAGGGAGGACTATCCGGGACCCGTCTTTCCAGCATTGCAGCTGGCGCGGCTGAATCCGCGCCCGGCGCCCCTGCGCGCCGCAACAAGACGTCCGCGCGGGAGAGCGCGGCAGGAGGGGAAATGACCAAGCCTTTGCAAGCACAAGCCGGCCGCCGCGCACGCTGGATGATCACCGGGGCTGCGGCCGTTCTGGCCACCGCCCTTTACGGGCCCGCTGCCTGGGCCCAGACCGCGACGCCGGCCGGCCAGACGGCCGGGACGGAGCAGGACGACGACGACGCGTCCACCGTGGATGACATCGTGGTCACCGCGGTCGGAACCAATATCTCGGGCGTAAAGCCCGTCGGCAGTGAAACGGTCACCCTGACCCGTGAGGAAATCCTGCGCACGGGTGTCAGCAATGTCGCCGATGCCGTGCGCACCCTGCCGCAGGTCCGCAATCTGGGTGACTTCCGCGAGGGCGGGACCCAGGGCTCCTACAATTCCCAGCAGGGCAATGCGATCAACCTGCGCGGTCTGGGGGCCCAGGCTACCCTGACCCTGGTCGATGGACACCGTCTGGTGGCCACCGGTGCCGCCTCGAACTTCACCGAGGCCAACCAGGTCCCGCTCGCCGCCGTTGAGCGCATCGAGGTGATCGCCGACGGGGCTTCGGCCCTCTATGGCTCCGACGCGGTCGCCGGCGTGGTCAACTACGTGCTGCGCAAGGACTTCGAGGGCGTCGAGGCGTCCCTGCGGGTGACCAACCAGACGGGCGGCACCGAATACTCGCCGTCGTTCACGACCGGCAAGATGTGGGGCGATCTGGCGGGACTGGGCGGCGGCAATGTGCTGCTGGCCTATGAGTACACCTCGCGTGACGCATACCTGCGCTCGGAAAACCCCTTCCTGATGCAGGACCTGACGCGCTTCGGCGGGCCGGACAACCGGTTGAACGGAACTGGAGCCACAGTTTCCGGCCCGGCCAATATCTATGTGCAGAATGCCGATGGATCCCAGAACCCGACCCTGCCCCGGGCCGGTGCCTATACCTATTACGGTCTGCCGAGCGGAACCAACGTCGGTCTTCCGGCCTCGAGCCTGCTCCTGAACCGGCCGAACCTGACGGATTCCGCCTTCTACACGGACTATGTCGGTGAGCAGGAGAAACATCAGGTCTCGCTGTTCGCGAACCAGCAGTTCGGCGACCGTGTCGAGGGCTTCCTTCAGGCCTCGTACAGCAAGCGCGACACGCTCTCGCGGTCGCTGAATACCGTGAACCAGAACGTCACCCTGTCGCCGTTCCTCTATGACGCGGCGGGCAATGTGACGGCCCAGCCCAACCCCTATTACATCAACGGCGTCCCAGGCGTGGCACCGGGCGCCAACCTGAACGTGCAGTACAGCGCGATCAAGGATTTCGGCTCGAGCAACTTCGACAACTATTCGGAGACCTACAGCATCACCGCCGGGGTCCGCGTGATCCTGCCGTACGACTGGAAAATGGATGCGTCCTATACCTTCGGCCGGGACGAGGCCTGCAACTACTGTCAGACAGGCCTGAACTTCAATCCGACGGCCCTGCAGTACCGGATCAACATCGGCGACATCAATCCGTTGAGCAGCGCGCCGCTGTCCGATGCCCAGCTGTCCAACCTGCTTGGCGACAATATCCAGAGCAGCGGCAACGGCCTGGACGACATCGTGGTCAAGTTCAACGGTCCGCTGTTCGACCTGCCCGGCGGGACCGTGCGGGCCGCGTTCGGCGGGGAACGCAACGAGGCCTACAACTTCAATATCAACGGAGCCAACCGGACGGCGCTGAACGAATTCGAGTACGACACCACCGAGGCGACCAGCAAGCTGAAGCGGACCATCTGGTCGGCCTTCGGCGAGCTGTATGTGCCGGTCATCGGTCCGGAGATGGGCGTGCCGATGGTCCAGAGCCTGATCGTCGACGTCGCGGTTCGCCACGATGACTATTCCGACGTCGGAACAACGACCAATCCCAAGGTCGGGGTGACGATGGATGTGACTGACGGGTTCAGCCTGCGTGGCTCCTGGGGCACCTCTTTCCGGGCCCCGTCGCTGCCGGACGTCAACCTGTTCGCCTATTCGTCCTCGTTCGGCTTCCCGTCCTCCAACAGCGACCCGCGCGTGGTGAACGGGTTCCTGAACCTGCCGGCGGCGGGCCTGACCCTGGCCAATGTGGCCCTGGTCCTGGGGTCGAACCCCGATCTGAAGCCCGAAGAGGCGACCAACTGGTCGTTCGGGGGGGATTTCGAGCTGGGCGATTTCAGCTTCAACGCCACCTACTACAACATCAGCTATACGGGCCGGATTGCGTCGCCCGATGCTCTCGGGGCTTACCAGGCCGGTCTCTATCCCGACTACCGGGGCTTTGACGCGCGGATCATCCCGATCAGCAATCCGGCGAGCTGTTCGAACGCGGACCTCGGAACGGCGGATCCGGTGCTTCAACAGTATCTGGGCCAGACCCTGCTCTACGGCGGAATCCCCAACTTCTGCGCAGTCAACGTGCTGATCGATCAGCGCAACACCAATCTGGCGGCGACCCGCCAGGACGGGATCGACGCCAGCGTCTTCTACGACCGGCGTTTTGGAGAGGTGGGCGTGAACGCCTCGATGGCCGCGAGCTGGACCATGAGCAACGACCAGCAGGTGGTCGAAGGCCAGCCATTCGAGGATCGGCTGGGCTTCTACAACACCCCGATCGAGTGGCGGGGCCGGGGGTCGCTTGGGGTCAACTGGCGCGAGTTCAGCGGCAACCTGTTCGTCAACTACACGGGCGGATACACCAACAATCTGGCGGTGAACGCGCTCGGTACGACGATCGCGCCCCAGGAGGTCGACGCCTGGGTCACCGCGGACATGACCGTGGCCTATGCGACGGCCTTCGCCTCGCCCGCCGCCGGCTTTGTCCGGGGCGTGCGCGCCTCCCTCACCATCCAGAACCTGACCGACGAGGATCCGCCGATCGTGATCACCAGCCAGGGGGCCTTCAACGGAGCCTATTCCCACCCCTATGGCCGCACCTTCAGCGCCCAGCTATCGGCGAGCTTCTAGGACGACTCCCTTCCGGCGATCCTGAGCGCCGGTCTGGCCGCTGCGGTAATCCGCAGCGGCCTTTTTTTGCCTCCGGCAAATCCGGCAAACGATATCTGCTTCCCTGCTCCCGGTCATGTAGTCGGTTCGATACGACGGCTGGCGCAGGGAGGGCCGCTGGCTGCGCCGGACAAAAGAAAACGGCGCCGCGAAGATCGCGACGCCGTCAGTTGTTCTCCCGGGTGGAGATTCGGAACTATTTCCGGGCGGCCTCCGCGGCGGCCTGGGTGACGTCGAGCCTTGCGCGCCACGGATCCGGTCCGCCCGTCGCCCCATCGGCCTCGAAGCGCATGACGGGCTGCGATCCGGCATCGAAGACCTGCCAGGCCGGCAGACCCTGGCCGTTCGGGTCGCCGGCACGGGCGAAGTTGACGATGTAGGCCCCGATCAGGTTGGTCGCCTGCTGGTCGGCCGGGGTGACCTCGCCCGGGTAGCGGGCCTCGATCGTCTTCATGAAGAAGGGGATTTCGGTCGCGTGCGGCACGGCCGGCCATTCGTCACGCATGGTCTCGGCCACATAGCCATAGCGATAGTGCCAGACGGGTGCACCGGCCCGGGTCTGTTCCTGGGCGATGAACCGGGCGGGTTCGATCATGAACGCGTCCATATAGATGGCGTAGCGGAAGGCGGCATCGGGCGTGATGTCGCCATAGGCGGCTCCGGCGGCTGCCGGGTCCGGGAAACGGGCCAGCATCTCGTCGCGGGGCAGGGGCGGGCCCCAGCCGATGTCGGCGGTCACGCCGCCGATCATCAGGGGCACGCGCGCCTGGCGCTGGTTGCGGAACACGCTGTCGGCACCGACCAGGACGCGGCCGTCGATCATGGGGCCGCTGGCGGGGGCCACGGGGCGCGTGGCCATGCCGGTGCCTTCCACTACCTTTTCAGCAGGTAGGGCGCGCAGGGCGGCCAGTGCCGCCGTGTCGTCGCCGGTCACGCCGGCCCATTCGGCAAAGCCCTTGCCGTCGTCCTCGGCATCGGGTCGGCCGTCGGCGTGGAGCGGCTTGAGACCCGAATCCATGCGCGCGGGTGCCGACATGGCGATGGCGCGGTCGAACAGGCCCTCAGCCAAGGGACTCGTCATCAGGTTCAGGACCGAACCGCCGCCGGCGGACTCACCCATGATCGTGACGTTGTCCGGATCGCCCCCGAAGGCGGCGATGTTGGCCTCGATCCACTTCAGGGCCGCGATCTGGTCCATGTAGCCATAGTTGCCCAACAGGCCGCCATCGGCGTTCTCCGCGGTCAGGGCCGGGTGGGCGAAGAAGCCGAACCGCCCCAGCCGGTAGTTGAAGCTGACGACCACGACGCCGTCGCGCGCGAGGGGCGCGCCGCTGTAGACCGCCGGAGAGGCTCCGCCGTTGACCCAGCCGCCCCCGTAGATCCAGACCACGACCGGCAGGCGTGCGCCCGCGCTCGCGGCGGCGGGCTTCCACACGTTCAGATACAGGCAGTCCTCGGCCGGTGCCGTTCCCAGAGGCGCGGCGTCGCCGGCGAACGGGATCTGCATGCAGTCGTTGCTGTACTCGGTGGCGGGTCGCACGGTCGACCAGGCCCGGGGTGGCTGGGGCGCACGCCAGCGCAGGGCCCCGACGGGCGGCTGGGCAAAGGGGATGCCTTTCCAGGCGGTGACACCATCGGCAGTGACGCCCGCGACAGGGCCGGACGTGGTCACCGAGACGGGCCCGGTCTGCGCAAGGGCGAACGGAGCCGAGGCCGCTATCGCGAGCACAGCAAGAGACGCGGCGAGGCGGCCGCGTCGGCGGATGGCCTGGCGACCGTTAGGCCGCGCGGGGTTGCTGGTCATGACTGGATCCTCCCGAATTGCGCTCTGACTGGCGCTGACAACGTTACCGGCCACGCTATTCCTTTCCCGCAAAGCGTCAAGCAAAAGCGGTCGGGCAGGTGACGGCCCCCCTGCGAATGGCGTAGACGGGGCGGGTGATCAAGGATGGCAACCACCCCGGGCGCAAGCCGACCATCAAGGACGTCGCCCAGGATGCCGGCGTCTCCTTCAAGACTGTCTCTCGCGTGCTGAACGGGGAGGCCGGTGTCCGGCCGGAGGTCCGCGATCGCGTGCGGGCGTCGGTGACGGCGCTTGGCTATACGCCGAACCTCGCGGCTCGGGGTCTGAGCGGTGCCCGGAGCCGGCTGATCGGCCTCGTGACCTATGCCCCGGTTTCGGCCTATCGGGAAAACTATGCCTACATCATGGCGCTCGAGGTCGGACTGATCGAGCGATGCCAGACCCTGGGCTGCAGTCTCGCCGTCGAAATCGTGCGGGCGGGAGCCGATCCCGAAGTCGAGATCCGCGCCATCACCAGCGGCCTTGCCAAGGACGCTTTCATTCTGCTGCCGCCTCTTGTCGACGACATGCGCATCATTTCCGCGCTCGAGGCGACCGGTGCCCCCGTGGTCCGCATCGCGCCGACCCTTGATCTGGAGCGGAGCGTCCATGTGGCCATGGACGATGAGGCTGCGGCGGCCGAGATGACCGGTCACCTGGTTTCGCTGGGGCATCGGCGGATCGCGCTGATTGCCGGCCATCCGGGTCACGGCGCGGCGGAGTCCCGACGCCAAGGCTATATCCGGGCGTTGCGAGGCGCGGGGCTGGAGATCGATCCGGAGTTGATTCGCCAGGGCTGGTTCACCGAGGTCTCGGGTTTCGAGGCGACGATGTCCCTGCTGGATCTCCGCGATCCGCCCACGGCCGTGTTCGCCTCCAACGACATGATGGCGGTCGGGGCGCGCCGCGCTGCGCGCCTGCGCTCCGACGAACCTGCAGCGGCCTGTCTTTCGATCGCCGGGTTCGACGGGCTGCACACGGTTCTGGCCGGGTGGCCGACGCTTACCACAGTGTGCCAGCCCCTCGCCGGGATGGCCGCAGCGGCGATCGATCTGGCCGAGGCCCTGGTGGAGGGTGCGCCCGCGACGGCTGCCCGGCTCGCCTACAGCATCCGTCTGGGACAGAGCACCTCCGCGCCCGGGACCGTTCCGCTCGGTTGATGCGTCAAAAGGGACCGGTTGCCAAACTGCCCTGACCCGATATGGTAACGTTGTCTAACAACAATCAGGCGCGTCGCGCGTGCCACGGGGACGGATATGATCTGCAGACCTCTCGCATATGCCCTTCTCGCCGCCACAGCCCTGGTCGCGCCAGCCCATGCCCAGACGCCGGACGCCGATGCCCGCGCTGCGGCTCTCGTCCGGCAGATGACGATGGAGGAGAAGCTCTCCCTTCTGCACGGGCCCATGCCGCTGCCGTTCTTTGGCGACACGCCCATGCCGGAGGGGGCCATTCCGGGGGCCGGTTTCATCTCCGGGATCGAAAGGTTGGGGGTGCCCGCCCTGCGTGAGACCGATGCCAGCCTCGGCGTCACCTGGGTGGCGGGCATTCGCGGAGATGGAGCCACGGCCCTGCCGTCGGGCCTGGCCCTTGCCGCCACCTTCGATGCGGAACTGGCGCACGAGGGCGGGGCGATGGTCGGTGCCGAGACCCGGGCCAAGGGGTTCAACGTGCTACTCGCGGGAGGCATCAATCTGGTGCGCGACCCGCGCAACGGCCGAAACTTTGAATATCTGGGAGAAGATCCGCTGCTGGCCGGCACCCTGGCCGGAGAGGCCATCCACGGCATCCAGAGCAACCGCATCATCTCGACGATCAAACATTTCGCCTTCAACGGCAACGAGACCGGGCGCAACTATCACAGCACCAACATCGGGGAAGCGGCCGGGCGGGAGAGCGATCTTCTGGCCTTCCAGCTGGCGATCGAGCGCGGTCAGCCGGGTTCGGTGATGTGTGCCTACAACCGGGTCAACGAGATCTATGCCTGTGAGAACCCGACCCTGCTGAACGATGTGCTCAAGCGAGACTGGGACTACAAGGGCTGGGTGATGTCCGACTGGGGGGCGGTCCATTCGACCGAGGCCCTGCTCCATGGCCTCGACCAGCAGTCGGGCGAACAACTGGATCGCGAGCCCTTTTTCGGCCGGCTGCTGACCGAGCGGGTCCTCGCCGGCGATGCGCGCTATATCGCCCGGGTCGACGACGCTGCCCACCGCATCGTGCGGACGATGATCACCACGGGTCTGTTCGACGATCAGCCGCAGCCGGGCGGCACCATCGATTTCGACACTCATGCGGAGGTCGCCCGCCGGGTCGCCGAGCGCGGCATCGTCCTGCTGAAGAACGAGCGCGACCTGCTGCCACTGGCGCGAACGGCCCGCAACATCGTGGTGATCGGTGACCAGGCGGACGTCGGCGTCCTGTCCGGCGGTGGATCTTCCCAGGTCGCGGCGCCCGGCGGGCCCGCTGCGACTGTGCGAATCGGCGGCGAGAACGCCATGGGCCCGTTCAGCAACGCCCTCTACCATGGCTCTTCCCCGCTCGCGGCGATCAAGGCCGAAGTGCCGGAGGCCACGGTACGGTTCGCCCATGGGCGCTACATCTCCGAGGCGGTGGATCTGGCCGCACAGGCGGATCTGGCCGTCGTCTTCGTCGGGCAGTGGACCACCGAGGCCGTGGACGTTCCTGATCTGTCCCTGCCGGGCAACCAGGAGGCGCTGATCGAGGCGGTCGCCCGGGCCAATCCGAACACCATCGTGGTCCTTCAGACCGGCGGACCGGTGGTCATGCCGTGGCTTGACCGGGTCCCGGCGGTGCTCGAGGCGTGGTACGCTGGCGCGAAGGGCGGCGAGGCCATTGCCGACATTCTGTTCGGCGACGTGAATCCGTCGGGCCGTCTGCCGGTGACCTTCCCGGCGTCCGTGCAACAACTGCCGCGTCCCAGGATCCCGGGCATCGACCAGCCGCCGGTCGGTCTGGTGGCCATGGGTGCGCCGCGACCAAGCTTCCCGGTCGACTACACGATCGAGGGCTCGGATGTCGGCTACCGGTGGTTCGAGGCGAGGGGAGAGCGGCCCCTGTTCCCGTTCGGGTTCGGCCTGTCCTATACGGATTTCACCTACAGCGACCTGACAGTCGAGGGCGGCGATAGCCTTACGGTGCGCTTCACCGTCACCAATACGGGCGACCGGGCTGGTGTGGACGTTCCGCAGGTCTATCTGACGGACGCACCCGGACGGTCTCAGCAGCGGTTGATCGGCTTCCAGCCTGTCTCCCTGGCTTCCGGCGAAAGCCGGACGGTGTCGCTGACCGCCGACCGCCGTCTGCTGGCCAGCTGGGACGAGCAGCGTCACGGCTGGTCGATCGCGGGCGGTGACTACCGGATCTTTGTGGGATCTGATGCTGTCTCTCCAGACCTCAGCGGCCAGGCACGGGTCCGGGCCTCGCGGCTTCGGCCGTGATGTCGCATCCATTGACGAGCGATGAGTTGGGGCCCCAGAACCAGCCGCATGACAGGTGAGGTTTCAGTTCCTTGACCCGGCCGACCATCAAGGATGTCGCGTCGATGGCCGGCGTGTCAGTGATGACCGCGTCGCGGGCGTTGAACAACCAGCCGTACGTCAGTGCGGACGCGGCCCAGCGGGTCCGGGAGGCCGTAGAGGCTCTCGGGTTCCGCCGCAACGCTTTCGCGCGCGGATTGCCCAGTGCGCAGTCGTTCATCTTCCTGATGCTGATCGGCCACGGGACTTCGGACCTGCCGGGCCAGTTCCAGCGCTGCGCGGTCGAGCGCTGTCGTGACCTGGGCCGCCATCTCATCGTCGATCGCCCGCCGCAGGGTCTGGGGGCCGTACTCTATATCGAGCGACTTCTGGACCGTTTGCGGCCTGATGGCATCCTCCTGTGGCGCCCGCTGGCCGACGATCCCAGGGTTCTGGCCATGCTGGCTGGCCGATCGGTTCCGTTCGTTCGGATCGACGCCGATCCCGCGTTAGCCGGTGTCCTCGTCTCGATCGATCATGCCCAGGCGATGACCACATTGCTCGGCAGCGTCGATGCGGGCTCCGCGGCGTTCGTTCATAGCGAAGCGGACGGCTGGCTGGTCCGCCAGAGACGAGAGGCCGTCCTGGCCGCCGCCAATACCGGGCGACTTTGCCCGGCACCGTCCGGCGACTTCGGGGCCGGGCTGGAATGGGGTCGCCGCCTGGTTGCTGAGGACGAACCGCCCGCCTTGATCGTGGCCGATCTTGACGAACTCGCGCTCGGACTGCTGGCCGCAATCAAGTCCCAGCCGCCAAGACGCCGTCCCGTCCTTGCCTGTCTGGAAGACAGCGGCAGCGTAAGTCTGGTGGCACCCGAGATCGTGCGCCTGATCCAGCCGCTGGAAGCGATGGCCGACACCGCGCTTGGCATTCTCGCTCAGGAAGATTTCGCAGCGCCGAACCGCTTTCTGCCAGTGTTCAGCCGTTCGGATGGGCAGGATCCGGTTGAATATGGAAGCCGCTATTCGGATGGTGACAGGCGCTGACCGCCTCAGGAGGCCGGCAGCCTTCGAGACCCTGGGTGGCCCTTCGCCCTCGACGCCTTGCTGGTGTTCTAGCGCATTCAGGGCGATGGTCGAGGTTCGGGGTGGCGGTATAGTTCGCTCTCATCAAACGGCTGCACGGGGATCGGTCGTCCGGACCGGAGCTTCCCCGCCAGCGGAGATCGTCATGAACCAGTTCGTCCAGATGCAGGTCGCGCGCAAGGACCTCCATACGACACGGATCCAGACCTTCCCCTTGCCGCAGCCGGCGGAAGGGGAGGTGGTCGTTGCGGTGGACCGGTTCGCCCTGACGGCCAACAATGTCAGCTACGCCGTCACCGGCGATCTCATCGGTTACTGGGGGTTCTTCCCCGTCGATGCCGACTGGGGCCTGGTTCCCGTGTGGGGTTACGGGACCGTGGTCGCCTCCGCCTGTCCGGGGCTGGACATTGGCGAACGGCTGTATGGCTTCTTCCCGATGGCCTCGCATGTGGTGCTGAAGCCGGGCCGGGTGAGGGCGGACCCCTTCATCGACTTTGCCGACCACCGCCGGGCCTTGCCGGGCCTGTACAATCTGTACAGCCGCGTCGCGGCCGAGCCGCCCGAGATTGCGGCCATGGGTGACGAGCGATGCCTGCTGTTTCCCCTGTTCGCCACCTCTTACATCCTGTCCGACTATCTGGAGGACAATGCGATGTTCGGGGCGAGCCGCGTGTTGATCGGCAGCGCCTCGTCCAAGACGGCGTTCGGCCTCGCCTGGCTGCTGGCCCGCGCTCCGGACAAGACCGTGGAGATCGTCGGCCTGACCTCACCCGGCAACGTCGCCTTCACGCAGTCCCTCGACGTCTATGACCGGGTCCTGACCTATGACAAGGTCGAGGCGCTGGAGACCGGCGTCCCGACAGCCTTTATCGACATGTCCGGATCCGGGGCCGTGATCCGCGCGATCGACGATCATCTGGGCGAAAACGTCGTCCTCAGCTCCATCGTGGGCGCGACCCACTGGGACGCGAAACGTCACAAGGGCGAGACGCGCGGGGCGACACCGACCTTCTTCTTCGCGCCGGCCCAGTTCGGCAAGCGCGAGCAGGACTGGGGTCCCGGAGTGGCCATGGTCCGCGCCCAGTCTGCCAGCGCCCGCATCGCGTCCGAGGCCCGCGCCCTGCTCGAGGTCCGCCATGGGCGGGGGCCCGAGGCGGTTCGGGACGCGTGGTTGGAGATGGTCGACGGCCGCACGCCACCGGCGGTCGGCGTAATGCTCAGCGTCGTCTGAGGCCCCGCAGGCCCGGCTGGCGGCCTTGGTTCAGACCGTCAGCCAGACCAAGTGGCCGAGCGCGGCGGCGAGGGCGAGTCCCATCGCAACGGCCAGCCGCGGGCCGGCGACGAGGGTGGAGACGGCCTGGGCGGGGAAGGCCATGGCGTGGGTCAGGGCCGCCATCTTCAGCTCATGCGCGCGCAGAAAGTTCGCATCGGTGGCCAGCACCATCATGTCCCTGCGGCTGCGGTAGCGCATCAGGCCGGCGACGGTCCACCCCGGGTCAGGCGGCACGTTCAGCGGATCCACATAGCCCGAGATCTTGCGGTAGCTGAGCAGGGGCAGGCCGCCGCCGGCAATCAGGGTGGGGGCAAAGACCGCGAAATAGGCCCGCAGCAGGGACAGGCCGCTGCGGCTCTGTCCGGTGACCGGATCGGCGACATCGCCGGTCCGGACGCGGATCAGATTGACCATGATGAACTCGCGTCCGTCGTCGGTCTCCAGAAAGCGGCGGATCTGGTCGAGGTTATTCAGCCCCGGCGGCCAGAGGGCCTCGGCCCGGGCCATGAAGGCCTCGATCTCACGCGGCCGGACGGGTCCGCGCCAGTTGTCGTACCAGAGCCGGAATCCGGCATACAGGAGCGCCGCTGCCGCCCAAAGCATCCACGGATGGGCCTGCACCGCCGGGCTCAGTTCGACCAGGTGACGTAGGTGTCGCCGGGCTGGATCTTCTCCTCGCCGGTCCGGTCCACGCCCACCGGGGCCTCGACCAGGGCCGGCCACATCGTCGGCCCCTGGGCGGCGTTGTGGGCCTCAAGCTCAGCCGTCAGGGCCGCAACCACATCGGGCCGGCTGGCGGACAGGTCACGCTGCTCGGTCGGATCGGAGGCGAGATCGAACAGCCAGGTCCGGGCGGGGCGATCCAGCACCTGAAGCTTCCAGTCGCCCGAGCGGACCACGCGATAGCCGCCCGAGCGCCAGAACAGGGCCTGGTGCGGGCGACCGGCGGCCTCACCGGCGAGGAAGGGCGACAGGTCCACCCCGTCCATCTTCCGGTCTGCGGGAAGGGCAACGCCGGCGGCGGCGGCGGCGGTGGCATAGATGTCGAAGTGCGACACAGGCGCGGCCAGTCGCGTGCCGGCGGGAATCCGCTCGGGCCAGTGCATCATGAAGGGCACCCGGATGCCGCCTTCGAAGAAGGTCAGTTTCCAGCCCCGGAAGGGGGCGTTGATCTTCGGGAGCCCCAGATAGTTGGCCCCGCCATTGTCGCTGGTGAAGACCACAAGGGTGTTCTCGTCCAGCCCCTGGGCCTTCAGCTCGGCCATGATCCGGCCCACGCCCCGGTCCAGCGCCACGATCATGGCCGCATAGACCCGCTCGCGGTGGTTGGTGATGTGGCCGAGGGCGTCATAGTCGGACTTCAGCGCCTGAAGCGGTGTATGCGGCGCGTTGTAGGCCAGGTACATGAAGAAGGGCCGGTTGCGGTTGGCGCGGATGCCGGCCAGCGCCTCGGTGGTCAGATAGTCCGTCATATAGGCGTCGGGGTGGAACCGCTCGCCGCCGTTGTACTGGACGCTGTACGGCAGGTTGGCCCACAGGAATTTGTCGATCGGATCGAAATCCTGGCGGGCGTTGACGACATTCGGGTCCTTGGCCGGCAGGAACATCTGGGCCCCGACGATAAAGCCCAGGCTCTCGTCGAAGCCCTGCTGTTCGGGGCGCATGCCGTTGGTCTCGCCCAGATGCCATTTGCCCAGATGGATCGTGTGATAGCCCTGCCCCTTGAGCAGTTCGGCCAGGGTGATCTCGGAGGCGGGCACACCCATGTCCTCGTAGGGCGGGGTCTCTGCGACCCGGTCCCTGCGGAACACCGGCCGGGGGCCGTCCCCACGCGGGGCGAGCGTGGGGATCAGCTGCGCCAGCTGGACCGGAACGGCCGTGAACTCGAACCCGAACCGGGTCGGATAGCGGCCGGTCATCAGGGCCGCGCGGGAGGGAGAGCAGGTGGCGTTGCCGGCGTAGCCGGTGGCCAGGACCGCGCCGCTCTGGGCCAGGCCGTCGATGTTGGGGGTGCGGACCGTGCCGTTCCCGAGTCCGCCGTTCAGGCTGATGTCGTTGTAGCCAAGGTCGTCGGCGAGGATGACGATGATATTGGGCGGGCGATCGGCCGGGGCGGCGGCGGGCGTGGCCGGGCCGGCCTGCCAGACCACCGGACGATTCGGACCCACCGGCGGACCCCGCCATCCTGCGATGTGCAGGACGACATAGTCCTTCAGCGCGAGCCCGCCGAAGCCGAGCAGGGCGAGCCCCACAACCGCGCCGCCGATCCAGACGATTGGTTTCATCCCTCGTTCCCCCAGGCGGCGCTTCGGCCCTTGCCCTATCTATTGGCATGCAGGATGACAATAGATGGCTGTGAGTGTAAAGCCCCGCCGGAAACAAGGAACCCTCTCATGTCGCTCTCGTCCGCGCTGTTTGCCACCGTCGTCCTGGTCGCCATGCTGCCGGCGCCAGGCGTTGCGCAGACCGTGACCCCGGCCGGGGATTTCGTGGCCTGTGATGCCGACAGGTCCGGCGCGCTCACGCCCGCCGAGTTCCGCTGCTTCATCGGCCGCGCGGCGCAGGCCGGCCGGGCGCGCGCGATCATGATCCGGGACAACAATGCCCACGACCGCGCCTTTGCCCGCCTTGACCGGGACCGGAACGGGCAGCTGTCCCGCCCCGAGCTCCAGATCGGCTAGGGCAATGGGCCGGACCGTCTTTGACTTCATCATTGTGGGGGCCGGGTCGGCCGGCTGCGTGCTCGCCGAACGGCTGTCACGCGATCCGGCGCACTCCGTCCTTGTGCTGGAAGCGGGCGGATCCGACGACAGCCCGCTGGTGCTCATGCCGATGCTGATGGGACTGGCGATCCAGTCGAAGGCGTTCAACTGGCACTATGAGACCGAGGCCCAGACGGCGCTGAACGGCCGTCGCCTGTACTGGCCCCGGGGGCGGACGCTGGGCGGATCCAGCGCCATCAACGCCATGCACTACATCCGGGGGGCACCGGAGAACTACGACGAATGGAGGGATCTGTACGGCTGCGAAGGCTGGGGCTGGGACACGGCGCTGCCTGCTTTCCGTGAGGTCGAGGGCCACCAGGGGGGAGGGGATCACTGGCATGGTGCCGATGGCCCGCTGACGGTTCAGGAGGTCCGTCCGCTGAACCGCCTCACCGAGGGCTTCTTCGAGGCCGGGGCCCTCCTGCAGTATCCGCGCAATGCGGATTTCAACGGGGCGGCCCAGCTGGGCTTTGGTCCCTATCAGGTGACCCAGCGTGGCCTGCGCCGCTGGAGCGCGGCCGACGCCTTCCTGAAACCCGCGCTCGGCCGCCCCAACCTGACGGTCCGGACCGGAGCCCTCGTGCACCGGGTCGTGCTGGAGGGCGGCGTGGCCACGGGTGTGGAGGTCGAGATTGCCGGCCAGACCCTGTCGCTCTCCGCCCGCCGCGAGGTGATCCTGTGCGGCGGAGCTGTGAACTCGCCTCAGCTGCTGCAGTTGTCGGGCATCGGCGATGTTGATGACCTGAGAGCGGCGGGTGTCACGCCGGTGATCGACCTGCCCGGCGTGGGCCGCAACCTTCAGGATCACATCGACATCATCGGCCAGATCTCGACCCGCAGCGCCACGTCCATCGGCCTGTCACTGCGGGCCCTGCCGACGCTGATCAGCGGGGTGGCCGCCTGGATGGGGGGGCGACCCGGCCCCCTGTCGACCAATCCGATCCAGGGTGGGGCCTTTGTCCGGTCCTCGCGCGCCGGCGACCTGCCCGATATCCAGCTGGTGTTTACACCGGGGCTGGCGGCTCCGCACGGGCGGGAGCTGCCGGTCGGGCACGGTGCCACCTTGCATGCCTGCGTCCTGTATCCGGAAAGCCGGGGGCGGATCCGGATCGTCTCGCCGGATCCGGCCGTGCCCCCGGCCATCGATCCCGCCTATCTGACGGTGGGGACGGATCTGGAGGTGCTGACCGACGGTCTGCAGATGGTCCGGACCCTTCTGGGGTCGGCGGCCTTCGCCTTCGACCGGCGGGCCGAACTGCTGCCTGGCCCGGACCGGACCAGCCGGGCCGACCTGATGGACGACGTCCGCGCCCGGGCCGAGACCCTGTATCATCCGGTCGGGACCTGCGCGATGGGAACGGGCGAGCTGGCGGTCGTCGACCCGCAGCTCCGGGTCCGGGGTGTGAAACGGTTGCGGGTCGTGGACGCTTCCGTCATGCCGCGGCTCATCGGCGGCAACACCAATGCCCCCACCATCATGATCGCCACCCGCGCGGCCCCGATGATCCTGGAGACCACCTGATGCCCCAGTCCCCCGAGACCGCCGCGGACATCGCTGCGATCGGTCCGCTGATCGCGGCCCAGCGCGCCGCCTTTGCGCGTCAGCCCCGGCGACCGCTGGCCGATCGTCGGGCCGATCTTCTGGCGATCGAGCGGCTGGTGCTGGACAATGAAGCCGCCATTGCCGACGCCATCGACGCGGATTTCGGTGGCCGGTCCCGCGACGAAACCCGCCTGGTCGAGATTGCAGTGACCGCCCAGGCGGCCCGCAACGCCCGCCGCCATCTGGGCCGATGGATGGCCCCGCGCACTGTAGCCACCCCGCCCATGGCGTCACCCGGGCGCTCGCGGATCCGGCATGAGCCCAAGGGCGTCGTCGGCATCGTCTCGCCCTGGAATTATCCGGTCCAGCTGACCCTCGTGCCGCTCGTCGCGGCACTCGCGGCGGGCTGCCGGGCCCTGATCAAGCCGTCCGAGCTGACGCCCCGCACCTCGGCCCTGATGGCGACCCTGCTGGCGGAGCATTTCCCGACCGATCAGGTCGCCGTGGTCACCGGGGGGGCGGACGTGGCGGAGGCCTTCTGCGCCCACCGGTTCGACCATCTGTTCTACACCGGCTCGACCCGGGTGGGACGGTCGGTGGCCGAGGCCGCCGCCCGACATCTGTCGCCGGTCACGCTGGAGCTGGGCGGCAAGTCGCCCGTCATTGTCGACGCCGATGTGCCGCTGGAGCGGATCGCGCACCCCATCGCCTGGGGACGGTTCCTGAATGCGGGTCAGACCTGCGTGGCCCCCGACTATGTCCTCGCCACCGGCGGCCGCGCCGTGGCGCTGGGGCAGGCCGTGATCCGTCAGGCCGGGCAGTTCTATCCGGATGTCGGCACCAATGACGACTACACCGCGGTCGTGTCGGACCGGCACTATGCGCGGCTCAACGCCATGATCGAGGAGGCCCGGCACCGGGGCGTTGAGGTCCTTCAGGCCCCCCACGACGCGGCCGCGGCGGCGCGGACCCGGCGCATTCCACCGACTGTCCTGATCGACCCGCCCCTTGATCTGGCGGTGATGCGTGAGGAGATCTTCGGTCCCCTGCTGCCGGTCCTCTCCACGACCTCGATCGAAACGGCCTGCGCCCACGTCAACGCCGGCGAGCGGCCCCTGGCGCTCTATGTGTTCAGCGACGACCG
Organism: Brevundimonas sp. R86498; assembly: GCF_044598075.1. Lineage (GTDB taxonomy): Bacteria > Pseudomonadota > Alphaproteobacteria > Caulobacterales > Caulobacteraceae > Brevundimonas. The sequence continues at coordinate 2,721,535 of NZ_CP139004.1, read as the reverse complement.
CCGGGTGGTGGATCAGGTGCTGGACGCGACCCACTCGGGTGGGGTGACGATCAATGCCACCATGCTGCACCTGACGAATGAGAACCTGCCGTTCGGCGGGGTGGGGGAGAGCGGCTCGGGGGCCTATCACGGCCGACGCGGCTTTGAGGAGTTCAGCCATGCCCGCAGCGTGTTCGAGGCTGGCCGCTGGCACGCCAGCCGGCTGATTGCCCCGCCCTACGGATCGCTCTTCCGGATGATCGCCGGCCTTGCCCTGAAGGCCTGAGGTCAGGGGAGGGTGCGGTAGCCCAGAACGACGATCGCCAGCATCAGGACCTCGGCGGCGATCAGCGGCAGGGCGGCGGGGCCGCTGTTGTCGAGCACCGCGCTGACCAGTCGTCCGAGGATGATGACGGACAGCATCAGGATCGGGACGATCAGCACATCGGACCGGTTTCGGACTGCCGCGTACAAGGCCGAGCCGCCGATGACTACGAAAATGCCGAGGAAGTCGCCCCTCAGGGTGGACCAGCCCACAGGCCCCACCGCTTCCAGACCCAGCCGGGCCGCTGCCCGGGCAGGTGCGAGGAGAAATCCCGCCGCGAGCGGCAGGGTCAGGCCCCCGACCAGCAGCAGGGCGATCCGGACGATAGTGATCATGACACAACCCCTCTGGCATTCAATGTGACGGGTATCAGGGGGACTGGCGACGCGGGGTCTCCCGACCTATGCCCTGCAAAAGCTATAGCCACGCGAGATTCGGGCGGCAAAGCTTATTTCGCGGTTCCCGCTTTATTTTGGCACTAATGGTGCTAATGGTTTCGTCAAGTCCGCCGTGAGACACGAGACAGGACAGGGAACGGTCGGGGTCCGCAAGTGCGCGGACCGCATTGGGGGGAAGACGATGAGCAAGACCTGCAAGACACAGGGTGTATCGGCGCTGGCGTTGGCTGCGGCGCTGGCGGCGGGATCCACCGCCATGGCCCAGACGGCCCCGGGGGCGGCGTCCGACCCGGTGGTGCTGGATGAGATTATCGTTCTTGCGACCAAACGACCGGAGAGCCTGTTCGACGTTCCGGTGGCCGTCACCGCCTATGGTGCCGAGCAGCTCGAGGCGGCTCAGGTCCGCGACGTCCGCGACCTGCAGGTCGTGGCCCCGACCTTGGTGGTGAACTCAAGCGCCGGGTCCACCCAGACCATCTTCACCATCCGGGGCATCGGCACGCCCGGCCAGAACACCGGGCTCGAGCAGTCCGTCGGGGTCTTCATTGACGGTGTCTACCGCGGTCGGCCCGGTGCGGCCCTGGGCGACCTGTCGGATGTCCGCCAGATCGAGGTCCTGCGCGGGCCACAGGGGACCCTGTTCGGCCGGAACACCTCGGGCGGGGTGATCAGTGTGCAGACGGAACTGCCCGAATTCACGCCCGGTGGCCAGGTCGAGGCCTCCTTCGGCGACTACAACCATCGCCAGCTGCGCGCGACGGTGACCGGTCCGATCCTGGGCGACAGTCTGGCCGGTCGTCTGACCGCCACCACCCAGCAACGCGACGGCTATGTCACCGATCTGGGCACCGGCGACACCTATAACGACCGCTCCCGATGGTCGGTGAAGGGCCAGCTCCTGTGGGATATCTCGCCCCAGGCCACGCTCAGGTTCATCGCTGACTATTCCGAGACCGACGAGGTTTGCTGCGTCGCCATCCCGGTCTTCTATGGTCCGACGGCGAACGCCATCACGGCCCTGGGCGGCGTCCGGCGTCCCGGGACGGCCGGAACCTACGGTGGTGTGGCCGGCACCTTCGTCGACAATACCCGCTATGACGTGGCCCTGAACCCGGGCACCCAGCCGACGTCCGATGCCTCCGAAGACCAGGGCATCTCCGCTCAGCTGGACTGGAATCTGGGGGCAGTCGACCTGACGGTCATCGCGGCGCGGCGCACCTACGAGACCCTGCCCACGATCGATGCCGACTACACCAGTCTGGATCTGCTGACCCAGACGAGCGGTCAGGACATCACGGAAGGGTCGCTGGAGGTGCGCCTCGCCTCGGCCGACCCGGATGCGCGACTTGAGTGGCTGGTCGGGGCCTTCCTGTTCGATCAGGATATCTTCGCCGATCAGGAGCTGCGTTATGGCAGCCAGTTCCGTGCCTATTTTGAAGCCATCACCCCGCGGGTGCCGGTCGCGCCCGGCGTTACGGTCCCGGTCGTGACCCGCCTCGAACAGGCGACCGGACGCCCGGTCGGCTCCCTCGTGCGCGCCGGCGTCGCTGTCAATGACGACTATGACTACGAGAGCCGCAGCGCCGCTGTGTTCGGTCAGGCGACGTGGAATGCCACAGAACAGCTGTCGATCACCGGGGGGCTGCGCTACTCGCGCGAGGAGAAGAGCGCCGATTTCCGGATCCAGTCGTTCGATGGCCTGTCCCAGATCCCGCTCGTCGGTCCGCTGGCCCCATTCGCGCCGTTGCGGGTGGTCCAGAATTTCCCGGCGGTGAATCCCTTCTCGACCGATTTCACCGATGACGACGTCTCCGGCACCGTCAGCGCGGCCTATGCGGTCAGTGACGGGGTCAATCTGTTCGCCCGCTATGCCCGGGGCTACAAGTCCGGCGGTTTCAACCTCAGCCGCACCGCCGCCCAGACCACGCCGGGCAATCCGGTCGCAGATCCCGCGCGCGTGGTTTTCGATCCAGAAACCGTCGACGCTTGGGAAGCCGGGGCCAAGCTGCGGCTCTGGAGCGGTCGGGCCCAGGTCAACGCCAACGTGTTCTTCCAGACGCTGGACAACTACCAGACCAACGGGTTCGACGGCACAGCCTTCCGGATCATCAATGCGGGTGGTCTGGAGAGCCGGGGCCTTGAGTGGGACTATCGCATCCAGCTGACGGACCACATCATCCTCGACGGCGGCGGCACCCTGCAGGATGCCCAGTTCACGGACTTCCCGAACGCCACGCCCACTGCCGCCCAGATCGTGGCCGGTCGGACCGTCCAGGATCTCAGCGGCGAAACGCCCAACTTTGTCTCGGACGTGCAGGTGTCGGGGGGCATCACCTATTCCGTGCCGCTGAACGGCTCGGTCGGTCTCAGGGCCAACCTCAACTACCTCTATCGTTCCGACTACATGACCGCCCAGGATCTCGATCCGCTGTCGCAACAGGACGCCTATGTCCTGATGAATGCCAGTATCGGCATCGGCAGCCTGGACCGGGTCTGGTCGGCGGAGGTCTGGGTCCGCAACCTGACGGACGAGCGGATCATCAACATCGCTTTTGACACCGTCTTCCAGGCGGGAAGCCAGAGCGCCTTCATGGAGCCGCCCCGGACGGCCGGCTTTACCTTGCGGCGCAGCTTCTAGCGGGGGAGGCGAGTCCGACCATGGGACTGCGCGCGCTGATCGGCCCCATGGTCGCGGCGGGGATCACGTCTCCGGTGCGGCGTGACGCCCGGCGAGCCCGCCTTGAGGCGAGGCGGGCTCGTCGGGGGCAACCCCATGAAGTGCTCTACTTCCACCAGGTCGACGATCCTTGGTCGGCGCTGCTCGTCCAGCGGCTGGGGGCTGTCGCCGCTCAGTACGGGATCACGATCATCCCCCATCTGGTCCCGCCTCCTGCCGACTGGGCGGCTCCCGAGCGCGACCGGCTGAAGGCCTATGCCCGCCGCGATGCCGCCCTGATTGCACCGGCCTGGCAGCTGGGGTTTGAAACGCGTCATCCGCCAACGGCTGCGGACACCGGTCAGGCGCATGCGATCCTCGAGGCCGCGATCGGCCGTGGACAGTTTTTCGAGGCTGCGACCGTGGTCAGCCGCGCGTTGTGGACCGGTCAGCCGCTGGCCACGGCGGCCATGGCCTTCGGCACTGCACCGCCCGCAGCCGTCGTACAGGCGCTCGCGACGGGCCAGCGACTGCGGCAAAGGCTGGGGCACTACCTCGGCGCGACCCTGTATCATGCCGGGGAATGGTACTGGGGGCTGGATCGGCTGGGGGATCTGGAGCTCCGGCTGCGGGCGCTGGGTTGCGGGGAGGGGAACGGCGAAAGGCTGCTGGCCGAGCGGCCGCAGCTCCGCTTCGAACAAACGGTCCATGCGGCCAGTGCATCGACCCCGCCGCTGGAGTTCTTTCTTTCGTTCCGCAGCCCCTACACCTGGCTCGCCATCGACCGGACGCGCGAACTGGCCCGGCACTACGGGGTTGAGCTCCAACTGCGCTTCGTCCTGCCGATGGTCATGCGCGGCCTGCCCGTGCCGGCCGCCAAGCGGAACTATATCCTGCGCGACTGCATGCGCGAGGCCGAGCGCCTTGAGCTTCCGTTCGGGCGGGTCTGCGATCCCGTGGGGCGTCCGGTGGAGCGGGGGCTGGCTGTCCTCCACGGGGCCATGGCCACCGGCCAGGGGCCCGAGTTCGCATCGTCCTTCCTGCGCGGCGTGTTCGCCGAAGGGGTGGACGCGGGGTCGGACCGGGGCTTGCGACGACTGGTCGAGCGCGCCGGTCTCGACTGGCATCAGGCCCGGGGCTGGATGCAGGACGAGCGCTGGCGCGTCGTGGCCGAGGAAAATCGCCGCGCCCTTTTCGCCGAGGATTTGTGGGGTGTTCCCTCCTTCCGCTTCGGGGCGCTCGCCACCTGGGGTCAGGACCGGCTGTGGCTGGTCGAGAACGCCATCATTGAAGCGCTCGGAGGGCTCCGCCGGAGCGACTCTCTCCGCCGCTCCGGAATCCGCCCATGACCCTTCGCCGTATCGCCTTCGCCGGGCTTGCCCTGCTCCTCGTGGTCGTCGGCCTGCTCGTCGTATTCCAGCGGCCCATCGGGACCCGGGTTCTGGAACGGCTTGCCGACAGCCAGGTCGGCCGCGACACGGTCGCCACCGTGCCGGACGGTCTCCATGTCGGGCTCTGCGGGACCGGGTCCCCGATGCCGGACCCCACCCGGGCCGGTCCCTGCAGCGCGGTCATCGTCGCAGGCAAGGTCTTCCTGGTCGACAGCGGGGAGGGGAGTGCCCGCAGCCTGTCGCGCATGGGCATCCCCGCGGGCCGGATCGAGGCGATCTTCCTGACCCATTTCCATTCGGACCATATCGACGGCCTGCCTCCGGTCCTGATGCAGCGCTGGATCGGCGGCACCCACGCCCGCCCGACGCCGCTGTTCGGCCCCGAGGGTGTGGAGACCGTCGCGAACGGGTTCAATGTCGCCTATGCCCTCGACGGCACCTACCGCAGCGCCCACCACGGAGCCGCGCTGGCCCCGCCCTCCGGCCACGGAGCCATGCCGATGGCCTTCAGCGCGACAGCGGCCGCCGCCCCCGCAGGCCTTGTGGTCTACCGCGCGGACGGTCTGGTCGTGACGGCCTTCAGCGTGGATCACGGTCCGGTGCATCCGGCGGTCGGCTACCGGTTCGACTACGCGGGCCGCAGCGTCGTCTTCAGCGGGGATACCGTGCGCTCGCCCCATCTGACCGCCATGGCCAGGGATGCGGATCTGCTGGTTCATGAGGCGCTCCAACCCGCGCTGCTGTCGGCGGTCGAGCGCCGGCTGGATGAGCGGGATATGCCCCATCTGGCCCAGATCATGCGCGATATCGTCAACTATCACGCCACCCCGGAACAGGCGGCCGATACGGCCCGGGAGGCGGGGGTGGACGCCCTGGTGCTGAACCATCTCGTGCCGCCCCAGCCGCTGGACTACGGCTATGCGGCTTTCCTCGGCGACGCCCGCAAACACTATGACGGGCCGATCACCGTGGGCGAGGACGGCATGCTGTTCAGCCTGCCGCGCGGCACGGACACCATCGCCCGGAAGCGGCTATTCTAGGCGGCTGAGCGCGCCGCCTGCAGCAGCGCGCGCAGGGTATGCTCCATGACGCGGCGGGCCTCGACGACCGTCAGATGCTGATCACGCCGCAGCCCGACCCAGGTCGGCCATGAGGAGGCGGACACCATCGACTGCAGAAACAGCTCCCGCTCTGCCGGCGGTGCCAGCGCCAGCGAGGCCGAGAACATGGCGTTCAGATAGCTGCTGTGGGTGACATCGTCCTCGCTCAGCATACGATCGATCACGGGGTTGTCCGCCCGCATCGCTCCGGCTACGGCCCGGGCCGGGGTGACATACTCCCACAGACGGCCCAGCCGCTGGGCCACGGCCTTGACCCGTTCGGGTTCGGCCATCTGGCTGATGTCGCGCGAGTGAAATCGCGCGAAGACCTCGTCGCGCTGCATATGGGTCGCGGCGATGATCAGTTCATTGGTGTCCGCGAAATGCCGGAAGACCGAGCGTCGCGACACGTTTGCGCGGTCAGCGACGGCGTCCATCGTCGGCATCTGGCGGGTTTCCCGGACGAGATCCAGCAGGGCGCGAGCGATGGCGAAACGGCTCCGTTCGCTGCGCACGCGACGCCCGTCGACCGCGGGCTGGATGTCAGCGGAATCCGCCAAGAAGATCTCCAATTATTGACATCAAGAATGCCATAACATTAGGCAGGAATGATCACCACTGCGCCATTCCGCGCAGTTGAAGAGACTATGGAGGAAGCCGACATGACGCTAGACGAAATCACTGCGGAAATCCGCAACCGGGTCGCCGCAAACGGGGGCATAGCCGGCAAGATTGTAAAGTTTCACTTTGGCGATGAGGGTGTCATCCGCATCGACGCCACGGCGGGTGAGGTCGTCGTCGACAATGCCGACAGCGCGGCCGACTGCACCGTCAAGATCTCGAAATCGGACTTCCTCGATATGGCGGCCGGCAAGCTGAACCCGACCGCCGCCTTCATGTCCGGCAAGATCAAGATCGACGGCGACATGGGCCTGGCCATGCAACTGGGCAAGATTCTCAACTGACGCGAGACCCGGGCGATCCTCAGGCCACGGGATCGCCCCAGACCTCGCGGTTGTCGACCCGCGCGATCCGCCGCCGAGCCTTGAGGCTCAGCCACGGAGCCAGTCCTGTCGGCTCCAGCGTCGCCCTGACGGTCGCCTGTTCGGATGGTGCCAGGGTGTCGAAGGCGTCTGTCACCGCCTGCAGCTTGAAGACGCTGAACGCCCGCAGCGCCGTCGTCATCGGCGTCCCCATCAGGTCGAAAGCCACGGTACCACGCGGTCGCCGCGCCCGGTCCGAAGACTGCAGGGCCTCGCCGGCCTGGATGTCGGGATGGTCGACCAGCCAGGCGTCGAGGCCGGCGACCTGGGCGGCCAGTTCCGCCCCATAGATCCGCCCGGCCGCCTCCAGCACCGGCATCAGCGTCGGGGCCAGCTGATCGTCGGCCGCATAGACCTCGGCCAGGTCGGGAAACTCCGGCATGTCGGCGTCGGCCGCGATCATCCGCTCCACCCAGCGCCAGACGAAATAGGCCCGGGTCTTCATCTGCTCAGCCGGATAAGGATCACGCGCGAGATGGGCGTGGAAGCCGGCGATCAGCCCGAAATCCCCGACACAGGGCGCGCCGCCCAGCAGATAGGGCGAGCGCTGGAAATGGCGGTTCATCGCGTCGAGCAACGCCTCATAGCCCGCCTCGATTGCGGGGATGGTTTCCGGCGAGACGCCCAGCGCTGGCAGATAGCCCTGCATCTTTGTCATCGCGCCCCCGGCGATGGCTTCCGCGTCTGCGGCGTCCGCACCCGGCGCGATACCGGCGGCGAAAGCAGTGCGCAGGAAGCCGATGTTTTGATCGGGATAGTTCCAGCGATAGTGCATGGCCGTGCGGATCATGCCTTCGTCGCCGAACAGCTCGAAAATGCGCGCGACCACCGCGTGTCGCGGCGTGGTGGGGTAGATCGAGACCTCTCCGGGAAAGGTCCATTCGACGTGGCGCAGGATATCCGCAGTGTCCTGGATGATTTCGCCATCCGGGGTCTCCAGCACCGGGATGATCAACCGTCCGATCGAGGGCGCGACCTCTCCCACGAACCGGGGATGACTGATCAGGCGCTCGACAAAGGGCACGCGGCGCTTGCGCAGATGCGCCCGGGCCTTGCCGGTGAACATCGACACCGGCATGCCGTAGAGGACGTAGGACTTGGTCATGGCAATTCCATTCAGCGGGTGGGACGACCCCAGCGGTCGCGCAGGCCGCCGGGCTGGAAGGGGAGGGCGGCCGCTGGCGGAAACAGGGGGCCGGAGAGCTCCACTCCCAGAATGTCCGTAACCCGGACCCTCGACAGCCCGTCCAGCGCCGCATGCTCATGCTGCAGCCGATACAGCCGCCCGGCGCGGTAAGGGTTCGATCGGTAGCGGATCGGCGCGTTCGGGGTGATGCAGTGAAGGACCTCCCGCTCTCCCGTGGCGACGGCTGCGGCATTGGCGACCAGTTCCGGCAGGAAGCGGGTCCGGATCAGGGCGAACAGGGGGGCCAGATCGTCCGGGACCTGATCCAGCGAGCGGGCATCCGTGTCCGGGACATCCTCCAGGGCCCACAGCCTTGTGACCCAGGCCGCCACTGCCGGTGCGCGATCTCTCAGGATTCGTCCGGGCGTCGGGTCGCAATGGAAATGCCGGAATAGCGGGCCGAACAGGCCGATGTCCGCCCGCGTCGGAGCATCACCTAGCACCCAGTTGCGCTGCCGCAGGACCGGCTCCAGCGCGTCCAGCAGAAGCAGATAGTCCGCCTCGAGCTCGCGTCGGTTGGCTGTCGTCACCCCTTCGCCGTGCAGGTAGTGGGCGCGCTGGCGCATCAGGATGAACCGCCGCTTCAGTGCGAGGGGACCCGGCACATCGCGCAACATCCCCCGCGCGAGCCTTGCGCTCATCAACCGGGCGTCGTCGGCAAAGGCCCAGCGGTAGTAGAGCGCGGGCCGCCACAGATGTTCGTCGCCATAGGTCTCGATCAGTCCGGCGATGAAGGCGCAGACCGCGTCTTCGGGCGTCAGGCTCGGCGCGGGATGCTCGGCCTCCAGCGCGTCGATGATCCGGACCGTGTCTGTCATCCAGCGTCCGTCCGGTAGCTCCAGCTGCGGCATCTGCTGCACGCCAGTGATCCGGCCCAGCCGGCGAAAGGCCCGGGTGTCCATTTCCTGAAGCCGGTAGGCGAGGCCCTTTGCGCGGAGATACCCCTCCAGCTTCCCGGTGAAGTACGAGATGTCCAGCCCGTGGACGACCAGCATGACGGCGTTCCCCACCAGATCGATTGACCGGCCCGCTTGCGGATACCATTATGGCATTGTGGATGCCAATAGTAACCGGACGGCACAGTTCGGCGGGGGAGCGTATGCAGAGCGATCAGGCCGGGTCCGGCCGCTACCAGCTGAAGGGGGCGATCGGCTCTCCCTATTCCATGAAGATGCGCGCCGCCCTGCGATACCGCCGGATCCCGTTCGACTGGGAAGGGGGCATGGCCGGGTTCGTCGCCGCCCAATCCATGAAGGCGAAGGTCATCCCGGTTCTCGTCACGCCGGAAGGGGACGCATTCAACGACTCCACGACGCTGATCGCCCTGCTGGAGGCCCGGCATCCCGGTGGACGCAGCCTGGTCCCGAACGATCCGGCGCTCGCCTTTCTGTCATTCCTGATCGAGGACTTCGCTGACGAATGGCTGGCCAAGGCCATGTACGCCTACCGCTGGGCGCGCCCGGTCGATCAGGACCAGATGAGCCGCTGGCTGGTCTTTGACGCCTTCCGTGGTCAGGGCGAGGCCGTGATCGAGGAGCAGGCCAGGGTGTGGCGGGACCGTCAGGTCGGTCGGCTGGCTCTGGTGGGCGCAGGGCCGGCGGCACAGCCGGTCATCGAGGCGTCCGCCGGGCGGGTCATGGTCGCGCTGGAGGGACAGGTGGTCGAGCGGGGCTGTCTGTTCGGCAGTCGTCCCTCGGCCGCTGACTTCGCCCTCTACGGACAACTGAGCCAGCTGGCGACTGATCCCACACCCCAGACGCTGATGCGGGCACATTATCCGTGGCTTTTCCGCTGGGTCCAGACGACCGAGGATCTGTCGGGTGAGCCCGAGGGGCAATGGGATCCGGGTCTGGACACACCCGTGCTGCGTGCCCTGCTCGTCGAATGTGCGACCCACTACTTTCCGATGCTTGTGGCCAACGCCGCCGCTGTCGAGGCCGGGCAGCCCATGTTCCGCTGGCATGTCGAAGGCGTCGATCTGGAGCAGGCCACAAACCGGTATCAGGCGCGCTGTCTGCGAGCACTCCGGAAGGCTCATGCGGACCTCAGCAGCGGCGATCAGGCGCGGCTTGGGCCCCTGCTGGCCGGCACCGGCTGCCTGGCGTTTCTCGTCGCAGGCGTTTCCAAAGGAGTGGCGGCATGAGCGAACAGACCCCCAAGCAGCCAACACGCCGCATCGATCGGCGTTCGCTCCTGATCGGTGCCGCAGGCGGCACGGTCGCTGCGACCGGAGCGGCCTTCACCGTCGGCGCGGTTCGCGCCGCCATGGCCCCCTATGTCACGCCGGCGGCCGTGCCCGAGGGACAAGCTGCCCGGGTTCGTGAATCCTTCCGGGACTCCAGACCCTCCTATGCGCGGCTGCCGACCGCGCCGGAGGGTGCGCCCAACATCGTCACCATCGTGCTGGACGACGTCGGCTTCGCCGACCTCGGCTGCTACGGCAGCGAGATCCGAACGCCGAACTTCGATGCCCTGGCCCAGGCGGGGGTCCGCTATTCCAACTTCCGCACCTGCGCCATGTGCTCGCCGACGAGGGCTGCCCTGCTGACCGGCCTCAACAGTCACTCGGCCGGCATGGGATGGCTGGCGGACATCGATAGCGGTTACCCCGGCTATCGCGGCGACCTGACGCGGGAGGCAGCCACCCTGCCGGAGATCCTGCGCGACGCCGGCTGGTCGACCTTCCTGTCGGGCAAATGGCATGTGAACAACTCGGCCAGCAACGGCCCGTCCGGCCCGTTCCACAACTGGCCGACCTCGCGCGGGTTCGAGGGGGCCTACTGGTTCCAGGGCCATTCCACCGACTATTTCAAACCCGCCGAGCTGTATGACGGGGTCGCGCCCATCGAGCCGCCCGAGGCCGAGGACTACTATATCTGCGACGACCTGACCGACCGGGCGATCCGCTATATCCGGACCCAGAAGGCCGTCTCGCCGGACAAGCCCTTCCACCTGCAATTGGCCTTCCCGGGTGCCCATTCTCCGCTGCAGGTCCGGGGCCGCGAGCGCGACGCCTACAAGGGCCGTTACGACATCGGCTGGGATGCCGTGCGGGCCTCGCGGCTGGAGCGGCAGAAGGCCCTGGGCCTGCTGCCGCCGACCACCAGCCTGCCGCCCCTGTCCTTCGGGACCCGGCCCTGGGCTGAACTCAGCGCCGTCGAGAAGCGGGTCTTCGCCCGCTACATGGAGGTCTATGCCGCCATGATCTCGAACATGGATGCTAATGTGGGGCGGCTGATGCAGACCCTGCGCGACCTGGGTCTGGAAGAGAACACGATCGTCCTCGTCATGTCCGACAATGGCGGTTCGGGCGAGGGGACTCCCGAAGGCTCCCCCAATGTCTTCGCCCCCGCCTTCGGACGGCCGGTGCCGATCGACAAGGCGGCCGAGCTGTATGACGTCATGGGCGAGGACGCGACCTTCCCCCATTACCCGATGGCCTGGGCCTGTGTGTCGAACACCCCGTTCCGGCTCTACAAGCAGTATGCCCATCTCGGCGGGGTGGCGGATCCCCTGATCGTGTCCTGGCCCCGGCGCATCCGCGAGGGCGGGCAGGTGAGGGACAAATTCGTTCACGTCGTGGACGTGATGCCGACCCTGCTGGAAGCCGCCGGGATCGCCCGGCCAGAGACCTATATGGGTCTGCCGCAGAAACCTCTCGAGGGGGCCAGCTTCCTCGCCAATATCCTTTCGGCCAGGGCGGCCACCCGGACCGGCCAGTACTACGAACTGGGTGGCAACCGCGCCTATGAGGACGGGCGCTGGCGGCTGGCCAGCCGGCACATCCGGGGCACCGATCAGGATGAGGACATCTGGGAACTGTATGACCTGAGCACCGACGTCAACGAGACCCGCGATGTCGCCGCTGCCCATCCGGAGATCGTGCAGCGGCTGAAGGCGGCCTGGCAGGCGGACGCCGAGAAGTACGGGGTCTTCCCGCTGGATGACCGCAACCTGATGCTGAAGCTGGTGCAGGATCGACAGCTGAAGGGCATCCGGCCCCGCTGGGAGTTCCACCCTCCGGTCGAGCGGATCGCCTATGACGTTGCGCCGCTGGTCTGCGGTCTGGATCACCAGATCACGGTCGACCTCACCTGGGCTCCCGGCCAGAACGGCGTGCTGGTCGCGTCGGGGTCGAAACACGCGGGCTATGTCCTGTATGTCGAGGATGGCCGGCTGGCCTATGAGTACAGCCTCGTCCCCTGGGGCGAGCGGATCTTGGCCAACGCGCCGCTGCGTCGTGGTGCCAACACCGTCCGTTTCGTGCAGACCATGACCGGCCGCCCGTTCGACGGTCGTGGGGCCCTGTTCGTCAATGGCCGCAAGGTTGGCGAGCGCACCTGGGAACAGGCCCTGTTCGCGACCGGCTATGACGGCTTCACGATCGGGGCCGACCTCGGCAACCAGGTCTCGGCCCGCTATTCCGGCCCAAATCCGTTCGGCGGCACGATCTCGCGGGTGCTGATCGAGGTCGATAACAAGCCGACGAACCCGGTCGAGACCAAACGCTTCCTCGATCGCATGGGGATGACGGTATGATCCGGGCGGCGGCCACCGCGGCCATGGCGATCATCCCCGGGGGCAGCTTCCGTCTCGGATCGAACGACCACTACCCCGAGGAGCGGCCGGCGTGCCGGGTCGAGGTGGCGAGCTTCGCTATCGACGTCGGCCCGGTCACCAATGCCGACTTCGCCGCCTTCGTCGCCGCGACGGGCTGGGTCACGACGGCCGAGCGTCTGCAGCCGGCGGGCTCGGCCGTGTTCGCCATGACGTCGGGACCGGTCGATCTGGCGCGCCCGGACCAGTGGTGGCGGTTCGTGGAGGGTGCCGCCTGGAATCATCCTGAGGGTCCCGTCTCGACCGTCGAGGACCGTGAGGATCATCCCGTGGTCCATGTCTCGCTTGAGGACGCGCAGGCCTATGCGGGCTGGGCGGGCAAGCGGCTGCCGACCGAGATCGAATGGGAGGTCGCGGCCCGCGGCGGGCTGGACGGGGCGACCTATGCCTGGGGCCATACCTTCGCGCCGGAAGGCGGGGTCATGGCCAATGTCTGGCGGGGAGCCTTCCCGTGGTGGTCCGAAGCTCCGGCCCCGGGGCCTTCGGCTGTCGGCACCTATCCGGCCAATGGCTATGGCCTGTTCGACATGATCGGCAATGTCTGGGAATGGACCGCGGACCGGTTCGACCAACAGGGCCGGTGCGGCTGCTCGGTCGCCGCCTCCGGCGAGACCCGCCAGACACTCAAGGGCGGATCCTGGCTCTGCGCCGGCGAGTACTGCGCCCGCTACCGCCCCGCCGCCCGGATCGGGCTGACGCCTGAATCCTCGACCGCCCACATCGGCTTTCGCTGTGCCCGCGACCTGCCTGCCGCACTGGATCCCTTGCCATGATTGATCTCTATACAGCCCCGACGCCCAATGGCTGGAAGGTGTCCGTTGCGCTGGAGGAACTGGGCCTGCCCTATGAGGTCCACGCCATCGACCTGCTGACCGGGGCCCAGCGCGCACCGAACTATCTGGCCATCAATCCGAACGGCCGGATCCCGGCCATTGTGGATCGTGAGGCCGGGGACTTCGCCGTCTTCGAGTCCGGGGCCATCCTGATGTACTTGGCCGAAAAGACCGGCCGGCTGATGCCGGCGGATGCGAAGGGTCGCAGCCTCGTCATCCAGTGGCTGATGTTCCAGATGGGCGGGATCGGCCCGATGATGGGCCAGGCCAATGTCTTCCACCGCTATTTCCCGGAGAAGATCCAGGTCGTCATCGACCGCTACCAGACCGAAGGTGGCCGGCTGTTCGGCGTGCTGGATCGCCGGCTTGCCGATCACGAATGGCTGGCCGGAGACTATTCCATCGCCGATATCGCCAACTGGTGCTGGGTCCGGACCCACAAATGGTCGGGTGTCGACATCACGTCCCACACCCATCTTCAGCGCTGGATGGCCGCTATCGCGGCCCGGCCGGCTGCTGACAAGGGCATCAAGGTCCCCTTTGACCTTGAGGCCGTCATGGCGGCGACCCGTAACGGGCGCGAGACCTTCGCCAAGGGCGGCCAGAACTCTCATCACCCCGGTCAAGCCCGAGGCGTGACAGGCATGCTGAAGGCCCTGGATCGTGAGATCCGATTTCTGACCGGCGGTCTGCGCACCCTGGCCCGGGTGTCCCGCCTCAAGCCAGGATCGAACGTCAACGTCGCCGATGATCTGGAAGCCTCCGTCGACCGGCACGGGGCCCGGACCGCGATCCTGTTCGAGGACGAGCGCTGGACCTATGCTGACCTTGAGGAGCGCGCCAATCGCTATGCGAGCTGGGCACTGTCGCAGGGGATCAAGCCCGGAGCGACGGTCGCCCTGTTCATGGAGAACCGCCCCGACTATCTGGCGGTCTGGTTCGGTCTGGCCAAGATCGGTGTGGCCACGGCCCTGATCAACAGCCAGCTGGTCGGCGCGGGTCTGGCCCATTGCGTCGACACGGCAGGGGCCGGCCACGTCATCGTGGATGCGCCGCTTGTGGAGGCGTGGTGCTCGGCGGGGCAATACCTGAATGCCCCGGTCGCGACCTGGGTCTCGGGCGGGGCAGGGCAGGGGCACCGATTTACCGCTCTGGACCCCATCGTCGCGCGCGCGTCATCCGTTCGACCAGACCGCGCGATCCGGTCCGGAACCCGGGCCGAGGACCTCGCCCTGCTGATCTTCACCAGCGGCACGACCGGCCTGCCCAAGGCCGCGCGGATCACCCATCTGCGGATGCTGCTGACCATGCATTCGTTTGCGGCGGCAACGGGGGCGACGGCCCGGGATGTGATCTATGCCCCCCTGCCGCTGTATCACACCGTCGGCGGCGTCTGTGCGCCCGGTATCGCCCTGACTGTGGGCGGGGCGATCGCCCTGCGCCGGCAGTTTTCGGTCACCGCCTTCTGGAGCGACTGCGTCCGCTTCGACGCCACCCTGTTCCAGTACATCGGCGAACTGTGCCGCTATCTGGTCAATGCCCCGGCGCACCCGGACGAGCGCCGCCACCGGCTGCGGCTGGCCGTTGGGAACGGCCTCCGGCCCGATGTCTGGGACCGGTTCCAGGCGCGCTTTGGCGTTCAGCGTATTCTGGAGTTCTACGGCGCGACCGAGAGCAATCTGACCCTGTTCAACTTTGACGGCGGACCCCACGCCATCGGCCGCGCGCCGCCGTATATGAAGGCATCGGTGAACGTGGAACTGATCCGGTTCGATCCGGTCGGGGAACGGCCGGTTCGGGATGCGGATGGGCGCTGTATCCCCTGCGCCGATGACGAGGTGGGCGAGGCCATCGCCCGGATCGATCCGGCAAAGGCCCAGATGCGGTTCGAGGGTTATTCCGATGCCGGGGCGACCGAGACCAAGGTCCTGCGCGACGTCTTCACCCCCGGTGACGCCTGGTTCCGCTCGGGCGATCTGATGCGCCGCGACCGACTGGGCTATTTCTACTTCGTCGACCGGATCGGCGATACCTTCCGCTGGAAGGGCGAGAATGTCTCGACCACCGAGGTCGCCGGCGTCCTCGCCTGTGCGCCCGGGGTTCTGGAGGCCAATGTCTATGGCGTGGAGATCCCGGGCTGCAACGGACGGGCCGGCATGGCCAGCCTCGTCGTCGATCCAGCCGGCTTCGATCCGGTGGCGGTGCGCCGCGAGGTGCATGACGCCCTGCCGGCCTATGCCCGTCCCCTGTTCCTGCGCCTGACGCCGGCCATGGACAGCACCGCCACCTTCAAGCAGAAAAAGGTCGACGCCATCCGTGAAGGCTTCGATCCCCGGACCGTGACGGATCCCCTGATGTTCGACGACCCCCGCGCCGGCGCCTATGTCCCGGTCTGCGAGGACCGGTACGCGGAGATCGTGTCCGGGGCGGTCCGCCTGTGATCCGTGCGGGTGTCCGGGGCTGCCTCGTCGGCATTGTGGCGATTGCGGTCCTCGCAGGCTGTTCGGCCTCACCCGCCGTCACGCCGGCGGTCTGTCCGGCCACGCCGACTGCAGATGGCCCCGGCACGCTGGTCGATGTCCCCGCCGGCCGGTTCCTGATGGGGGACGACGTCTATGCCGATGAGGGGCCGCCGCGATCGGAGACAGCCCAGGCCTTCCGGATCGATGCGACCGAGGTGACCAACGCCCAGTTCGCGCGCTTCGTGGCGGAGACCGGCTATGTCACCGTCGCCGAACGCCCGGTCGACCCGACCCTCTATCCCGGGCTGCCCGCCGGCGCGGTCCAGCCGGGCTCGGCCGTCTTCCGCTTCGATGACGCCCGGTTCGAACCCGGGAATGCCTCGACCTGGTGGGTCTTCGTACCGGGGGCGTCGTGGAGACACCCCGAGGGCCCGGGCAGCGATCTCAAGGGTCGGGACTTCCTGCCGGTGGTGCATATCGCGCTCGCCGATGCCGAGGCCTATGCGCGCTGGGCCGGACGACGCCTCCCGACCGAGATCGAATGGGAATGGGCGGCCCGGTCGGCGGACCCGGACGGGCGGAACCCGGATCGCCAGCCCGAAGACGCCAACACCTGGCAGGGCGTGTTTCCGGTTCTGGACGAGGGCCAGGACGGCTACCGGGGGGCGGCACCCGTCGGCTGTTTCGCGGCCAATGGCCTCGGTCTCCACGACATGATCGGGAATGTCTGGGAGTGGACCAGCGACCCCTACCGGGCCGAACGCCCGCGGGCGTTCACGCCCGGCGAGGCCGGGACCGACCCGCGTCAGCCGGGTGTTGCCGTTGGTGTGATCAAGGGCGGCAGCTATCTGTGCGCGCCCAACTACTGCATGCGCTACCGCCCGGGCGCGCGGCAGGCCCAGGACCTGACGCTGGGTACATCCCACGTCGGGTTCCGGACAGTCGCACTTGCCTCTGCGCCGGCCGTTTGAGGCGTCAGGCTGACAGCCAGTCCGGCGTCGGCAGGCCCCGGGCCTTGAGAAACTCCACATTGAACAGGCGCGAAGCATAGCGGACACCCGGGTCGCACAGCAGGGTCACGATGGTCTTGCCGGGACCCAGTTCGCGGGCCAGCCGGACCGCCCCCACGAGGTTCACTCCGGCCGATCCGCCCAGCGACAGACCTTCCTCGCGCACCAGATCGAACAGGATGGGCAGGAAGTCGGCGTCCTCCACCCGGAAGGCGTGGTCCGGGGTGAAGCCCTCGAGGTTCCCCGTGATCCGCGCCACCCCGATGCCCTCGGTGATGGAGGAGCCCTCGGACTTCATCTCGCCGGAGGTGAACCAGCTGTAGAGCGAGGCCCCGGCGGGGTCGGCCAGGGCGACCCGGATGTTGGGATTGCGCTCTTTCAGGAACGTCCCGACCCCGGTCAGGGTGCCGCCGGATCCCACCGCACTGACGAAGCCATCGATCCGGCCGCCGGTCTGCTCCCAGATCTCCGGTCCGGTGCCCTCATAGTGGGCCAGCCGGTTCGACAGATTGTCGAACTGGTTCGACCAGAAGGCCCCGTTCGGCAGTTCGGCATCGAGTGCGCGGGCCAGCCGGGCGGAATGATGCACGAAGTGTCCGGGGCTGGAGAAGGGGGCGGCGTCCACCTCGACCAGCCGGGCCCCAAGGGCGCGTACCGCCAGCTTCTTCTCTTCCGACTGGGTGCGGGGCATCACTATCACGGCCGGATGCCCCAGCGCCGCCCCGACGAGGCTGAGGCCGATCCCGGTGTTGCCGGCGGTGCCCTCCACGATGGTTCCACCAGGGCGAAGTTCGCCCGACGCCCGCGCCCTCTGGACGATGGACAGGGCGGCGCGGTCCTTGATCGACTGGCCGGGGTTGAGGAACTCGGCCTTGCCCAGGATCTCGCACCCCGTCGCGTCCGACAGGCAATTCAGCCGCAGCAGGGGGGTGTTACCGATCAGGTCGATAACGGAGCGTCGGATCGTCAAGGCGATGTCTCGGGAACTGGAGGAGGAAGACCGGGCGGTCAGCCGACAGCCTGGGCCCGGCGACCCAGATGTATACCGCATTCGGTCTTGGCGGCACCCGCCCAGCGGCCGCTGCGGGACTCCTCGTTCGCGGCGACGGCCCGGGTGCAGGGCCAGCACCCGATGGAGGGATAGCCCTCGGTGCTGAGGGGATGCCGGGGCAGGTCCCCCGCGTCCATGGCGGCCTGCAGCCGGCCCGGAGTCCAGTCGTGAAGCGGATTGACCCGGATGCGCCCCTCGAAGACCTCGAAAGGCTGCAAGCGCTCGCGCTCGGGCGTCTGGTACTGCTTCCGCCCGGTGATCAGCAGGTCGATGCCCGCCAAGGCCCGCTCCAGCGGTCGCACCTTGCGCAGCTCGCAGCAGGCGTCCGGATCGGCCTGCCACAGGTCATCGCGGGGATCGAGCAGTGAGCGGTCGGCCGCATCCGGGGTCACCAGCCGCACATCCGTCAGGCCCAGCCGGTCGGTGAGGGTCTTCCGATAGTCCAGGGTCTGGAGGAAATGCATGCCGGTTTCCAGAAAGATCACCGGCGTCGAGGGATCGATCCGCGCGACGGCGGCCAGCAGCACCGCCGCCTCGGCCCCGAATGACGACAGGACCGCCGGGCGGCGGCCCAGATCGGGGTTCAGGGCCGCGCGCAGGATGGTCTCGGCATCGCCATCCCGGAGTTGCCGGTTCAGCCGGTCGACCACGGTCTCGGGCGAGGCGGCAGCCGCGCGGCGACGCCAGATCGGCACCAGCGGATCCACCGCCGGCTGATAGGCCGCGCTGAAGGCCTGATCCATCCGCGTCCACGCCTCCCGGTCGGCTCCCTCGGCCAGAACGACCGCGTCGAACCCGGAGCGCCGCAGATGGCGGGCCTGGTCGGGAATGAGCCGTCCCGCGGCAATCAGCCGGCCCTGCCAGCCGCGCTCGCGCAGGACGGCGGCCAGCGAAAACCCGCGCCCGTCGCGGAAGGCATCGAACTCCAGAACTAGAACGGTGGCCTCCGCGACCGCCGCCTCGACCTCGGCCAGAGGCGTCGTGACCGGGAGGCGGATGCCCTCGGGGATGCGATCAAGCCACTGCATCCAGGCCTCCATACATGGCGTGACGGAAAGGATCGGCCCCCAGCCGGCGGACGGTCTGCAGGAAGGTTTCGCCGTCGCGCCGTACCTCGAGGTAGCGGTCCAGCGCCCGTCCGACCGCCGGCGCAACCTCGTCGGCCGCGAGGCTGCGCCCGACGATCTCGCCCAGCGCCGCCGTCTCATCGGGTGAGCCTCCGACCGTGATCTGGTAGTACTCCTCGCCCTTCCGGTCGACGCCCAGCACCCCGATGTGCCCGACATGATGGTGGCCGCAGGCGTTGATGCAGCCGCTCATATTGACCCGGATCGGGCCCAGCCGTTCCTGATAGTCCAGATCGGCCAGACGCTCGGAGAGCGCCTGGGCGACCGGAATCGACCGGGCGTTGGCCAGGCTGCAGTAGTCGAGGCCCGGGCAGGCGATGATGTCGGTGACCAGGTCCGCGTTGGGGGTCGCCAGCCCGGCCGCCACCAGCGTGCGCCAGAGGGTCGGCGTGTCGTCCAGCCGGACGTGGGGCAGGACCAGATTCTGCTCATAGGCGGCCCGGACCTCATCGAACGAGAAGCGCTCTGCGAGATCGGCGACCCGGTCCATCTGGTCGGCCGTGATGTCGCCCGGGACCCCGCCGACGGGCTTCAGCGACACCACCACGCTGGCATAGCCGTCCTGACGGTGCCTGCGGACATTGTTGCGGGCAAAGCGCGCGAAGTCGGGATCGGCCAGCACGGCGCGGTCAAAGGCCCCGCTGGTCCGCGGCAGGTCAGCGAAGGGCGGGGGCGCGAAATAGGCGCGGATGCGGGCGACCTCGGCCTCCGGCACCCGCAGCGCCTCGTGCCGCAGGGTGGCGAAATGGTGCTCGACCTCCTCCCGGAACGCCTCGATCCCCAGTGAGGCGACCAGAATCTTGATCCGCGCCTTGTGGATGTTGTCGCGCCGTCCCAGCAGGTTCCACGCCCGCAGGATGGCGGTCAGATAGGCCAGCAGCTCGCGGCCCTTGACCGCCGGGGCGATCTCGCTGGCGATGTGGGGCAGTCGCCCCTGTCCGCCGCCGACGAAGACACGGAAGGCGGTGTCGCCGTCCGCGTCCCGGATCAACTGCAGGCCGACGTCGTGGGTCCGAATCGCGGCCCGATCCTTGTTCGACGCGATCACTGCGATCTTGAACTTGCGCGGCAGGAAGGAGAATTCGGGGTGGATGGTCGACCACTGGCGCAGGATCTCGCACCAAGGGCGGGGATCCTCGATCTCGTCGTCGGCACAGCCGGCGAAGACGTCGGTCGTCACATTGCGGATGCAGTTTCCGGATGTCTGGATGGCGTGCATCTCGACCTCGGCCAGCTCGGTCAGGATTGCCGGGATATCGCTGAGCGCGGGCCAGTTGAACTGGATGTTGGTTCGTGTGGTGAAGTGGCCGTAGCCCCTGTCATAGACCCGCGCGATATGGGCCAGACGGCGCATCTGGCGGCTGTTCATCGTGCCGTAGGGGACCGCGACCCGCAGCATATAGGCATGCAGCTGCAGATAGACGCCGTTCATCAGCCGCAGGGGCTTGAACTCGTCCTCGGTCAGCGCCCCCGACACCCGGCGCTCCACCTGATCGCTGAACTCCTCGATGCGCTCGCGGACCAACGCCGTATCGAACTCGTCGTAGCGGTACATCAGGCGTAGTCCAGACTGTGGCCCACCGTGGGGCCCTGCGCGCGGATCTGCTCCTTGAAGCGGTCCCGGCCCGAGGGGCGTCCGGCTGTGACCTCGACGAGGTAGGGGTTGACGAAGGTGGCGGGGTCGCCGGCCGCGCGGGACAGGGCCAGGTGGGCGGCCTCGTCCTCGAACTGCCCGGCTTCAGCGAACGTCTCGACCGGATCGCCCGAGGCGGTGGCATAGATGACGCGGCCGTCCGACAGGCGGTTGGCGGTCACGATCTTCACGCCGCCACCTCCCGGCTGACGATGTGCGAGGTGGCCCGGGCCGCCACCTCGCCGATGATCAGCAGGGCCGGGCTGACGACCTGTTCGCGGGCGACCAGCCGGGCGAGACCATCCAGCCGTCCGGTCAGGACGCGTTGATCCGGCCGCGATCCGTTCTCGATGACGGCAACTGGCGTGTCGGGCGCGCGGCCGGCCTCGATCAGACCGGACTGGACGGAGGCGGCCCCTGCCACCCCCATATAGACCGCCAGCGTATGGTTGGGGGACGCCAGGGTGCTCCAGTCCGGGCCCGGCGCGCCGGGCCGGGTCTCGGCAGTCACAAGGGTCAGGGCGAGGGATTCGTCCCGGTGGGTCAGGGGGATGCCGGCGGTCGCGGCGCAGCCCAGGGCGGCCGTGATGCCCGGCACGACGATCACCGCGATGCCCGCGGCCCGGACCGCTTCCAGCTCCTCGCCGCCCCGGCCGAAGATGAAGGGATCGCCGCCCTTCAGCCGCACCACGCGATGGCCGGCCCTGGCCTCGGCGATCATCAGGGCGGCGATCTCCTCCTGCGGGACCGAATGCTCTCCGCGCCGCTTGCCGACATAGATCCGCCGGGCATCGCGCCGCGCCCGATCCAGCACGGCCGTGGGGGCGAGACGGTCGTGAATGATCACGTCGGCGTCCTGCAGCGCCCGCAGGGCTTTCAGCGTCAGAAGTTCGGGATCGCCCGGCCCCGCCCCCACCAGATGCACCGCCGCCTGCCCGGTCTCGGGCCGGTTCAGCAGACGCAGCATTTCCCGGCGGGCCTCGGCCGTCCGGCCCTCCACCGCCAGATCCGCGGCCGCGCCACGGAAGGCCGTCTCCCAGAACCGACGACGGGTCATGAAGTCGGGCAGGGTGGCGATCACCGTATCGCGGATCTCGGCAGCCAGCCGGGCCAGCCGGTCCAGACCCTGGGGCAGGGCGGCCTCGACCCGGGACCTGACCTCACGCGCCAGGACAGGGGCGACACCGCCGGTGGCGATGCCGATCACCACGCCGTCCCGGTCGATCAGGGCCGGGGTGTGGAAATTGCTCAACCCGGGTTGATCGACGACATTGACCTGGGCCCCGGCCGCCCGCCCCAGTCGGGCGAACTCGGCGGCCCGGTCCCGGTCGGCGAGACCGATGAAGACCAGCCGGGCTCCGGCCAGATCTTCTGCAGACGGCCAGCGGGCGATGCGGGGGTCACCGGCCGGGATGTCGGGGCCGGCAAACCATTTCAACGCCGCCCCGGACCCCTCGAACAGGCGCGCCTTGGCGCACGCGGCCTCGCCGTCGCCGATGATGATGACCGGGGTTCCCGGCAGGGGAATGGAGGCGAGAAAGACACGCATCGGACCAACTTCCGGCACTCTGACGGCCGGGCTTCCGCGTCCTGCCTACGGCCCGTAGCCCTTCACCAACAAACGAGATTGTCTTTGCTCGCGCTTTAGTTTTTCTATCCGCCATGGCCCGAACCCTCCTGCCCCTGAACGCCCTGCGGGTCTTTGAAAGCGCCGCGCGACATCTCAGCTTCTCGCGGGCGGCCGAGGAGCTGGCCGTCACGCCCGGGGCGGTCAGCCAGCAGATCCGTCAGCTGGAGGACATCGTGCGTGCGCCTTTGTTCCTGAGGGAGCCTCGCGGGCTGCAACTGACCGATCTCGGCCGGTCCGCCCTGCCGCTCGTGGCCGAGGGGCTGGATCGGCTCAGGGATGCCTCGACACTGCTGCGTGAACCCCCGCGGCGCCGGCAGGTCTCGATCAGCGTCGCACCCTCGTTTGCATCCAAATGGCTGATGCCCCGGCTCGACGATTTTCACAGCCTGCACCCCGACATCGAGGTCTGGGTCTCGGCCGACATGGCCCCCGCCTCCTTCGATCAGGGCCAGATCGACCTTGCGATCCGCTATGGCCCGGGCGAGTACCCCGGCCATGTGTCCCAGCGTCTGCTGATCGAGAGCGTGCTCCCGGTCTGCGCCCCCGCGCTGATGCAGGGACCCCATCCGATCCTGACCCCCGGCGATCTCGTGCATCACAACCTGCTGCACGACATGTCGGGCGATCAGGATCCCGGCCGTCCCGACTGGCCGATGTGGCTGATGGCCCGCGGGGTGCGCCATGCAGAGGCCCGGCGGGGCTCCCGCTTCAACCAGTCCTCCATGCTGGTCGAGGCGGCCGTGGCCGGTCGCGGCGTCGCCCTGGCGCTCCGGACCCTGGCCCAGGCGGACCTCGCCGCTGGACGGCTGGTCGCCCCGTTCCATGACGGCGGCGCGATCGTCGCCTTCGCCTACCATCTGGTCCACCCCAAGGACCGGTCGCTGTCGCCGAGCGCCAGAGCCTTTACCGACTGGCTGAAGCGTCAGGCCGCCTTTCACGAGACCGGAATGGATCAGCTCTGACGACACGCTCTTGCGCGAAGATGGCCGGAGGCTGGCCTG
This sequence comes from Brevundimonas sp. R86498, assembly GCF_044598075.1. Classification (GTDB taxonomy): domain Bacteria; phylum Pseudomonadota; class Alphaproteobacteria; order Caulobacterales; family Caulobacteraceae; genus Brevundimonas. The sequence goes on along the minus strand of NZ_CP139004.1, from coordinate 2,698,093 downwards.
CGGTGGCGACCATGTAACCGGAACCCGTCTCTCCCGAATGCACTGGCTGAACCATCCGGTGTCGCACGGGATGTCTTCCATCCTCTGGCCCCGGGCCTGACGCGATGGCGGATCCCGGCTTCTTCCGTCGCATGCGCGCGCCGGCACGACCTCACATCCTTGATCAGGAGACGCGCTGAAATGGCCACCCGGAACTTCGATTTTCACAACGCGGCTGGCCGAACCCTGTCGGGAACGCTGGAGACAGGGCAGGGGACCCCGCAGGTCTGGGCTGTGTTCGCCCACTGTTTCACCTGCGACAAGACCTCACTGGCGGCCACCCGGATCAGCCGGGCCCTCACGGCGCTGGGGATCGGAGTCCTTCGCTTCGACTTTACCGGCCTGGGGGAAAGCGAGGGCGACTTCGGCTCAGGTCTGTCGGGCGATGTGGAGGACGTCGCGTGCGCTGTCCGGGCCATGGCGACCGCAGGGATGCCGCCGGGATTGCTCATCGGCCACAGTTTCGGCGGCGCGGCGGTTCTGGCAGCAGCCGGCATGCTCGAAACGGTTGTTGCCGTCGCCGTGATCGGCACGCCGTTTGATGCGGAACACGTACTCGCCCACGTCGGACCGGCGCTGGACGGCGCGGAACCGGGACGCCGGATCCCGGTCTTTATCGCCGGGCGGCAGTTCGAACTCGGCGCGGAGTTCGTCGACGATCTCCGCTCACACAATCAGGGGGACCGGATCGCCGGACTGGGTCGCGCCCTGCTGGTCCTGCATTCGCCGGTGGATGACATCGTCTCGATCGACAATGCGGCCGCGATCTTTCAGGCCGCCCGCCATCCGAAGAGTTTCGTGTCCCTCGATCATGCGAATCACCTGCTGACCGACAGGGCCGATTCGGACTATGCGGCCGCCGTAATCGCGGCCTGGGCCAGTCGCTATGTCGCCGTGATGCCGGTGGGGACGGGAGAAGCCCCGGCTCCCGCCGGGGGCCTTCGGGTCGAGGAAACGCGGGCCGGGGGGTTTCAGGTCCGCGTCACTACGGAGTCGGGCAGCTTCTTCGCCGACGAGCCGGTCAGTGTCGGCGGCCTGGGCTCCGGCCCGACGCCCTATGACCTGCTCAGCGCGGGCCTCGGGGCCTGCACCGCCATGACCTGTCGGCTGTATGCCGACCGCAAGGGCTGGCCCCTCGAGCAAATCGTCGTGGAGGTCGGCCATGTCGCAAAGACAGCGTCGGCCCCGGATCGTTTCACCCGCCGGATCGGCTTTGAGGGCGCGCTGGATGCGACGCAACAGGCCCGTATGCTGGAGATGGCCGACCGCTGCCCGGTCCATCGCACCCTGACCGAGAGCGCGACGGTGGAGACGCAGAGACTGGTGCCCGGGGTCCCGGAGGCCGCCATGCCGGATCGCCCGGAAGACCATGTGGACCGGATGGAGGATCAGTGCCGGGCGCAAGACGACGGGGCCTGATGGAACGCGGTAGAGGAGGGAAGCCAAAATGGCTCTCGCCCGGCGTGGCGACTGGTGTTGGTTAACGGCTCGTTCAGTGACGCTCCCCAGACTGGGCGAATCTCATGGAGCGCCCTGTCATGTCCGCCGCCGAGGCCCTGAAGGCGTTGACATCCACGCCCAACCCCACACCCACGCTTGAGGCGGGCCGTGCCGCCCTCGCGCGCGGTGACGCCGCCGAGGCGATCGAACTTCTCTATGCCGTCACCCAGGCCCAGCCGGCGGACCATGAGAGCCGCTACTGGCTGTACAGCGCGCTGGTCGCCGGTGGACATGCCGGACTGGCAGGCCAGATCCTCGCGGACGCCCGGAACCTGCAGGCGGTGGCGGTCATCCGAAGCGTGGGCGGCGACATGGAACGGTTCCGCACCGATCCGGCCTATTGCGCGACGCTGGGCATGCAGCTGTACGAAGCGAAACTGATGGGGCCGGCGGCCCTCGCTCTCGGCCGCGCGCTGGACCTCGATAATCCTGACCCCTCCGTCATGATCACCTACGGCCTGTCCCTGCAGCATCAGGGCCGGATGGAGGAGGCCATTGCTGTGTTCACGGCCGCTGCCGAAATCTTCCCCGCGCCGTCCATCCACGCCTTCCTGATCTACCCGTTGTTCCATGCGCCGGACCGCCTGAAGCGGGTCTCGGAGGAAGCCCGCAAATGGGCCAGCCTTCATGCAGCGCCGCATACGCCAAAGACGGTCATGTTCGCCGGCGAGCGGACGACGACCCGGCGGCTGCGCATCGGCTATGTCGGCCCCAGCTTCACCCGCAACCAGGTCTCCCAGTTCCTGATGCCGGTGTTGGAGGCGCACGATCCGGCTGCGGTCGAGGTGTTCCTGTACTGCGCCGACCCGGCGGGCGAGCAGGGTCTGCCCGACCACTGCAAGGTGCGGGCGATCGGCGGCGTGTCCGATGCCGAGGTGGTCAAACGCATCCGCGCCGACAAGATCGACATCCTGATCGACGTCTGGGGCCATACCGCCGGCAGCCGTCTGCCGGTCTTCGGCCATCGCCCCGCTCCGGTGCAGGTCGCCTGGATCAACTTCGTCCAGACCACGGGTCTTGAGACCATGGACTATGTCCTGCACGCCGACAGTATGGCGGTGGAAGGGACGGCGCAGTATTTCACCGAACAGGTCTGGCCGATCGGTCCGATCGTCACGCCCTGCCGTCTGTCGCCGGACCGCCAGCCGGCCAGTCCGACCCCGGCCCTGACGAACGGCCACGTCACCTTCGGATCCTTCAACAATCCAGCCAAGATCAGCGAGCCGACCGTCCAGGCCTGGGCGCGCATCCTGTGCGCCCGCCCGGCCGACCGGCTGGTGCTCAAATATGGCTACTATGCCGATCCGGTGCTGCAACGGGTGACCCGGGCCCGGTTCGCGGCCTATGGCGTCGATCCGGACCAACTGGAGTTCCGGGGTCACACGACCGGTGCCGACTACTGGCGCGAGTTCGCCGACATCGATCTGGCGCTCGATCCCTCGCCCTGTCCGGGCGGCACGACCTCGTGCGACGCCCTCGCCAGCGGGGTCCCTGTCCTGACCCAGTGGGGCGACGACTTCTTCTCCCGCATCGGTGTGCCCGTGGTCCTGCCCTGTGGTCTGCCGGAGCTGATCGCCGACGGCTGGGACGACTATGTGCAGCGTGCCCTGGATCTGACCGCCGACCTGGAGGCGCTGGAGGCCCTGAGGCGCAAGACCCGCGCCGGCTTCGAGTCTTCCCACTATCGCGACGAGGTGGGTTTCACCCGCAATCTGGAAGACATTTTCCGACAGATGTACGCGCGCTGGCTGGAGTCAGGCCGATGAGCGAGGATCGGGTGCTCCAGGTCCCGGCCCGGCTGGTCGACGGCGTCATTGCGCCGGAAATGGCCATGGAAGACCTGCGCGCGGAGGTCATGGAGGCCGGCAGGATCGTGATGCTCAAGGGAGTGTTTGCGGATGCCGACGCCACGGCGGTCCGGACCGCCGTTGCCGACTGGGGCCGCACAACGCCTCTGGCCGATGTAGACGACTTCGCCGGAAACTATCATCGACGCCGCTGCATGATCTCCCGCCTTCAGCAGGCCCCGCATGTCTTCCATGACTACAATTTCAATGATCTGGACCAAGCGCCGGAAGTTCTGCGTGAGAGACTGCGGTCCTTGTTCGATCCCTTGCGGGGGCTCTATCGCGAGCTGACGGGCACGGCGACGACTTTCGCAGTGCCCGAGTCCGGTCCCTACGTTCACCCCCAGCTCATCCACTACCCGGCGGGCGGCGGCTTCTTCGCCCGGCACTGGCACAATCTTGAGCCCCAGCAACTGGGCTTCATCGTCTCCCTGTCGAAGCGGGGCCGGGACTACCGCAACGGCGGCACGGTGTTTCAGATCGGTGACGACCGGGTCGAGACCGAGACGGTCCAGGACATCGGCGACATCTGCCTGTGGCGCTACGACCATCCCCACTGGGTCACCCAGTCCGATCTGGGCGACAAGTTCGACTGGGATAGCGACGCCGGGCGCTGGGTCGCCACCTATGCCTATTTTGATCCGCGCGGCTGAAGGTCTTCCCATGAGCACGGCCATCCGCGACGGAAAATACCGCTGCCCCCAGTGCAGCGGAGCCGATTTCGACATCACCTCCACGCGCTGGACCTGCGCCGGCTGCGGGCGGGGCTATCCCTGCGTGAGCGGCATGCCGAAGCTGTTTCTGGACGAACGGCTGGGGGCACATGACCGCAAGCTGCGCGACACCTTCTATGACGGTCTGTTCGGCCAGTTCTATCAGGTGATGATGCCTGTCATCGTCATGCCGGTGCGGCCCTGGTCGCTGGCCTGGCCCTACTGGCTGGCGTGGGGCGTGACCTGGCTGGTGCTGGTCGGTCTGGCCGTCGCCGGCGTGACGTTCCTGATGACCCCGGGCGAACAGGGTGCCGCCCTGATCCCACTCGGCCTGCTCGTGGCGCTCGTCCTGTTTCTGGTGCGCAACCGCTATCTCGGCTGGCTGATGCTGCTCGCGGCACCGCTGAAGTGGGTCCAGTCCGGCAAGCCCTGGCGTGCGGAGGAGAGTTTTGCCGATGTCCACGCCCGCGTTCTGGAGCCGCTGCGAACGGCCGGGCGACGGCTTCAGGTGCTGGATGTGTCCACCGGCTCCTGTAACTCCCTGTACCGCCACGGCTGGATGTCACTCGACGCCGACTACACGGCCATCGACCTGTCCGAGACGATGCTGAAACAGGGCAATGCCGCGATGGCAGGCTACGGCGTCGGTGTCGATCTGGTGCTCGGCGATGCGGTCGACCTGCCGTTCCAGTCGGACCGGTTCGACGTGGTCCTCAGCTATGGCGCGGTCAACGGCCTGACCGATCCGGCGAAGGCCATCGCGGAGATGGCCCGCGTCGCGAAACCGGGCGGGGTCCTGCTGTTCCTGGACGAGCAGATATATCCGTCGGCGGGCCCGATCGAGCGGGCCTATTTCCACCGCGTCCTGTCCAGCCACAACGTCATCCACCACTGCCCGGTGGAGACCTTCCCGGCCAGTCTGACCGAGGTGACCGTGGCTCAGGTCTATCAGTTCTACTACCTCTGCACGGCCCGGAAGGCGGCGTGAGACCGGGCCTCAGGCCAGTTGGATGAACATGGCCCCGCCGGCGACGAAGTGGCGGCAGGCGCGGGCCCCGTAGTCCGCCAGCGCCCGGTCGGCGACGCGTCTGGGACCATCGCCGTGCGGCCAGTGGTAATCGTCGAAGATGATCCAGCCGCCCGGCAGGACATACGGGCCCCAGAGGGCGAAGTCCTGGGCCACGGCGGCCTCGTCATGGTTGCCATCCAGATGCAGCACGGCGATGGAGCCGGTCGTCTGCGTGGTACCGAACTCGGCCGACCGCACCTCGCGCTCGCGGACGTACAGGGCCGCGGCCTCGGCCGAGGTCAGACGCAGATAGTTGAACGGCCGGGTCGCGCAGCCGGCCATGGCCACGAGGAACCCCTGATAGACCACCTCCCAGTCCCAGCCGCCGGACGCCCGCTGGATATGCTCGGGGGCGTCGGTCTGGACCGACAGGCCGAGGTCCCACGGATCCACGCACAGGGTCGCGCCGATCCCGCACCAGGCGGCCACGCGGTTCAGGACATAACTGCTCTTGCCGAAAAGGGCTCCGATCTCGACCACATCGCCCTTCGGCGCACCGGGAACAACGCCGCAGATCGCGAGCATCTTCTCGCGCGCGCATTCGCCGTGGATCGTCTCGGCGGTGCTGAGCAGGCCGCCCAGAACTGATACGGGCAGGGGGCAGGGGGCCTGTCCCCAGACCGAGGCCGCCGCCACTGCGGCTTCACCGTCCGCCAGCGCCGCGCGCACCCGGTCCATCTGGCGCTCGAAGGGCCCAGAGCCCCACAATGTTAGCTCCGGGAGCCGGCCCGGCAGCGTCTGCTCCAGCAGATGGAAGGTCGGCGCATGCGGCGTGAACAGGGTGGTGATGCCATGCCGCTCGACCAGTGCCGCGAGGGCGTCAAGGAAGTCGGCCTCTCCGATGAACGGCAGGTGTTCCCAGAAATCGAAACAATCGGCGTTCGGGTCCTCCTCCAGCGAGGAGGCCCCGACGGTCGAACGGCCCCACTGTCTCGCCTCGGCTGCAAAGGTGACGGCCGCGCCAAGGGCCGACGGAAAGACGAGGATGGTCATGACCGGATCTCCTGAATCGCGCAGCCGACGCCGGTCTGGCCAAAGCCGTCACCATTGTGGAATATGATCCGACGGCCGTCCGCCTCGACCACGCTGGGATAGGCCATGGTGACGCTGTTCCAGCCCGAGCCGGTCGGCTGGAGCCCCTCGGGATCGGGCTGCCGCACCCAGTCGCGGCCGTCGGTCGAGGTGGCGTGGCCTATGCGGTAGGATCCGGCCCCGTCGCGATAGTCGCGGCTGCTGCGATAGCAGAACCACATCTCGTAGCCCTCGGCCGTTCGCAGGACCGAGGGCCGGGTATTGGCCTCCAGCGGATGCAGCCGGGGAATGCAGGCGTGATTGGTCTGGTGCCAGTGCAGGCCGTCATCGGAATGGGCCAGCTTGATCTGGTAGGTCGGTTCGAACTTGCCGTCGACCTCGACCCAGCCGGTGCCCGAGCCATACCACATGGTCCAGCGGCCCGCCTCGATCAGGATGTTGGGAGCCATGGTCATATACGGCTCCAGCGGCGTGCGATCGACCACCGGTCCCTCGAACACCCGCTCGAAGGTCAGGCCGCCGTCGTGGCTGGTCGCCAGGCCCACGGACATCCGGTAGGGCACGTGGCCGCCCCGGCTGACGCCGCCGTAGTACATCCGCATCTCGTCGCCGAGAACGATGATCTGGCTGGCGATGACCCCGTCCTCGTCGTGGCAGCCGGGTTTGCCGAGGTCGATCACCGGCCGGTCGTGATCGTGCAGCAGCCGCGTCGGATCGGCACGATCGACCTCGAAGAAGCCGGTGCGGCTGCGGTTCTCGCTGTTGCGGGTCCCGTAATAGACGCGGATCCGATCGCCCAGAACGATCGCTGACGGGGCCTGGGCATGGCTGCGCGACCAGTCGCGGTCACCCGCCACGGCAAAGACCACGCCCAGCTGTGTCCAGCCACCGCTCATGAGGCCCAGTAGTCGTTGCGGGCGATCAAGGCGCGGTAGTCGGGCTCGGTGACGCCAACCATGATCCGGTCCCACCAGCGGCCGCCCCGCCAGTACCAGTCGCGTTGCCGGCCTTCCTCCTGCCAGCCGCACTTGCCGCAGTAGACTGCCGTGGAGGCGTCGTTATAGGCCACCATCGACCCGTCCAGGCGCCTCAGGCCCAGCTCGTCGAAGGCGTAGCGCATCGTGGCCATGATCACGTCCACGCCGATGCCCCGACCGCGCATGGCCGGATCGCCGATCATCATGCCGTGGAAGGCGTTGCGGTTCTTCCAGTCGATGTCGATCAGATTGGCGGTTCCCACCAGTCCCGCATTCGGCACATCGATGGCGAAGCGCTGGTTCAGCGGATCGCGAGCCAGCCCCTCGAACCAGGCCCGGGTCTGCGCCATCGAGGAAGCGAAACGCCAACCGCCCAGCATGGCCCAGAGCTCCGGATCATTGCCCCACCGATGCAGGGTCTCCAGATCGCGCTCCTCGACCGCCCGCAGCGTGACGGTCCTACCCCTGATCTGCATCGGATCGCTCCTGGTGACTCGGCCCACGGTAGGCCGGAAAGAACCCGTTGTCCTCCCGCCCGGCGCTCAGCTTGCGGTACGCCTCGGGGTCGAGGACGGACCCGCACAGCCAGACGGTGCGGCGGGTATTGGCAAAGCCCGCCTTGAACCGGGACAGGCCGTCGGTCGGGTCGTCGCCCGCGCCCGCGCCGCCCCCGAAGTTGATCAGTTCGCAGTCGTCCAGCCGTTCCAGTGCCAGATCGTTGACGGCATAGGCGGCCCCGGCGGCATAGCCTTCGCTGGAGGACGCGGCCAGATGACTGGTCGCCTGTCCGGCGTGGGTCACGAACAGATGGGCCGACACCAGACGGCCGTCGATGAAGGCACCGAACGCCCGCACACCGGGCAGCTCTGCCAGCGCCCTGTGATGGCTTTCCGGAAAGGCGTGCACGCCGGTCAGGTGATGGCGGGCGATCAACTGGTCGTACAGGCCGATCCAGTCGGGCAGCTGCTCCGCAAGGGCGATCTCGCGGGCTTCGACGCGCATATGGGCCCGACGGACCTCATAGCGGTGATGTTTGGCATAGGCCGGCGGACCGAGGCGGCGGTCATGGATGTGATGGGTCTTGAACGGCCGGGCCAGATCGAAGGCAGCGGTGACGGCCTCCATCGGCGGGTGAAGCAGGGGATCGAGAACAACGACTACGGACAGCAGTCCCGTCGCCTTCAGGCATTCCAGTCCGCCCGTCAGATCGGCGTCCGCGGGCAGGACCGCCAGGGGATAAGGCCCGATCGCATCAAGCGAGGTGCTGCCTGCAACCGCGCGCGTCAGGACGTGACCGCCCCATTCGGGCACGGCCAGCGCGGGGCCCACATGGTCGAGCGATTGGGCATAGGCCAGACTGGCGTAGGGATGGCTCATCCCAGCACCTCGTCCACCAGATCGGCGATGCCTGCCATCTCCACTTCCGTATAGCGATGATCGCACGGCAGGGTCAGCAGCCGTCGCGTCCACGCATGCTCGCGCGGGAACAGGCCCGCCGGAGAAGCCAGATCCGGCCAGTGAACCGCCGCAAACACCCGGGCAGACGTCAGTCGGGCCCGCAGGCAATCCCGAACCTCGGGCTCAAGATCCAGCACATAGCCCAAAGGCGGTGCTGCGGGCTTTGACGGCAGGGCCGACCATTGGTCCAGACGTTCATCCAGCGTCATCCAGTTGCGAAGACGGGGGGCGGTCAGGCTCGACAGCGGCGTCCCCGACAGCAGAGCCAGACTGTCCGCTGTCATGGCGGCACCACTGACATCCATCGCGGTCTCCTTCGACTGGTTGGCAGCATGCCAGAGGGCGTTTTCCCGCCCGGCGGGGTCGGCAGCCCGCAGGTCCGGGGCCCGCCATAGCAAATCTGCGCGCGCTGCGGTGCCCGGAAGAGGCAGGACGCAGTCCTTGTCGCGCGCCACCAGCAGGCCGCCATCGGCTACGCCCAACAGTTTTCGCGGACTGTACAGGGTCCAGCCCGCGCCCGATCCCGGGCCCGCATCAAGCGCCTGGGCCCGGTCCTCGATCATGTGAAGCTCAGGGCGGGCGGTACTGAGGGCCCGCGTCGCGTCATCGATCGGCAGGCCGAAGGCGGCGAGCACCAGCAACACATCGCCCGCCTGTGCCTCGGCCTTAACCGCGCTGAGGTCGGGCTCAAATCCGGGACCGACCGGATAGAAGCGGACGCGGTCCGACCAGGCTGGCTGGACCATGTCGCGACACAGCCAGGCCGGCAGCCAGATCGTTGCAGGCTCAAGCTGTGCCACCAAGGCGCCGAAGGCCGAGCGGGCATTGACGAAGGCGGCATGGGGCCGGCCCCCGGTCCAGGCGTCCAGCACACCTGGGCCGACAGCCCCGGGACCCGCCGTGTGACGCTCGAAAAAGCCGCCGATCGGGCGGGACAGGGCGGTCATCACTTCGCGGTAAAGCCGCCGTCGACCATATAGGTCCCACCGGTACAGGAGGCGGCCTCGTCGCTGCACAGGAAGGCGATCATACGAGCCACCTCGTCGGCCGTAACATAGCGCTGGATCGGCAGGCCCGCGGCCCCGCCGCCGGTGCCGACGACACGGTCCGGATAGCGTTCCGACAGCGCCCGATCCAGCCGTTGCATCATGCGGGAGTCGATCGGCCCGGGGCAGACGGCGTTGACCCTGACGCCGGACGCCGCAACTTCGAGGGCCGCGGCGCGCACAAGCCCGATGACGGCGTGTTTGCTGATCGTATAGGCCGCGAGGGACGCACTGCCGATCACGCCGGAGATCGACGACAGTGCTACGATGCTCCCCGAGCCCTGGCGCTTCATGACGGGCAGCGCCGCCTGCAGCGCAAACAGGCTGCCCTTCAGGTTGACGGCCAGAACCTGATCCAGATCGGCCTCGGTGAGGTCTTCGACCGGTCCCACGGGACCTTCAACGCCGGCCGCGAGCACCACAGCATCCAGACGGCCGAACCGCTCGATCGTGGCCTGCACGATGGACTGGATGGCGTCCCGGTCGGTGACATCGGCCTTGATCCAGTCCAGATCGACCCCGTCCGCCGGGGCCGTTTCCACCCGGTCCGTCATCATGATCCGGGCCCCGCGCTCTGACAGTCGTCTGACGCAGGCCTGGCCGATGGCACCGGCGGCACCGGTGATCAGGATCGTCCGTCCATCCAGGCTCACAGTCCGGCCAGTGCCGTCACAAGCGCACCGGAAATGCGCGAGATCTGGCGCTCATCCATGTCTATCGCAAATGGCAGGCCGATGACCGACTGACCGAGCCGTTCCGTCGCGGGCAGGGCGTCGCACGGGTAGCCGGCGAAGGCCGTATTGGTGTGGCAGCCCTGATCCCACCAGCGGCGGGTCCCGATGTCGGCGGCGGCTAGGGTCTGTTCAACGTGGTCGGTCGTGCCGTCGGGCAGGCGGACCGAGCAGACACTGGTGACCCAGTCCACGCCCCAGCCGGCCTGGAACCGAACCTCGGGCAGATAGGTCATCGCCGCGCGCATCAGTCTGGACGTGCGCAGATACTGCAGCCGGTCGGAGTCCCAGTTGTCCAGCGCCGCCAGGCCCACGGCCCCCGCATACTCGCTCAGCTTGGCATTGGTGGCGACGATCTGTGCCGCGCGTGAGCCGCGAAAGCCGAAGGTGGTCAGCTGGCGCACACGCGCGGCCAGATCCTCATCCCCGGTAGCCAGAAAGCCGCCCTCACCAATGCCGAGAACCTTGGTGGCGTGCAGGCTGACCACCACAGGAATGTCCGACTGTCTCGCCTGATCGAAGGCCGCCGCCCCGTCGAGGATGACGGCCAGGCCGGTGTCCCGGCGCAGCGCCTTCCAGCCATCAAGGTCGGGCATGGCACCGAAGGCGGCCACGGGAATGACCGCCGACACCGGCCCGGGCGCAGCGGCAAGCCCGGCCCGGACCGTGTCCGGCTGCAGCATCCAGTCATCGATATCCACATCGACAAACCACGGCTTCAGACCGGCCGCGATTACCGCATGGGCCGTGGCCACAAAGGTATAGGAGGGGACGATCACGAAACTGTCGGCCGGCAGGTCGAGCGCCTGCAGGGTCAGGGTCAGCACCTGGGTCGCGTTGACGCAGGTCACGATCCGGGTGCCGGTCTCAAACCGTTCCGCAAGTCGTGCCTCGAAGGCGGTCAGGAGGGGGCCGAAGTTCGAATAGCTGCGCGCCTCGTCCATGCGGCGCAGATAGGGCAGGACTGCGTCAGCGCCGGGCAATCGGGGGCGCGCGGCGGGAACGATCTCGCGGAAGACCTCGGGGGTCAGGCGAACGGCACCGCTTCGGCCGCCCATGGCAACTCTCCTCACGAATCCATGATCCATGAGACGGCGGCCATGGTTAAGGTGGAGTTATCGGTCGTACCCAGGGTCACGCGTCACGGACTGTGTTGACGCGGAGCCGTGCGGCGCCGTTTTCCGCCAGATCCACGCGGGTTGTTGCAAGGCTGAGCGGCCCGCGGATCGATGCATTGACCGTGTCCATTCCGTTCGCCGTCATGGATCCACGGCCGACCAGATAGCGCAGGGAGATGCGCTCATGGTCCGCCGCGTCGGGCTGGGTGCCGTGCAGGGTGAACGGATGCCAGATGGCCGCGAACCCCGCCCCTCCCGTCAGGACTCTCTGCGTCACATCGATCGCGTCGCCGTCCGGACCTTCGTAGCGCCAGAGGTCGAGGCCCTGACGGCTGAGGGTGTGGGGGAAGGGCGTCGCGCCCAGCCGGTGGCTGCCCTCGAGCAGGAACAGCGGCGCGTCGATCCGGGCCACCGGGTGGAGATAGACGTAAAGGGTGACAAAGTCCGCCTCCCGGTCACGGTAGTCGATGATGTCCTGGTGAAAATCGATGCCGTAGAAATAGGTTACGTCCCGGTACTCAGGTTTGACGTAGGGCCCGAGATTGTTCACGGGCTGGCCGTCGATCCGCGCCTTCAGCCAGTCCGGGATGGATTTGGCCCGCACGCCACACACGACCTTGCGGTCCATGATGACATAGTCCGGACCCAATACCTCGCTCAGTCCGGCCACCAGTCCGGCGTCCTGCTCCACGAACGCCAGTTCGGGCTGGAACTGCTCCAGAAGGTTGCGGCCGGGGCGAGGATTGACCCCACGGAACTGCGGATCGGCGTCGAAGCTGGCCTCGTCCTGGAACAGGCGATGGTCGAAGGACCGCTGCCCCCGGATCTTGCCCAGCAGATCGTCCGCCGCAGCTGCGTCCAGCCGATGGTCGAAAAGATGGGCGCCCGTCTCGATCAGGCTCCGGGTCACAGGTGACGGTGGGGTGAGTGCTGCGGCGGTCAGGCCCATGATCGAATCCCTCTGGATGAGGAAGGGTCGCGCCAGCGGCTTAACGGGGCCTGAATCCGCCCGGGCCGCGCGGGAGGGCAGGCCACTACGAATCGATGTGGCGCCAACTCGCCGGCCGCGCCTAGGCTTGGGGGTGTGATTCTGTTCTTGTGCGGTCGCCACGGCCGTGCGGGGCAGCGGGGCGGATCAGCGGATGTTCAACGAAAAATCGATCCTGATCACAGGGGGCAGCGGCTCCTTCGGGCGGATGTATATCCGCATGATCCTGGCCCACTATAAACCGCGCCGGTTGATCGTCTATTCGCGCGACGAGCTGAAACAGTTCGAGATGCAGCATGAGTTCACTGACCCCTGCATGCGCTTCTTCCTCGGCGACGTCCGCGACCGCGAACGCCTGATCCAGGCCACGCGCGGGGTCGATTTCATCATCCACGCGGCGGCCATGAAACAGGTGATCGCGGCCGAGTACAATCCGACCGAATGCATCCGCACCAACATCAACGGGGCCGAGAACGTCATCGCGGCGGCCCTGGCGAACAATGTCGAGCGCGTGATTGCCCTGTCCACGGACAAGGCGGCGAACCCGATCAATCTGTATGGCGCGACCAAACTGGCGTCGGACAAGCTGTTCGTGGCGGCGAACAACATGGCGGGCAGCCACCGGACCCGGTTCGCGGTCGTGCGCTACGGCAATGTCGTCGGTTCGCGCGGGTCGGTCCTGCCCTTCTTCCAGAAGCTGATCGCCGAGGGCGCGCCCTCGCTGCCGATCACGGACCCGCGCATGACCCGGTTCTGGATCTCGCTGGAGCAGGGGGTCAATTTTGTGCTGCAGAATTTCCGTCGCATGCACGGGGGCGAGATCTTCATTCCCAAGATCCCATCGGTCCGGATCGTGGATCTGGCCGAGGCGATCGCGCCCGGCATGCCGACCCATGTCATCGGTATCCGGCCCGGCGAAAAGCTGCACGAAATCATGTGTCCGGCGGATGACTCTCATCTGACCTATGAGTTCGAAGACCACTACGTCATCGCCCCGACCATCCGGTTCCACAACGGGGACGTCGACTTCTCGCTGAACGCCCTGGGTGAACAGGGCGTCCACGTCGGACCCGAGTTCGAATACCACTCCGGCACCAATCCGCACTTCTTCAGTGTGGAGGAGACCCGGGCGTTCAACGCCCAGGCCAAGACCTGAGCCCTGGCGTCAGTCCAGCATCGACCAGTCCAGCGGCGTGCCCTTGACCGCGTCCTGCCGCAGGGTCCGTCCCAGAAGGTCGTAATAGTGGCGGGGATGCAGGCCGTCCCCCGGACGCACCGAACGCAGGGTCCGGGGCGTCAGCGGCTCGCCCGCCTTCACATCCTCGGCGATGAACAGCGAGCGGCCGAAGCGGCGGTTGATCAGGGCCTGACCGGTCGGGCCGGACTGGATGCCGCCGACCGCCTGTTCAGCCACCCGGATGCCCCGGACCAGCCGGGCAAACTCATCGGGCATCAGGGAGAAACTGGCATCGGGGCCACCGATGGCCCGGTCGAGAATGAAATGCTTCTCGATCACCCGTGCCCCCAGGGCGACCGCGGCGATGGCCACGGCGTCATCGGTCGTATGGTCCGACAGGCCCATGGGCACGCCGAAGGTCTTCGCCCACAGGGGGATGGTCGCGAGGTTGGCGTCGGACGGCAGGGCTGGATAGGCCGAGGTGCATTTGAGGAGGGTCACGTCGTGATTACCCTGCCGGTGACAGGCCGCCAGCGCCTCCTCGATCTCGGCCAGACCGGCGATCCCGGTCGACATGATCATGGCCCGCCCTTTGGCCGCGCAATATTCAATCAGGGGAATGTCGCAGATCTCGAACGAGGCGATCTTGAAGATCGGCACATCGAGGGCATCCAGGAAGTCGACGGCCTCGAAATCGAACGGCGACGAGAAGAAGGTCAGGCCGCACCGATGGGCCTCCGCCTGGATCGGCGCATGCCACTCCCACGGCGTCTGGGCCTCGACATAGAGGGCATGCAAGGTGGTGCCGTCCCACAGCGTCCCGTCCCGGATCTGGAACGGGGGCGTGTCGCAGTCCAGGGTGATGCCGTCGGGCGTATAGGTCTGCAGCTTGATGGCATCAGCGCCGGCCGCCGCGGCCGCCCGCACCGTCTCGAGGCAGACCTCCAGAGACCCGCCGTGATTGGCCGACAGCTCGGCGACGACAAAGACATGATCCGGATAGCTGAAGGTCACGCCGCCTCTCCCTTGAACACGGTCGGCATCAGGGCGGCGCGGTCGGTCGCCCAGCCCTCGGCGAACCGGGCCAGACAGACGATGTCCTGCATCTCCCCGTTCTTGCGGTAGTGACGCACGAACCGGCCTTCCTCGACGAAGCCGAACCGCTGGTGCAGTCGCACCACCCCGGCGTTGAACACGAACACCTCGCAGCACAATTTGCCAATCCCGATCGCATCGAAGACGTGATCCAGGGCCAGCAGCTCCATGGCCGCGCCCGACCCGCGCGGCGCGTCTTCCTCGCCCAGGTAGAAGGCCCAGGTGCAGCGATCGTGGGTCCGGTTGATGGCCGTGAAGGACACAAAGCCCAGCGGACGGTCCTGATGCTCGAAGATGCAATAGACCGCCGTCGGGTCGATCAGGGCCGCGGTGAACCACCGGTCATGTTCGTCCTGCGTGATGATGTGGTCATTGTACATACCGGCGCGGACCCGGTCCTGATTGCGCCACGACAGCACCCGCGCGCTGTCATCGGGGTTGAGGGGGCGCAGACGGCAATCGGCGAAAAACATCATTCCACCCCGGGCGACTCGACCCGACCAAACTGATCAGGAATTTGATCAGTCCCACCGCTAACCTGACCAAGGTAATCAAAGAGTTCGACGAACGCCCTGGCCGTCGACAATTCCGGCCGCGCGTGCCGAGATATCCTGTCGAATCGGGGCGGGCCCGAGTGCGATCAGGCCGTTCCGGACGCGATCCTGCAGATCGCCCCCGTCCCACAACCCCGCGTCGATGAAGCCGCACAGCCTCGGCCAGTGCTCCAGATTGGCGCGCTGGTTGTCAGCGATCCCCACCATCACCGTGGGGGTCCCGCACCGGGCCAGTTCGAAGATGGTCTGGCCCGCGCCGCTGATCGCCACGTCGGCGTCCCGCATCAGCCGCGCCATGGCCGCAGCATCCAGCGCTTGATGGATGGTGAGGTGAGGGGAGGCTTCGGGCCGCCCCTGACCTGCACCCAGAACCAGATCCACCGCCGCATCCGGCCAGACCGCGTGGGCCAGGTCCGCCATCGTGGACCCCACTTTTCGCAGGTCGCCACCGCCGAACACGACCAGCACGCGCCCGATACGTTCACGCGTCGGGCCGCGCCGAGGCAGGTCGATGAAAGGGCCTCGCAGGGGGTGCCAGAGCGGCCCCTCCAGCCAGACCGAGTCCGGGTGTGCGGCCGGTGCACCTGCCGGTCGTCGATCGGGGGCCGGGTGCACCACACGTCCGGCGGGCCAGAGCTGCCACAGGTCGTCGATGAAGACGGCTTCCCCGCTCATAGCCGCGATGGCCTCCCGCGCCCCGGCGGAGGCCGTGTAGGAATCCACCAGGGTCACCGCGGCATCGTAATCGGTCAGGGCCTCGGCGGCATCGTCCTGCCACCGCATGACCCGGATCTCCTGCCCCGGCTGGATCAGGCTGGCCGCAGTCTCATCCCCGTCGAGAATCCAGAGGACCCGACCGCCGCGGTGGGACCATTCATCGGCATAGGCGCTGCACCGGCTGACATGGCCCAACCCCCGGACCCGATCGCCCTCGGTATGGATGACCAGCAGACCCGGAGCCGGCATCACCGCTCGCCGGGATGCAGCAGCTGGTGCTTGAGTTCGGCCAGACGCCAGTCGACCTCGGTGTCGATGTCCTGGACCTCGGTTTCATCGAGCACGAAACTGCCGGCCCGGCCCGAGAAGGTCGGCGTCCGGTCCAGACAGGTCTGGTCGCTCATCCAGTAGAACTGACCCGCGTCATGATAGGCCGGCTCCAGATCCTGCGAGCGCGAACTGTAGTGTTCGGGCTGGAACATGGAGATCATGCCCTGATCATCCCGGCGCAGCGCCCGCTGGATCGGGGCGGGGAAACGGGTGACCGGGAACACGCTGTCGAAGGCTCCGGTCGCGAACATGTCATGGCCCGTCCGCAAGCGTTCGGCGGTGACTAGTGTTGCGGTCGGCAACAGGCAGCACACCGTCTCGAACCGATCGCCCTGCGCCCGATAGGTTCCCACAACTTCGGCCAGCACATCCAGCAGGGCGGACTGGTCGTCGGCCGTGTCGAGGCTGCGCAGGAACGGTGTTTCCGCCCCGGCCTCCCGCGCCACCTGCGCGATTTCCTCATCCTCGGTTGAAACCATCACGGTCGCGAACAGGCCGCTTTCCAGCGCCGCCTTGATCGGCCAGGCCAGGATCGGCCGGCCGGCGAACAGGCGGATGTTCTTGCGCGGGATCCGCCTGGACCCGCCGCGGGCCGGAATGACGGCGAGGGCGCGCCCGACGCTCATGCCAGTCCCCGCACGGCAGTGATCACCTGGTCGACGTCCTCGTCTGTCATGGCCGGATAGAGTGGCAGGCTGAGGCAGCGGGCATAGTAGGCCTCATTGGACGGGAACCGCGTCTGCCGGTCTCCCGCGAGGGTGGCATGCCACGGTTGTCGATAGACCGGGATGTAGTGCACCTGCGACCCTACGCCTTCGGCCGCCAATGCCGCCATGACCTCGGCGCGGGTCCGCCCCATCGCCTCGAAATCGAACCGGACGACGAATAGATGGTAGCAGACGCGCTGGTTCCCGGCCTCGTGCGGCAGGGCCAGCCATGACAGGTCCGACAATGCCGCGCGGTAGCGCGCGATGATCGCCCGACGACGGGCCGCGAACCGGTCCAGCTTCCGCAACTGGCTGGCCCCCAGCGCCGCCTGGAAGTCGGTCATCCGGTAGTTGAAACCGAGCAACTGCTGTTCGTACCACCAGGTCCCGGGCGGATCGGTCAGCCGTGCGGGGTCGCGCGTGATCCCGTGGGACCGCAGCATCATCAGCCGTTCGTACAGGGCCGGGTCATTGGTCGTGATGGCTCCCCCCTCACCGGTCGTCATCGACTTGACCGGATGGAAGGAGAAGACGGTCATGGCCGAGAACCGGCTGTTTCCGACCCGGCCGCCCGAGGGATAGTCGGATCCGATCGCATGGGCGGCGTCCTCGATCAGGGCCAGTCCACGGTGTCCCGCGAGGCTGGCGAACGCCTCCATGTCGGCCGGCAGGCCCGCGAAATGCACCGGTGCAATCAATCGGGTCCGGTCGGTGACCGCGGCTTCGGCAGCGACGGGCGAGAGATTGAAGGTGTCGGGGTCGATGTCTGCCAGGACGGGATCAAGTCCGTTGTAAATCATGGCGTTGGCGGTTGCGACGAAGGTATTTGGTGAGGTGATGCCCTCGCCGCTGCCCAGGTCCAGCGCCGCCATGGCGATATGCAGTCCTGCCGTCGCGCTGGACACGGCGACGCAGAACCGGGACCCGACATATGCCGCCAGATCCGTCTCGAACGCGACGGTCGAGGGACCCTGGGTCAGATAGTCGGACCGCAATGCCGCCAGAACCGCGGCCTCATCGTCGGCCTCGATAAGCTGTCGTCCGTAGGGAATGAAGGCGCTCACGCCGCGACCGTGTTCGAGTCCGCCGGCGTCGCGATCTCGTGGCGCAGGGCGTCGCCGAGCCGGCTCATTGCTCCATCCCAGTCGCCGAAGCCGTCGACCGGGAACAGTCGGACCGACGGATAGCAGGGCAGGTGATCGGTCCCGAACCGGGTCCATGCGTCCGGCATCGACAGTACCCAGCTTGCTGTGCCGCAGCCTGCCGCGATGTTCGTGGTCGCCGCCATCGGCCCGACGACGAGATCGAGCGCGCTGCACAGCGCCGCCACATCATCGAGGTCATCCTTCAGGTCGATGCCCGGCGGGGTCCACAGGGCCAGCCCCGCCGCCTCGGCCCGCGCCATTTCCTCTGAACAGTCCCCGTACTGCAGATTGACGAACTGGATGCCGGGCGTAGCGAGGACGGGGGGCCAGAGGTCGAAGGGCACGAAGCCGCGAACGCGGTTGCCCTTCATCAGCAGGCTCTTCCACATCACGCCCACCTTGGGCAGCCGGCCCTGGGCGTCCAGAACGCCCTTCCAGTGGGCCACCCGGGCCGGGTCCGCCCTGAGGAAGCCCGGTGTGTCCGGAAAGCGGTCGACGGTGTCGCGAAAGCGCCGGAACAAGCTCGCCATCGGGGTCCACAGGTCGATGGCCGGTGCGTCGTCATCGAGCTCGGCAAAGCGCTTGAGTCGCCCGACATACGAAAGGGTCCGGTGGGCACAGACCTGGATGTCCGGATAGCTGCGCTGAAACAGCGGGACCAGCCGGCCGACACAGGACAGAATGACCTTGCCCTTCGGCCCGACCGCCTCGATCGTATCGGCCAGCACATTGGCGAAGAGGATCTCGTCGCCCAAGCCCTGCTCGCCGTAGATCAGGAGGGTCTTGCCCTCCAGGTCATCCGTCGGCTCCCATCGCGTGCCGTGTTCCTCGAAGCCGACCGCTCCGGGGAGGGCTGGCGCGAAGCGCGCCTCATAGGTCTCGAACCCGCCGGTCATGTCGCCTAGCATCATCTGGGTCAGGGCCTTGGAGACGGCCATGGTCGCGATGTCCTCCGGCAACCGGACCCCGGCCAGCGCCAGATCGATATCGCGCAGCGCGGCTTCCGGGTCGCCCAGACCCATGCGGACATTCGCCCGGTTGTAGCGGGCCTTGTAGAAGCCGGGGTCGAGGCGGATCGCTTCGTCATAGAAGGGCAGGGACTGCTCCATCTCGCCCCGATCGCTGAGGACGGTGCCCAGCGAGTTCCACAGAAGCGGCATTTCCGGATTGGCCGCAATCAGGGTGCTCAGCAGATCAATGGCCTCGCCATAGCGATTCTGGTTCCGGTAGACAGAGGCCAGGTTGTTGGCGACCGGCGGATTTCCCGGCGACAGCGCCAGATGCCGCAGATACAGTTTCTCGGCGAGGTCGAGGTGGTCGAGACGATGGGCCAGCCCCCCGAGATCGCCGATCAGGGCAGGATCGTCGGGCAACAGTTTCAGCGCGGCCTCATAGGCCGCGAAGGCCTTTTCCAGCTCGCCTGATTTCTCCAGCGAAATGGCCAGAACGTGCCAGGCCAGACCATAGCGTTCGTCCATCTGCAGGACGGCCATGGCCTCGGCGGCGGACTTTTCAGGCTCCCCGACCGCCAGATGTTGCAGGCCGGCCTGAAGTTTGCGGACCATCATGGCCAGCCGGGCCTTTTCCTGTTTCTGACTCCGACCCGCCTTTCCGGTGCGTCGCATCGCGCCGGACATCGCTGCCAGCCGGTCGGCCGAGGCGGCATCGCCGACAATGTCATCGAGTTTGGAGGTCGCCGCCGGACGGGAAGACGCTTGGACCGACATCGAAGACCTGCTGCCTGAATCTATGCCCCGGCTCAGGGGTTGCGCCCGCAGCCTCCGGCGACAGGGTTAACATCCCGTTGGTGGGGCCCTCAGGGTTCCGTCTTTCGCTGCCGCCCGGTGACGAGGTGTTCGACGACGGCCGGATCGGCCAGGGTCGAGGTGTCGCCGAGGCTGTCCAGCTCGCCCTCGGCGATCTTGCGCAGGATCCGCCGCATGATCTTGCCGGACCGGGTCTTGGGCAGACCCGGGGCCCAGTGAATCACATCCGGAGCGGCGATCGGGCCAATTTCCTTGCGGACATGGGCAACCAGGGCCCGTTTCAGATCGTCGTGCGGTTCGATCCCGGCGTTCAGCGTCACATAGGCATAGATGCCCTGGCCCTTGATGTCGTGGGGATAGCCGACCACCGCCGCCTCGGCGACATGGTCGTGCAGAACGAGCGCGCTCTCCACCTCCGCCGTCCCCATCCGGTGGCCCGAGACATTGATGACATCGTCGACCCGACCGGTGATCCAGTAGTAGCCGTCCTCGTCCCGCCGGCACCCGTCGCCGGTAAAGTAGCGGCCCGGATAGGCGCTGAAATAGGTGTCGAAGAAACGCTGATGGTCACCCCAGACGGTGCGCATCTGCCCCGGCCAGCTGTCGGTGATGCACAGATTGCCCGACGCCGCGCCCTCCAGCACCGCACCTTCCGCATCGACCAGTTGCAGTTCGACTCCGGGCAGGGGTTTGGTGGCCGAGCCCGGCTTGAGGTCGGTGGCTCCGGGCAGGGGCGAAACCAGAATGCCGCCGGTCTCGGTCTGCCACCAGGTGTCCACGATGGGGCAACGGCCCTCGCCGACAACCTCGTGATACCAGCGCCAGGCCTCGGGGTTGATCGGCTCGCCGACGCTGCCCAGCAGGCGCAGGGACTTGCGGCTGGTCGCCTTCACCGGCCCGTCCCCCTCGCGCATCAGGGCCCGCAGGGCCGTGGGCGCGGTGTAGAAGATCTCGACCTGATGCTTGTCCACCACCTGCCAGAAGCGGCTGTGGTCCGGATAGTTGGGCACCCCCTCGAACATCAGGGTCGTCGCGCCGTTGGCCAGGGGGCCATAGACGCAATAGCTGTGGCCGGTGACCCAGCCGACGTCGGCGGTGCACCAGAAGACCTCGCCGGGCCGATAGTCGAACACCAGCTCATGGGTCCAGGCCGCCCAGAGCAGATAGCCGCCCGTGGTGTGCAGCACGCCCTTGGGCTTCCCTGTCGAGCCCGAGGTGTAGAGGATGAACAGCGGATCCTCGGCGCTCATCGGTTCGCACGGGCAGTCGGCGCTGACGCCGTTCTTCAGCGCGCTGTAAAGCAGGTCCCGTCCCTCGACGATCGGGATGTCGGCATGGGTGTGGGAGACGATCAGGACCCGCTCCACCGACCCGGCCGGCAGCTTCTCCAGCGCGGCGTCGACATTGGCCTTCAGCGGGATCCGCTTGCCACCGCGCAGGCCCTCGTCCGCGGTGATGACGAAGCGTGAGCCGCAGTCCTCGATCCGGCCGCACAGGCTGTCGGGCGAGAAGCCGCCGAAGACAACGGAATGCACCGCGCCGATGCGGGCACAAGCCAGCATGGCAACCGCCGCTGCGGGGATCATCGGCAGATACAGGGTGACGCGATCGCCCTTCACCACGCCCATGCCCTTGAGGACATTGGCCATGCGGCAGACCTCGGCGTGCAGTTCGCGATAGGTCAGGCCGCCGGAGACGGTGGGCTCGTCGCCCTCCCAGATCACGGCCGTCTGGTCGCCCCGGTCCGTCAGATGGCGGTCCAGACAGTTCCAGGCGACGTTCAAGACCCCGTCGGCGAACCAGCGGATGCGGAAGTCGGCCTTGTCGAACGAGACGTCCTTGATCTCGGTCGGTGCCGTCATCCAGTCCAGCCGGTGGGCCTGTTCGGCCCAGAAGGCGTCGGGCGTCGTCCGGGCCGCCCGACGGGCGGCCTCATAGGCGGCCGCATCCATATGGGCGCGCTCGGCCCAGGGCGCGGGAACGGGATACAGATCGCGGTCGGTCAATGGATGGCCCTCAGCCCTTGTGATTGTCGACAGATCCGCGGGGGCAACCGCCCACAGCGCCCCCCGGGAGGCCGTCGCGGGAGCGCATGAGGGGTGTCCCGGGCCGACCCCGGGGTCGAGTGTCCCGGATAATGTCCCTTTGTGGCCATTAGCCAATGGTCTATCTTCGACCCACGCCGAGGACATGGCAGCGGCTTTCGTTGCCGACGCAGACCGGCAGTCTTCAAGAGGCCCCTGGTATGGATCGCATCATCGTCGCCGATGATCATCCCCTGTTCCGTGCCGCGCTTGTTTCGGCGCTGGCCCATGCCGCACCCGGTGCCCGGATTGACGAGACACCCAGCCTCGCCGGGGCCCGCGAGGCGCTTTCACGCGGACCGATCGATCTTCTGCTGCTGGATCTCAGACTGTCGGACAGCGACGGGTTCGTCGGGCTGGCCGGTGTGCGGGCAGACTTCCCCGCCGTGCCGGTCGTGGTGGTCTCGGCCAGCGAGGATGGCGAGACCATCGCGCGGGCGCTCTCTTTCGGGGCTTCGGGCTTCATCCCCAAGTCGGCCACACTCGAAACCATGGTCGAGGCGCTGTCGGCGATCCGGGCGGGCGAGATCTGGGCTCCGGCGAACCTGGCGGCGGGAGCCAGCGACGGAATAGAAGCCCGGATCGCCAGCCTCACCCCCTCCCAGCTCCGAATCCTCGTCGGCCTTCAGCAGGGCCGGCTGAACAAGCAGATCGCCTTCGACCTCGGGGTGACCGAGGCGACCATCAAAGCGCACCTGACGGGCATGTTCCGCAAGCTCGGCGTCCAGACCCGGACCCAGGCGGTGATTGCCGCGCGGGCGTTGTCCCTGCCACTGTAACCCGCCAGTACTGCGGGTCAGGCCTCGCCCCGGGGCAGGGACAGGAAGGCTCTCAGAGCCGCCGGCTTCACTGGCTTGTGCAGAAGGACGACCCCTGCGGCGGCGGCGCGGGCCGGCAGGGTCTCGTCATCGTCGGCCGTGATCAGGGCGATGTGGGCCAGCCCCCGCTCCCGCAGGTTTCCGGCAAGATCGAGGCCGGTCTCACCGTCCCCGAGGTGAAAGTCGATCAACGCCGCGTCGAATGGGCCCGTCAGGGCCCGTGCGGTGGCCGCGTCCAGTGCCGCCGCCGGTCGCATCCCCCAGCGCCCCAGCAGGGCCACAAGGCCATCGAGGATGGCGGGATCGTTGTCCACGCACATCACCCGCAGGCCGCTGACGTCGGCCGTCCCCGAGCCCCGGCTGCCGGGCGGGGCTGTGATCGGGGCTGCGGCTGCACGGGGCACGACAAGGGCAAAGGTGGTCCCCCGGCCCGGCCGGGACTGCAGCGACAGCGGGTGCGCCAGAAGATCCGCCACCCGCCGAACGATCGCCAGACCCAGTCCCGCGCCGGGCTCATCGCCGGGCTGGCCCGGCAGGCGGGTGAACTCGGAGAAGATCAGTCCCTGCTGTTCTGGCGTGATCCCGCGCCCGGTGTCGTGGACCTCCAGACGGATGGTGTCGCCCTGTCGCCGGGCCCCCACTCGCACCCCGCCCCGGTCGGTGTACCGGAGGGCGTTGCCGACGAGGTTCTGCAGCAGGGAGCGCAACAGATCCTGATCGGAGGCGACCCACAGGCCCGTTGGCACGATGTGCAGCGTCAGGCCACGGCCGGCCGCGAGCGGGACGAACTCCCGCCGCAGATCGGCAAACACGGCCTCGACGGAGAGGGGACCCACCGAAGGCTTCACCCCGCCCGCCTCCAGACGCGACAGGTTGAGCAGGGCCTTCAGCAGCCCGTGTGCGCTCTCGATCGACCGGTCCGCATTCTCTGCCAGCTGCCGTGTCTCCAGCCCGCTTCCGTCCGCCCCATCGCGCAGGGCTGCGATGAACAGCCGCGCGGCGTGCAGGGGCTGGAGCAGGTCGTGGCTGGCGGCGGCCAGAAAGCGGGTCTTGGACGCCACGGCATCCTCTGCGGTCTGGCGGGCCTCATTCAGCCGCTCGGTGCGGTCGGCGACCCGGGCCTCGAGCCGCTCATTGGCCTCCGCCAGCGCCTCGGCGGCGCGCCGCAGTTCGGTGATGTCGGTGTAGGAGGTGACATAGCCGCCACCCGCCATGGGCGCACCGGTCGACTTCAGGATCCGCCCGTTGGGCTGGGTCCGCTCATGATCGTGCGGCGTGCGGCGGCGCAGGGCGTCAAGCCTCCGCTCGACCCAGGCCTCCATGTCCGCCGCCGAAACCTCCCCCCGTTCGGCGTTCAGCCGGTAGACGGCCGCCACGGGAAGGCCGACATGGACCAGGCCCTGCGGCAGGTCGAACAGGTCGATGTAGCGGGCGTTCCAGGCAATCAGTCGCAGGTCCTCGTCGACCACGCTGACCCCCTGATCGATGTTGTCGAGGGTCGCCTGCAGAAGCTCGCGGTTGAACTGGACGGCCTCCGAGGCCTCGTCGAGCATGCGCACCACATCCTCGGGGGCGCGGCCGCCGCCGGCGAGGGCCGCGGCGATGACCCGGCGGGCCGAGGACGCGCCCACGGCTCCCGCCAGCATCCGCTCGGCCGCTCGGGCCAGACCGGCGTCGGCGGGGTCGCTGTCGCGAAGGGACTGACCGGTCTCCTCCGCAAAGGCTCCAAAGGCGCGGTTCGCGCCGGCGTCGCCGACGAAGCGGGACACCAGGGTCCGCAGGTCGCCCACAGAGGCCCCGGAGGGCGTGGTGCTCTGCTCCCGCCAGTCCGGGCTCACCCGGTCGACGAAGGCCCGGGCCTGGACGCGGTCGATCAGGCGGGGCTGACTGGCGCGCGACACCAGCACAAAGACCAGCGTGTTCGCTGAAAGGCTGGCCATGACCCCGAAGGGCAGGGGATCCGCCATCCCCAGCAGGCTGAGGGGCCCCATGCCGAGGGCGGCCCCGACCTGGGGCAGGGCGAGGAAGATCAGCCAGATCACCGCGCCGATCAGAAGCCCGGCGAAGGCCCCTCTCGCATGGCCGCCGCGCCACATGACGGCCCCGAACAGCGCCGGGGCCAACTGGGCGAGGGCTGCGAAGGACGTCAGTCCGATCGATGCGAGATCAAACGACCGGTCGATCGCCTGGAAATACAGCCACGCCAGAAACAGGATGGTGCAGATGACGATGCGCCGGACCTGCAGGATTGAGCTGGCGGTCTCGCCCGAACCGCTGCGCGTCGGCCACCGGTTGCGGGCCATCAGGGGCAGGATCAGACTGTTGGACGCCATGGCCGAAAGCGCGACCGTCTCCACGATCACCATGGCCGTCGCCGCCGAGAACCCGCCCACGAAGACGATCGCCGTCAGGACGTGGGCACCCTGCTGGAACGGCAGGCCCAGCACGAACAGGTCCGGATCCCCGACCCCTGTGAACAGACGACCGGCGGCCACGATCGGCAAGACGGCCAGGCTGGTCAGCAGCAGATAGGCCGGAAAGGCCCAGCGCGCCCGGCGGATGTCGTCCGGCCCGACCGCCTCCACGAACCCGACGTGGAACTGTCGTGGCAGGCAGAAGATGGCCACGGTGGACAGCAGGATGATGGTAACGAAGCGGGCATCCACGACTGGCGGCGCGGCGAGCGTGCCCAGCGCCAGACCGATCGCGGCGGGATCCGGCGAACCCAGCAGCAGGAGGCCGGCGAAGACGGCGACGGCCACCAGCGCCGCCAGCTTGACGACCGACTCCAGCGCCACGGCCCGGATCAGGCCCCGGTTGTGTTCGGTCAGGTCCGGCCGACGGGCCCCGAACAGGATGGTGAAACCGGCCAGCACGATCGCGATCAGGCTGACCGTCACCTTCTCTGACCCCGCGACGGGGGTGCCTGCGGTGACCAGTTGCCACGCCATCGACAGGGACTTCAGCTGCAGGGCGATATAGGGGAGGGACCCCACGATGGCGACGCCCGCGACAAGTGCCCCGAGCGACTGGCTCTTGCCGTAGCGCGACGAGAGGAAGTCGGCGATCGAGCCGATATTCTCGCGCTTGGCCGCCGCCGTGATCCGTCGCCACAGCGGAAACAGCAGAACCAGCCCGATCACAGGTCCGATGTAGATGGGCAGATAGTCCCAGCCGTCGCGCGTCGCCGTCCCGACCGCTCCGTAGTAGGTCCAGGACGTGCAGTAGATCGCAAGGCTGAGCGCATAGGCCCACGGACTGGTCCGGGGTGCTGATGCCGGCCGGTCCCGGCGTTCGCTGCGCCAGGCGACCGCGAACAGCAGCGCCATCCAGGCGGCAACCAGCGTCAGGATCAGCAGCGGAAACATCACCGTCATCTAGAGCGTCCCGGCCCGGTTCCGACAAGGAAAAGGGGCGGGTCGCCCGTCTCCGGTCGACCCGCCCCTTCCGGTCATCCCACATGGGCTCAGGCGTTGATGTCCACGTCCTTGCCTTCCTTGACCAGCAGGAAGCCCAGCACGACCGTCGCGAGGGCGACGATGATCGGGTACCAGAGGCCGTAGAAGATGTTGCCCGTCGCCGCGACCATGGCGAAGGCCGTGGTCGGCAGGAAGCCCCCGAACCAGCCATTGCCGATGTGGTAGGGCAGGGACATCGAGGTGTAGCGGATATTGGTCGGGAACATCTCGACCAGGGCCGCTGCGATCGGCCCGTAGACCATGGTCACGTAGAAGCCGAGGATGAACAGGATCGCCACCACCATGGGCTTGTTCACCTGGGCGCTGTCCGCCCTGGCGGGGTAGCCGGCTGCGGTCAGGGCAGACCCCAGTCCCGCTTCCCAGGTCTTGCGCTCTGCCGCGAACTCGGCCGGAGCCATCGCCTCACCTCGGAAGCTGGGAATGACCGCGCTGTCCCCGATCCGGACCTCGGCCACCGTCCCGGCCGGGGCCGCGACATTGGTGTAGTTGATGCCCGCCTTGGCGACATAGGATTTGGCCACATCGCAGGACTGGTTGAACACCGTCTTGCCCACCGGATCGAACTGGACGTTACAGTCGGCCGGGTCGGCATAGATGATCACCGGCTGGGAGGCCGTGGCCTCGGCCAGGGCCGGGTTGGCGGCCTGGGTCAGGGCGTTGAACAGCGGGAAGTATGTCACCGCCGCGATCAGACAGCCGGCGAGGATGATCGGTTTGCGCCCCACCTTGTCCGAAAGCCAGCCCCAGAAGATGAAGAAGGGCGAGGCCGCGATCAGGGCGATGGCCAGCAGGATGTACACCAGCGTCGCATCCACCTTCATCACCCGCTCGAGGAAGAACAGGGCGTAGAACTGGCCGGTGTACCAGATCACCGCCTGACCCGCGGTCAGCCCCACCAGGGCGATGATGACCAGCTTCAAATTGGGCCACTTCAGGAAGGAGTCCTTCAGAGGCGTCGGCGAACCGCGACCCTCGGCCTTCATCCGCTTGAACGACGGGCTCTCGGCCAGCATCAGCCGGATCCACAGCGACACGCCCAGCAGCAGGATCGAGACGAGGAAGGGGATCCGCCAGCCCCATTCCACGAAGGCTTCCTCGCCCACGGCGACCCGGACGCCGAGGATCACCAGCAGGCTGAGCACCAGTCCGGCCGTGGCCGTGATCTGGATGAAGGAGGTGTAGAAGCCGCGCTTCCCGTGCGGGGCGTGCTCGGCCACATAGGTCGCTGCCCCCCCGTATTCGCCGCCCAGGGCCAGACCCTGGATGAGGCGCATGGCCACCAGAATGATCGGGGCCGCGATGCCGATGGCCGCATAGGACGGCAGCAGGCCGACGACGAAGGTCGACATCCCCATCAGCAGCATGGTGACAAGGAAGGTGTTCTTGCGTCCCCACAGGTCGCCGAGGCGCCCGAAGAACACCGCGCCGAACGGCCTGACCGCGAACCCGGCCGCGAATGCCATCAGGGCGAAGATATAGCCCGTGGTCTCGTTCACGCCCGAGAAGAACTGGGCCGTGATGATGGCCGCTAGCGAACCGTACAGATAGAAATCATACCATTCGATCACGGTGCCGACGGACGAGGCGAGGATCACGAGACGGTCGTTCCTGTCGACCTTGTGCTCCGGCTCGACCGGCGCGCCGATGGCGCTGTCTGACATGAGTAGCCTCCCGAGTTCGCCGTTTTCGGCTGTCCTTGTGCCGCCTGCGGCGACCCCGGGCGGACTGTGTCAGGCCGCCGCGGGCTTGGAGAGATCGACTTTCGTCGAAGCGCTGCCTGCGGCGAAGCGGGCGATGAAGGCTTCGTGGGTCGGCATGTCGGCGGCGACCTCGCGGATCACCCGGGCGATCGCGTCCATCCGGCGGTCGGTGAGGCCCGGATCCACCGCATCGGCCAGGGGTTCGTGGGTCCGGGGGATGACGCCCTGTCCCAGCAGGACGGCGACCCAGCTGGCTTCGCTGAACAGTTCGTCCTCATAGCGGAACAGACGCCCGGTCGCCCGGAACAGGTCGATCTTGCGGGCAAGGCTGTCCGGGACCGGCATGTCCCGAACCTGACGCCAGAAGGGCGTGTCGTCCCGCCGGGTCGCCTTGTAGTGCAGGATGATGAAGTCCCGGACCTGCTCGAACTGCTGCTGCGACAGGCGGTTGTACTCGGCGATCAGCAGGGGCTCGAACCGCCGGTCCGGCAGCATGGTCATCAGCCGCGAGATGCCGCTCTGGATCAGATGGATGCTGGTCGACTCCAGC
Organism: Brevundimonas sp. R86498; assembly: GCF_044598075.1. GTDB lineage: Bacteria > Pseudomonadota > Alphaproteobacteria > Caulobacterales > Caulobacteraceae > Brevundimonas. The sequence goes on along the minus strand of NZ_CP139004.1, from coordinate 2,669,453 downwards.
GGTTCCAGAAAGCCGGAGGCGAGCCCGAGGGACACGCAGTTCTTCACCCACTGGGCCCGGCGCCGCCCGGTCACGAACCGCAGCGGGCGGGGCTCGGCGAGGGGCGGGGCGTCCAGGCCGGCCAGCAGTTCCTCGCGGGCGTCCTCGTCCGACAGATGGGCGCTGCAGTAGACGTGCCCGTTGCCGGTGCGGTGCTGCAGCGGGATGCGCCAGCGCCATCCCGCGCTTCCGGCTGTGGCCCGCGTATAGGGGGTCAGGGGGCCGGCGTTGGGTGTCGGGACTGCCAGCGCCCGGTCGCACGGCAGCCAATGCGACCAGTCCTCGTATCCGGCCTTCAGGGCCTGTTCGATGATCAGGCCCTGGAACCCCGAGCAGTCGATGAACAGATCCGCCTCGAGCCGCCGCCCGTCGTCCAGGCTGACCGCCTCGACGAAGCCGTCCTCGCCTCTCAGCGCGACATCGACGATCCGCCCTTCGTGTCGGACAACGCCCTGGGCCTCGGCATGGCGGCGCAGGAAGGCGGCGTACAGGCCCGCATCGAAATGATAGGCGTACTTCAGGCTCTGCAGCGCCGGAGGGGCGTCGCGCCCCGGTTTGACGAACCGGTTCTGGCGGGCGGCCACCGCGCACAGGCTGTAGTCGAGCAGCGGGGTCTCATCGCCACCCGCGCGCCGCCGCAGCCAGTGCTGGTGAAACTGGACCCCGTCCATGTCGACCCCGAACCCGCCGAACGGGTGCAGGTAGCGGTCCCCGATCCGGTCCCAGTTGACGAATTCGATGCCCAGTTTGAATGACGCCTGGGTCTCGCGAACAAAGGCGGCCTCGTCGATGCCCAGCAGGCCGTTGAAGTTCTGTATCGGCGGGATGGTCGCCTCGCCGACGCCCACGGTGCCGATCGCCTCGGACTCAACCACCGAGACCTGCGTCACCCCGTTGGCGGTCAAGCGCGAGAGGGCGGCGACCGCCATCCAGCCGGCCGTGCCTCCGCCCACGATCAGGATGTGGCGAAGGGGCTGGGGGGCTGAAGGGTCCGGCATCTCCATGCGGAAACTATAGACGCGGAAAAGTCTGACAAAAGGGGCAAATGCGCTCGCCTTCGATCGGGGGCGTCGCTAGTCTTCGGGCTCAGCAGGGTGAATGGCATGCTCAGTATCCGCCGCGTACTTGTGAAGGGTCTGGTGATCGCCGCTCTGGTCCTGGCCGGACCGGCCGCGGCCCAGGACGGGACCACCCGCTGGAGCACCAGCTGGGCCTCGGCCCAGATGCTGGCGGAGGGCGACAATGCCCTCCCGGCCGACGCTGGGCCGGTGACCCTGCGCCAGATCGTGCGGCTGTCTGCCGGCGGCCCCCGTGTCCGGGTTCGGGTGTCAAACCGGTTCGGCGACGCGCCCCTCGAGATTTCCGCTGCTCACATCGGGCGCGCCGTGGCTCCGGGTCAATCGACCCTGCAGCCGGGATCGGGTGCCGGGCTGACCTTCTCGGGGGAGCCCGCAGTCACCGTCCCCGCCGGTGCCGACTATGTGTCCGATCCCGTCGATCTGCCGGTCGATCCCGGGACCGACCTCGCCGTCAGCCTTCACCTGCCCGCCATGCCGTCGCGGCAGACGGGTCATCCCGGCGCGCGGGCCACCACCTTCGTGGCGCGGGGCGACCAGGCCACGGCGGCGACGCTCGATCAGCCTGCCGCCGTGACCCGCTGGTACCTTCTGGCCGCCATCGATATCGAGGCCACCGCCCCGGCGGTGATCGCCCTGTTCGGCGATTCCATCACCGACGGCTACGGCGTCGTACCCGACACGAACCAGCGCTGGTCAGACCGTCTGGCGCAGCGTTTGAGGGCGACCGCCGGTCTGGAGAATGCCGCCGTGATCAACCTCGGCATCGGTGGCAACCGGATCCTGCGCGACGGCCTCGGCCCCAACGCCGCGGCCCGCTTCGACCGCGACATTCTCAACCAGGCCGGCGTGACCCATGTAGTGATCCTTGAGGGCGTCAACGACCTCGGTGTCCTGACACGCGACGCTCCGGCCACGCCCGCGGCGCACGCCGCCCTCGTCCGCGACCTGACAGCGGCCTATGCCCAGATGGTGGCCCGCGCCCGCGAACGCGGCATTGTGGCCATCGGGGCCACGATCATGCCCTTCGCCGGCTCGCCCTATTATCACCCCGGTTCCGAAACCGAAGCAGACCGGCAGGCGGTCAATGCCTGGATCCGGACACCGGGCAATTTCGACGCCGTGATCGACTTTGACGCCATCACCCGCGACCCCGCCCGTCCGGACCATCTCTCGGCGGCCTTCGACGGCGGCGACGGTCTGCATCCGTCCATGGCCGGCTACACGATGATGGCCGACGCCGTCCCCCTCGACCTGTTCCGGGCCCGGCCGTGAGACGCGCCGGCATTATTGCGGCCCTGTCTGTCCTGTCGCTGGCCTCGCCGGCCGGCGCCCAGGACATGGCCCTGACCTTCGATGACCTGCCGGCCCACAGCGCGCTGCCATCCGGCGAGACCCGTCTGGGCGTCATTGCCCGGTTGGTCGCGGCCCTCGCCGACGCCGGCGCGCCTCCGTCCATGGGTTTCGTCAATGCGGCCGGGCTTGAGGCCGAACCCGGCGACCGCGCCGTGCTTGAGGTCTGGCGCGCCGCCGGGCATCCCCTCGGCAACCACGGCTGGTCGCATGCCAACCTCGATACGGTCGGGCCTGAGGTCTTCGCGACCGAACTGATCCGAAACGAGCCGGTGATCGAGGCCCTGGCGGGCGACACCGACTGGCGCTGGTTCCGCTATCCGTTCCTGGCCGAGGGTCAGGACCCCGCGGTTCGCGTCGCAGCACGGGCGATCCTGCGGGAGCGGGGCTACAAGGTGGCCAGCGTGACCATGGATTTCAGTGACTGGGCGTTCAATGAACCCTGGGCGCGTTGCCGGGCCGCGGGCGATGCGGCCGGGATGGCGCGTCTCGAGGCCCTGTATCTGGCCTCGGCCGGGAACGCGCTTGACGCCTCGCGGAGCCTGTCGAACCAGCTTTACGGGCGCGACATCCCCTATGTCCTGCTGATGCATGTCGGCGCGCTCGATGCCCACATGATGCCGCGTCTTCTGGCGATGTATCAGGCGCGCGGCGTGCGCTTCGTGACCCTGGAACAGGCCATGGCCGACCCCTTCTATGCGTCGGACCGGACCATCACCGACAGCGCCACCCCCCTGTCGCTTGAGAACGCAGCAGTCGAAGCCGGCGTGCCCTTGCCCGCCCGGATGGACATCCAGGCCGAACTCGCCGCCCTTTGTCGCCAGCCCCGGTGACGTCTTCCCCCCGGCGCGCTCGTTGGCGCACGCCTGCCTCACGGGGCCCCGACCGGTCATGGTCACCTTCAGGTCCGGCGCAGGCTGGCCATCAGGAATCGCGGATCCGCCCTGACACGGTCGTAGTCATCGGTCCAGGAACGCCGCGACTGGCCGGCGGCAGGCGGGCTGCCGGGCGTCCCGCGCCTACGCAGGCGACATTGTCCGACAGGTCGTCGCGTAGAGACCGTGTGGCATTGCCGATCCACAGCCGCGGCAGGCCGCGCGGGTCGACCAGGGGCTACGGGTGACCAAAGAAAAAGGCCCCGACGGTCGAACCGCCGGGGCCTGAGGTGGTCTTCAGGAGGCCGTCAGAAAGTGGCGCGCACGATGAAGGTGAAGCGCCGGTCGTTCATGAACCACGACCGTCCTGTGGTCAGGAGGTCGTTGTTCAGCACCTGGGAGGTCCGGGTGATCTCGTTGGTGAGGTTCACCGCCTGGACCCCGATCTTGATCTGGTCATTGACCGAGTAGAAAGCGGAGCCGTCCAGCTGACCGGTGGCCTCGTTCATGATCGGGGCGAACGGGACGATGACGTCCCGCGGCGTGATCAGGAATTCCGAGCGCCAGGCGTAGGCCAGGCGCACGGCGAACGGGCCGCGCTCATAGAAGCCTGCCACGTTTACGGTGTGCTCCGACAGGTTCTGGAGCGGCAACAGGCTGGTGTCGATATTCGCCACCCGGCCGGCGGCCACATCCGGATCGGTGTTGGACAGGGTGCTTTGCGGCACGCCCTCGGAGTCGATGTAGGTGTAGTTGGCGTTGAACCCGAACCCGGCCAGATACGACGGCAACAGGTCGTCCAGCGTATGCTGCCAGGCCACTTCGAAGCCCTGGACCGTCGCCTCCTCGTCAGAGTTGACCGGCGTGGTCACCACGGCGTCGAAGGTGGCTCCGTTGTTGGTGAAGGCCCGGCGCTCGGTTCCGTTGGTGATGACGTCGGTCAGGGTCTTGTAGAACAGCGAAAAGGTGAACGACCCGGGATTGCCGTAGTACCATTCGAACGAGGCGTCGAAGCTGTCGGCCTGGATCGGCTTCAGCAGCGGATTGCCGACCGCGAACCGCCCCGTGGGCCGGCCGTCCACGATGTCCTGTTCATTGGCGGACAGATTGACGTTGAAATAGTTGCGAGTCAGCCCGATGTCCGGCGGCGTGATGGCCTTGGAATAGCCGAAGCGGAAGATTTTGCCGCCATCCAGCTCGGCCCTCAGGTTGAAGCTCGGCAGCAGGTAATCATAGGTGACCTCGGCCGTGTCCTCAGTGATGGCGCCGTTGGCGAAAGCCCGCGCTGCGGCCCGGTCCTCCGGCGAGACGAGGCGGCAGAAGGGGGTAGGCGTTTCGCCGTCCGGGACGTCGGCGCACTCCGCTTCCGTGGAGAAGGCTACCCGCGGGAAGGCGATATAGCCGCCAGCCTGGCGATCGGTCGTCGTATAGCGCAGGCCGATGTTGCCACTCAGCCGGACCCCGTTTTCCAGCTCTCCGGCATAGCGGAGCATGCCGTAGAAGGCGTCGGTCTGTTCGTCGACCGGATTGATTTCGTTCAGCCGGTACTGGGTCCCCGGAACCACGTCGCAACGCAGCGCCAGCGGCACCCAGTTCTGGGGACACCCATCGGCCCCCAGCCGGTCGCGCCACTCATCCCCGATCAGCAGGCCGAAGTCGGCATAGGCCTGATAGTTCTGAACGATGTTCTGATTGTAGAACAGCCGCGGCTGGTCGCCGGTCGGAACCGGGACTTCGCCGCGGAAGAAGTTATTGAAGGCGAACGGCTCGAACCGTGACCCCACAACGGTCCCTGCCGTTCCGGGCAGGCCCGGACCGGGCTCTGGCACACCGTCGGCCGAGTCGCTCAGCCACACAGGGCCGCCGCCACCCCAGGATTCGCTGAGGACGCCCCAGTTGTAGGCCGAGAAGCGCGTAGTCTGTTCCCGTTCCGCACGGCGATAGCCGAAACGCACGGACTCCAGCCAGCTGTCCTCATCGAAGGTGTATTCGCCGTCCAGCCGGACAGCCGTCAGCTCGCCCTCGCTGTCCTCGGCATGGTCCATGTTGTTACGGACGAAGCTGTTGAACGGATTGCTGAAGTTATCGTTGGGCGCATTGTAGTAGCGCGAGCAGCCGGCGGTGGGGGGCATGGTTGCCGGACACTGGACCACGGTGCCGTTCTCAGAGGGTGGCAGGAAGGCAACGATTGGCACCTCGTCGCCGCGCAGCTGGATCGAGGCGTTCTGATAGGTCGAAGCCCACATAGTGGCGTCGAGGTTCTCGACCGTGGATTCCACGCGCTGAATGTCGAAGTTGACCTTCAGCCGGTCGTTCGGCGTCCATTTGAAGTTGAAGCCATAGTCCGTGGTGATGTTCTCGGAATAGACGTCGCGGCGCTGGTTGTTGCTCTGCAGACCAAAGGCAGGGTTCCGGTTGTCCCGGCCATCAAGCTGATCGTCGCGCCAGCCGTTTGGTCCGGTGATCGTGCCGTTGGTAAAGACGCCGTCGTCGCCGAATTCAAAGGTCGTGCCGAGGACGGGGCGAGAGTCGCCCGCGTCGGTGACGAGGTCCGTCGCGATTTCCACAGCGTGCTCGGTCCAGGCCTGGGTCGCTTCCGAGCGCAGGAACTGGGCCGTGGCGATCATGGTCCGGTCCGGGCTCCGCCACTGACCGGCGGCCGCATAGCCCGTGCGCTGGCGGTCGAATTCCTGCGAGCGGAACGACGCCCCGCGCGGGAAATAGACCGGCGTCGGCGCAAGGTCGCTGCGCAGCGAGAAGTTCGAGATCTGCTGGCCGTCCCCGCGCGACTTCAACTGGGAGTCCACGAAATTGGCCAGCAGGCCGAACTCGCCATATTCGGTGTCCCAGCGCTTGCTGCCCAGCACCGAATAGGTCGGCGTCCACTCCTCGATGAAGTCGCCGTAGCTCATTTCGGCCGAAGCCGAGATCAGGTCTCCCGATTGGTCGAACGGCACCCGGGTCCGCAGGTTCACCGTGCCGGCGATCCCGCCCTCGATCAGGTCGGCGGACTGGTTCTTGAACACGTCCACGCCGGCCAGCAGTTCGGACGGCACGTCGGCGAAGCCCAGGGCGCGGCCGTTGTTGGCAGTAAAGGCGTCGCGCCCGTTGAACTCGGACCGCACGAAGGTCAGGCCGCGCACGACCACGCCCGAGCCTTCGACCGAGAAGTGGTCCGGATCCACGCCGGCGGCGAAGCGGTCGATCGACACGCCGGGCACCCGCTGCAGGGCCTCGGTCACTGACCGGTCGGGCAGGGCCCCGATATCCTGGGCGCTGATGGAATCGACGAACACTTCGGCGTTGCGCTTGATCGTCTGGGCGCTCTGCAGGCTGCCCCGGATGCCGGTGACTACGACCTCCTCGACCTGGGTTGCCTCATCGTCGTCCTGCGGGGCAGGCGCGGTCTGCGCCAGGGCGGGCGATGCGGCGAAGGCGGCGGCGACGGCGAGCGCCGACACGCCGTAGCGGATCGAGTTCCGACCCGCACCTCCGGACGCACCTGTAGCGGTGGATTGGCGCATGTGTTTCTCCCCGATGTTATTTTATAGCGTCTTGGTAACGCTACCATTACCCGAGTCATAGCCCAACCGATTGAGACCATCAAGTGTCTGAGTAATGGCCGTCCTGCGACGGTAAGTCCCTGTTTTCGCTGCAGCGCAACATCATCATTATTCTTGCCAAGCCGGGCCCGGACATGATCTTGCTGCCGCGGGCGGGGAGCGCGATCAGCCATGGCCGCAACTGAAATCAGGCACATTGTTATTGTCGGCGGGGGGACCGCTGGCTGGATGACGGCGGCCGCTCTGGCCGCCCTTGTCAGACGTCCCGGGCTCACCATCGACCTCGTCGAGTCCGAAGCCATCGGCACCGTCGGCGTCGGCGAGGCGACCATTCCCCATATCCGTGCCTTCAACCAGCGGCTGGGTCTGGATGAAGACACCTTCATGGCCCGGACCCAGGCCACCTTCAAACTCGGCATCGAGTTCCGCGACTGGGCAAGGCTGGGCAATTCCTACATTCATCCGTTCGGGGCCTATGGGCGGTCGATCGACCGGGTCGGCTTTCACCATCACTGGCTGAGGCTGCGCCGGGCAGGGGCGGCCGCCGACATCCACGACTACTCCCTGCCCGTCGTGGCCGCCCGCATGGGGCGGTTCGCCCGCCCGGACACCGATCCCCGGTCGGTGATGTCGACTTTCTCCTACGCCTTCCAGTTCGATGCCGGGCTCTATGCCGCCTATCTGCGTGAATACGCCGAGGCGCGCGGGGTGGTCCGGACCGAGGGCAAGGTCACCCGGGTCGAGCAGGACCCGGACAGCGGCCACATCCGCGCCATCGACCTGGACCGCGGCGAACGGATCGAGGGCGACCTGTTCATCGACTGTTCGGGCTTCCGTGGCCTGCTGATCGAGGGGGCCCTCGAGGCTGGCTATGAGGACTGGACGCAGTGGCTACCCTGCGACCGCGCCGTCGCCGTGCCGTGCGACACGGTGGAACCCTCCATCCCCTACACCCGGGCCACGGCGCTGGAAGCCGGCTGGTCATGGCGCATCCCGCTGCAGCACCGGGTCGGCAACGGCTATGTCTATTCCAGCGCCTTCCTGTCCGACGATCAGGCCGTCGAGCGGCTCATGGGCCGGCTGGAGGGTCCGGCGCGGGCCGAGCCGCGGCTGCTGCGTTTCACCACCGGACGGCGCCGGCGTCAGTGGCTGGGCAACTGTGTCGCCATTGGTCTGTCCAGCGGCTTCCTCGAACCGCTCGAGTCCACCAGTATCCACCTGATCCAGGCCGCCATCACCAACCTCGTCGAACTGTTCCCCGACACGGGCTTCGATCCCGCCGACGCCGACGAATTCAACCGCGTCATGGACCTCGAGTACGACCGGATCCGCGACTTCCTCGTGCTGCACTACAATGCGACCGAACGGGACGACACGCCCTTCTGGGATCACTGCCGCACCATGGCCGTGCCCGACAGTCTGGCGGAAAAGGTGGCCCTGTTCCGCGAGCGCGGCGTGGTCGCCCGCTATCGCGACGGCCTGTTCCTCGAGCCCAGCTGGCTGGCGGTCTATTTCGGCCAGCGGATCGAGCCGGACGCCTGGGATCCGCTCAGCGACCGCGCGCCCGACGGGCCGTTGGCTGACACTCTGGAGACCCTGCGTTCGTCGATCCAGCGCGCGGCTGCGGCCATGCCCTCGCATGAGGCCTTCGTCCGGGCTTGCTGCGCCGCCGGGGCCCACGCATGAGGCCACCCGCATCGGTCCTGATCGTCGGCGGCGGTTCGGCCGGCTGGATGACGGCGGCCGCCCTGTCGCGCGCCTTCGGTGCCCGGCTGGCGGTCCGTCTGATCGAGGACCCTCAGGCCCCCGCTGAGAGCGGCACCCTGGCCCCCTTCGACGCGACCCTGCCGTCCCTCACCGGCTTCAACGCCTCGCTCGGTCTGGACGAGACGGCCTTTATGGCCGCCACCGGCGCGACCTTCCGGCTCGGCACCGTCTTCCGCGACTGGACCCGGCGGGATCACGACTACATCCATCCCTTCAGCGAGATCGGGGCCACGCTGGAGGGCGTCGGCTTTCATCACTACTGGCTGCGGCTGAAGGCCGCGGGCAAGGTCCCCCCGCTGGAGGATTTCGCCCTCGCCGCCGTCGCCGCGCGCGCGGGCCGGTTCAGCCGACCGTCCGACGATCCGCGCTCCGTCACCTCGACCATGGCCTCGGGCCTGCACCTGCCGGTCGCCCCCTATGTCGCGGCGCTGAAAGCCGTTGCCCTGCGCCTAGGGGTCGAGGCGATCCGCGGCCAGTTCGCCGACATCGAGCGGGCGGCCCCAAGCGACACCGTGGCCGCCGTCCTGACCCGCGACGGCCGCCGCTTCGAGGCCGACCTGTTCATCGATTTCGACCGGTGTCTCTGCAGAGTTGATCGGCCGGTTGGGGGCCACCTGGCAGGACTGGTCGCACTGGTTGCCCTGCGACCGGATCGCCTGTTCAACGGCCCCCGGAGCCATTGGAGCGCCCCTGACCGAGGCCCGGGCGGTCCGCAACGGCTGGCTGTGGCGCGTGCCCCTTCAGGCCGGCACGGGCACGGCCCGCGTCTCGGCCAGCGCCTTTGCCGGCGGCAAGACGGAGGGCACACCGTTCACCAACGGCCGCCGCTCGGAAACCTGGATCGGCAACTGCATCGCCATCGGCCTGTCGGCCGCGACCCTCGAGCCGCTGGAGCCCTCAAGTCTGCACCGCGTACAGAGCGGGGTCAGCAAGCTTCTGGGCCTGTTCCCGACGGGCGGACCCATGACCGCCGGAGCGGCGGAGTACAACCGGCTGATGGCCGCCGAGGCGGACCGGCTGCGCGACCTGCTGATCCTGCACTATCACGCCAATGCCCGGGCCGGAGAGCCGCTGTGGGACGCCCTTCGCCAGACCGCGCCGCCTGACGAACTGGCCCACAAGATCCGCATGTTCTCCAGCCGGGGACGAGTCAGCCTGTATGACGAGGAGACCTTCGAGGAGCCGGCCTGGGTCTCGGTCTTCCTCGGCCAGAACGTGATCCCGCGCCGCTATCACCCCCTGGCTGACCATCGTCCGCTGGAGGAGGTTCGCACGCAGCTGGAGCGGATGCGGACCGTCATCGCACGCGCGGCAGAGGCCATGCCCGCCCACGCCTCGGCCCTGTCCGGGTCGCCCCATGCCGCCGAACTGTCCAGGGTCTCCTGAACCATGACCACCGACGACCGTATCCGGAAGATCGCCATCGTCGGCGGCGGCACCGCCGGCTGGATGACCGCCGCGGCCATGGCGAAGATCCTGGGCCCCGCCTATGCCGACATCACCCTGATCGAATCCGAGGAGATCGGCACCGTGGGGGTGGGGGAGGCGACCATCCCCCAGATCCGCACCTTCAACACCATGCTGGGCCTGGACGAGGACGAGTTCGTCCGGCGCACCCAGGGCACCTTCAAACTGGGCATCCAGTTCCGCGACTGGGGCCGGATCGGCGACAGCTATTTCCACCCGTTCGGCCCGTTTGGCGTCGATATGGAGGGGGTCTCCTTCCACGCCTTCTGGCTGCGGCTAAACCAGCTCGATGACCCCGCGCGGATCACCGACTATTCGCTTCAGGCCATGGCCGCCGATCGCGGCAAGTTCATGCGCCCCATTGATGCCGGCCGTTCACCCCTGTCGAAGATCGCCCATGCCTTCCACTTCGATGCCGGCCTCTATGCGAAATACCTGCGCGAGTACTCCGAAGCGAAGGGCGTGGTCCGGATGGAAGGCCGCATCGTTGATGTGGCCTTGCGCGGCACGGACGGCTTCGTGGAGGCCGTGACCCTGGACGACGGTCGCCGGGTCGAGGCGGACCTGTTCATCGATTGCTCCGGCTTCCGCGGCCTGCTGATCGAGGGGGCGCTCAAGACCGGCTATGAGGACTGGTCGCACTGGTTGCCCTGCGACCGGGCCGTGGCCGTGCCGTGCGAACGGGTCGCCGATCCCGTGCCCTATACCCGCTCCACCGCCCGCGCCGGCGGCTGGCAGTGGCGCATTCCGCTCCAGCACCGCACCGGCAACGGCTATGTCTTCTCCAGCCGCTTCATCGACGAGGCGGCGGCCACCGACGACCTGCTGGGCCAGCTGGACGGCAAGGCCCTGGCCGACCCCCGCACCCTGCGGTTCGTCACCGGGCGGCGCAAGCAGTCGTGGAACCGCAATGTCGTCGCCCTCGGCCTCGCCTCCGGCTTCATTGAACCGCTGGAATCGACCAGCATCCATATGGTCCAGAGCGGCATCGCCAACCTGCTGGCCATGTTCCCGACCCGCCAGTTCGATCCGGCCGAGACCCGCCGCTACAACCGGGTTGTCGCCCATGAAGCCGAGCGGATCCGCGACTTCATCGTCCTGCACTACAACGCGACCCAGAGGACGGACTCGCCGCTGTGGGACTATGTCCGTACCATGCCCCTGCCGGACAGCCTGATGGAGAAGTACGAGATTTTCCGCAGTCGCGGCCGGGTCTTCCGCGAGAATGAGGAACTGTTCAACGACACTAGCTGGTTCGCCGTCATGATCGGCCAGAACATCCAGCCGGCCGCCTATGACCCCGTGGCCGACGTGCTGACGGTCGAGGAGACACGCCGCCGTCTGAAACAGACAGCCGAGGCCATCCGCAACTCCGCCGACTACATGCCGACCCACGCCGACTTCATCGCGCAGCACTGCGCGGCGGCATGACTGGGCTGCCCCTCGCGTGACGTGAGGCCGGAAGATGTTACAGGGGCGTTCCGGGGGGGCGGATGCATACGATAACGACGACCGAACTGTTCCTGATCGCCCTGCTGCTGATCTTCTCGGTCCCGTGGCTGCTGTGGCGGGTCCTGCGCACCGACTACTACGCCCCGCTCGTGGTGGTTCAGATCATCTGCGGCATCCTGCTGGGGCCGGGCGTGCTCGGGGCCGTGTTCCCCGGCTACTACGCCTTCGTCTTCACCCCGGATGTCATCACGGCCCTGAACGGCATCGCCTGGTGGGCGGTGATGATCTTTGTCTGGATCGCCGGACTGGAGCTGGACCTCAAACAGGCCTGGGCCCGCCGCGGCGAGACCGGAGTCACGGCCGGGCTGGCCCTGGCCGTCCCCCTCATCTTCGGCGCGCTCGCGGCCGTGGTCATGCTCCAGTTCCCGGGCTGGGCCGGCCCGGAGGGCCAGCCGTGGCAGGTGGTGCTGGGCATCGGGATGGCCTGCGCCGTCACCGCCCTGCCGATCCTCGTGCTGTTTCTCGAAAAGCTCGAGGTCCTGCGCGCCCCCATCGGCCAGCGCGTGCTCCGCTACGCCAGCCTGGACGACATCGCCATCTGGGGTGTGCTGGCCCTGATCTTGCTGGACTGGGAACGGGTCGGGCGTCAGGCGACCTTCCTGGTTGGCTTTGCCTTCGCCACCTGGGCCATCCGGGCCTTGATGGTGCGGCTGCAGGAGCGGGACCGCTGGTATGTCGCCCTGATCTGGCTGGCGGCCTGCGGCTTCGCCGCCGACTGGGCCGGCCTCCACTTCATGGTCGGGGCCTTTCTGTCGGGCGCGGTCCTCGACGGCGAGTGGTTCGACCGCAAGCGAATGGACCTGTTCCGCGACCATGTCCTGCTGGCCATCATGCCGGTCTTCTTCCTGTCCACCGGCCTGCGGACCCAGTGGGGCGTGGGCGGCATGGCCGTATTCGGGGCCGCCGCCCTGCTGCTGTTCGCCTCGGTGGCGGGCAAGCTGGCGGGCGTCGGCCTCGCCGGTCGCATCCTCAAATGGGAGAAGGGCGAGGCCTCGATCATCGGCTGGCTGCTGCAGACCAAGGCCCTGATCATGATCATCTTCGCCAACATCCTGCTGGATCGTCAGATCATCACCAACGAGACCTTCACTGCCCTGCTGCTGATGGCGGTGGGCTCGACCATGCTGACCATCCCCATGGTCACGCCGCGACTACGCGCCCCGGCCGGCCTCTCGTCGAAGTCCGGCTAGGTCGGCGAGAGGAAGGCGGTGACCCAGACGAAGGGCGCATTCCAGTTGATGGCCACCTCGTTCTGGGTGAAGGCCCCGATGTCGTCGCGCCAGCAGGTCTGGGGCTGGCATTGACCGCGCATCGTCTCGGCCACCGGATCGGTCATGGCCGTATTGTTCGGCCCGCCCGACAGAACCCCGGCCGGCGGCATTGGATAGGCCGGGTCCGCCGAATGGGCCCAGAAGCGGTGATGCGGGTTGCGCATCGGCCGGTCACCATGGCCGGTGACATAGGACTGATCCAGCGGATTGCGGCCCAGCACATAGTCGAGGGCGGCGACGGCTCCGTCGCGGAAGGCGGCCTCGCCGGTGAAGTCATGGGCCAGACCCAGCACCATGGCCCGGTTCATCAGATTGCCGTTCGAGCCCCAGCTGTAGAAGGCGCTGTTAAACGGGTGCCCGTAGCCCTGCGTCTCCGTCTCGCCCAGCCAGAGCCGCGCGCTGGCGATCACGCTCTGTCGCACGGCCTCCCGCTCGGCCTCCGGCACGCGGCCTTCAGACAGGGCCAGGGCGATGGTGCCCAGTCCACCGACACTGTTCCAGCCGATATCCCCGGTCCGACGCACCGGTTGGCCCGACGTGCCCGGATACAGCGGCGACGCCCTCAGATCCGCCAGCAGGGCGGCGTCCCCCGTGGTCACATACAGCTCCGCCGTGGCCCAGTAGAATTCGTCGATCAGGCTCTCGTCGCCATAGTTGCCGCCGCCATGGAAATCGCCCACGGCATAGAGCTCGGGATGGCGTTTGGCCGCTGCCAGTCCCCGCCTAGCCGCCGCAAGCGCGCGCTCGGAAAAGGCCGGGTCGATGGTCTTCCAGATCCGCGCCGCCTGGGCCGCCACCGCTACCATGTTCAGGGTGGCCGCCGTGTTGGGGGCGTACAGATAGCGGGTCTCCGGATCGGCGGCGGGGGCCATGGGCAGCCCGGTCCAGCGCACGTCATGCACCTTGTGATGCACCAGTCCCCCGGCGTCGATCTCGCTGAAGGTCAGCGGCTGGCCCCGGGTGACACGCCCCACCGGCACCTGCAGGCGGGCCCCGTCCGGCACCTGCATTCGCAGCAGGAATTCGACCTCCCACCGCGCCTCGTCCAGCAGGTCGGACACGCCGTTCCCGGCCTCAGGGATATCGGCCGCCCCGTCGGGGTACGGGTCGGCCAGGCCCCTGAGGCTGGCCCGCTCCCACGCGTTCAGCAGGGTCCAGGTCGAGATCCCGCCATTGACCACATACTTCCCGTGGTCGCCCGCATCATACCAGCCGCCGGACACATCCAGCGTATAGTCGCAGCCGGGCCAGACATTGCCCCGCGTATCCTCACCGTCGAAACAGGTCGCCCGGTCCGGCGCGTGCCCCGCCGGCCGGGCGAGGTCGGGCCGCGCCACATGCTCCGCCTCGATCGGTATGCCGCTGCGGTTCTCGTAGAAAAAGACGAGGGCGTCGCGCTTCAGCACCGCAAACGGCGCGTCGGCGATCGTGATGTCCCTGCCATGACCGCCGGCCGTCAGGGTGTAGCGCCCCGGCGCTCGCAGGGCGTCGAAGCGTACGATGTGGGTGTGATCGCCGGAGGTCGGATCCTCGCCGCGAACCGCCGTCTCTCCGCTCAGGACAGTCCGGCCGGACGCGTCGGTGAGCGTCCACGGGACGGGCGTGGTGCGGCCATCGACCAGCGTCGCTGCCTTGGGCCCCGCCGTCTCGAACCCGACCTGGTTGAGCCGAAGGGCTGGCAGGGGCGCAGACTGGGCTGCGGCGACGGGGGGCAGGGCGAGCAGCGCCAGGGCCGGGAGGACAGCCCCAAATCGTGATCCGCGTCCGGGTCCTGTTGAGCGCACGGCGTTCCCCTTGATTTTCGTTTTGCAATTGTCTGAGTTAATCGGCGAACCGAGTCAAACGCGATGACGCAGGGAACTCGGACAGGGGAGTGAGCCATGCGCGTATCGATCGGACTGATCGCAGCCCTCGTGCTGATCGGAACGGCCATGGCCGCGCCGGCACCGCAGGACGACACCGACATCGTCCAGTACATCATCAACAACCCGCCCGTGACGTCGTGGCAGGTCAACGGGGTGGACACCCAGCCGCGTCCCCGCCGCGCTGAAGGGGTCCTGGGCGAGCGGGCCATCTCGGTGCGCGCCAGCCGCTCCAGTCAGCCGTGGACCATCTCGGGCCAGATGCACATCCGGGGCGCGATCAAACAGGGCGACACCATCCTGCTGGCGGTCTGGGCCCGGCTGGCGACGCCGCCCTCCGGGCAGACCACCAGCCCCCTGCCGGTCCGGGTGCAGGAGGGATCGGCACCCTATGGAGCCATCGCAGAGGCCACCGGCACGATCGGCCCGGCGTGGAAGATGGTCTATGCCTCGGGTGTCGCCGCGCGGGACTATGAGGGCGGAACCACCGGTGTCTCGGTCCATCTGGCGACGGCGGATCACACGGTCGAACTGGGCCCCGCTCTCGTGCTCAACTTCGGCCAGAACTACGACGCCGCGAAACTGCCGACCAACGAGGACTAGTGGCCCGCCCGCGCATGCGGGCCGAACACCACGCCAACAAAGCCCCCCGCCGTCCGCGTGCTCAGGATCGTCCCGTCGACATCGGTCATCAGGTCGGTCCAGTCGCCGCCTTCACCCGCATAGGCGAAGTCATAGCGGTCGGCCCGCGCCGTGATTCTCAGACGGCGGGCGTCCGAAGCCCGGGCCAGCGGCGCGCTGGCCATGACCACCCCGTCGGCCGCCTCATCCGGTCCGGCCCGTCGCCGAAGCTGGATCACGGTCTCTCCGTCCTCGCGTCCGACCGCGAGGAAATACCACCAGTCATCGCTCTGCAGCGCCACCAGACCCGCCCGGTCGCCCTCCTGCGCCGGCGTCCAGTCCATCGCGGTCTCGGCCGTGGCGAACTGGTGCTGCTGGCGCCGGCCGAGGAAGGACGGATTGCCATTGTCTCCCAGATCCACCGGCCGCGGCGTCAGGCTCAGGCTCCCCGGCGTCGCGGCCAGATCGAACCACGCCGCGCGCGGGTTGCGCATCATCATCCAGTGCGGCGGCAGGGCCGGTCCGTCGAACTCATCCACCACCTTGAAGGGGCCGCTGGTCGGCACGGCAGGGGCGGGCTGCGCCGGCAGGTCCGGCCGCGCGGCCTGATACGGGATGACCTGATCCGGCACGGTGATGATCGGCCATTCGCCCGACCAGTCGACCGGCAGCAGGAAGGTCTCGCGCCCCGTATTGTACTGGTCGGGCCCGTAGGGTCGCACGGCGAGGAAAGTCGCCCACCAGTCCCCGTCCGGCGTCTGGACCAGATCCGCATGGCCGGCCGAGGTGATTGGGTAGGGGCGGTCGGCGGGCAGGCCACGCTGGGTCAGGATCGGATTGCCCTCGAAGGCCACGAAAGGCCCGTCCGGCGACCGCGAGCGCAGCACCACCTGCGAATGCCCCTCCGCCGTCCCGCCCTCGGCGCAGGTCAGATAGTACCAGCCGTTGCGGAAGGTCAGGTGCGGACCCTCGATCCAGATCGGCTTGGTGCTGAAGTCCACGCCGCCGTTCACCAGCACCGTCCGCGGGCCGAAGGTAACCTGCCGCTCCAGATCGTAGCGCTGGATCCAGATGGCCCGGTGGCCGTCATACTCGGGCTCGCCCTCGGGCGGGCCATTGTTGAGGATCCAGCCCTGTCCTTCCTGATCGACGAACAGGGACGGATCGATCCCGCCCACCAGATCCGGCAGCCACACCGGATCGCTCCACGGCCCGGCCGGATCCGTCGCGGTGATCAGGAAATTGTCCCCGCAGTCGACGCAGGTATTCAGGATGTAGAAGACCCCGTCGTGGTGCTCGATGGTCGGGGCGAAGACGCCACGCGACAGGCCGAGAGCGGCGAAGTCCAGCTGGTCCGGCCGGTCGATGGCGTTGCCGATCTGGGTCCAGCTGACCAGATCGCGGCTGTGGAACACCGGGATCCCGGGGAAGTAGCTGAAGGTCGAGGTGACCAGATAATAGTCCTCGCCCACCCGCGTCACCGACGGATCCGGATAGAAGCCGCTCAGGATCGGGTTGCGATACTGGCCGGGCTCCAGTGTCCCCGACGTCGCCGGATCGGCCCCTTCATAGGTGAACGATTCAAAGCGCGCGGGCGGAGTCTGGGCCATCGCGGCCCCTGAGGCGACGAGGGCCAGGGTGCCCAGCAGCAGGGGGAGGGGGGTGCGTGTTTTCATTTGTCGGACATTTGACCTTGCTTCTATATGGTTGGCAACCCTGAAGCCGGAGCCGGACATGATCGACAGACGCGCCCTTCTCGCCACCGCAGCCGCTGCGCTGTCGACCTCCGCCGTCGCGGGAACAGCCGTTCGCGGGCAGACGGCTGAGCCTTCGCTGCACGCGCTCGCCACCCAAAAGGGCATCATTTTCGGCAGCGCCCTCCCGGCGGCACCGGTGCTGAATCGCGGCACCGCCGATGCGGACGCCTGGCTGGCCGTGATCGCCGCCGAATGCGGGGCCCTGGTTTGCGAGAACGAGATGAAATGGCCCGCCCTGCGGCCCAATGCGACGGACTTCACCTTCGGGCGCGCCGACGCGATCGTGGACTATGCCGCCGCCCACAACATGAAGATGCGCGGCCATACCCTGCTGTGGCACCATCCGCAGTGGTTCCCCGACTGGCTGACCAACCACGACTTCGGTTCGCGTCCGGCGTCCGAAGCCGAGCGGATCCTGACGGCCCACATCCGCAGGGTCTGCGCGCAGTATCCGCAGGTCGTGTCCTGGGACGTCATCAACGAGACCGTCGACGCCGACACCGGCGAACTGCGCGAGACCAGCCTGTCAAAGGCCATGGGCCAGTCGGTGCTGGATGTCGCCTTCCACGTGGCCCGCGAGGCCGCGCCCAAAGCCCAGCTGGTCTACAACGACTATATGAGCTGGGAGGCCGGTCATGAGCGTCACCGTGCCGGGGTCATGCGCCTGCTGGAGGGCTTCCGCGCCCGCGGCGTGCCGATCGATGCGCTCGGCGTCCAGAGCCATATCGGCTCGGGCAACTCCGACGACTCCGTCGGCTTCGACACGGCGCAGGAGACGGAATGGCGCCGCTTCCTCGATCAGGCCATCGGTCTGGACCTGAAGCTGGCGATCACCGAGTTCGACGTCCACGACAAGAACCTGCCCGCCGACCCCGCGATCCGGGACCGCGAGGTCGCCGCCCTCGGCCGCCGCTATCTGGATCTGATGCTGGAATACCCCCAGCTGGACACGGTCATGGCCTGGGGCGTGAGCGATCGCCACACCTGGCTGCAGGGCCGCTGGCCCCGCGCGGACGGGCTGCCCAAACGGCCCAACCCCTATGACGCCGACTACCGGGCCAAGCCCCTGCGTCAGGCCATGGCCGAAGCCTTTGACGCCGCGGCTCCCCGGCCCCCGCTGGTCTGACGACAGGAGGACAGGACGGGGCGGCGGGCCAAATGCCCGGCCGCCCCGCGCCCCGTCACGGCCGCTCTAGAACTTGCGGCCGACGCCCACGGAGACGACCCACGGATCGAGATCCACATCGCTCTTCAGCGCGCCGCCGTTGACGCTGGCGTCGGTGTTGAACCACACCTTCTTGACGTCGAGATTGACGGTCCACGGGCCGGACACGGCCACATCGGCCCCGGCCTGAAGCGCATAGCCGAACCCGTCATCCAGCTCGACGTCGAAGCCGTTCCGGTTGTCGCCGCCGAAGAACAGCATGTAGTTGATCCCCGCCCCGACATAGGGGCTGACCCGGGCTTCCGGCAGCGGACGATACTGCAGGGTCACGACAGGCGGCAGCACCCAGGTCTCGTGCACGGCGACGTCCGTGGTTCCGCCCTGGGCGCGGATCTCGTGACGCGTGGCCCCCAGGATCGCCTCCACTGACAGATTGTCCGTCAGGAACCAGGTGAAGCCCAGCGTCGGCATCACGCTGTCGCCGACCTCGACGTTCAGGCCGCTCGCAGCCCCCGCAGCCGTGGTGATGGCATCATCGGCCCCGGAGGAGACATCGGTGATCCGGCCGGTGACGATCCAGTCTCCCTTGCGGGCGACCTGCCAGTCCTGGGCAGCGGCGGGAGAGGCGGCGAGGGCGGCGAGGGCGAGACCGGCTCCGAGGGCGGCGATCCGGGCTGAAGTGTTCGGGCGCATCTTGAGGTCCACGACGCGGTCCGGTCGCGGGATGCGGCCGGTTGGAGGCGTCTGCGGCGGTGTGATCCCTTGGGCCGCACGCCGCCTTGATCCAGCGCAAACCTCAGATCATCCGGCCGTGCCGCCCGCTGGAGGGTTCCAGAGACGCGTCAAACGCGGCGCAGGCCAGCCGCACGAACGGCCGGCCCAGCTCCGTCACCGAGATCGCCCCGTCGGCACAGGTCACAAGTCCGTCCTCGATCAGGGGCTCCAGTCGCGAGAGTGCGGCGGAGAACCGGTCCGGTGCCGGTCCATGGCGGCGTTCGATGGCCGGCAGCAGAACCGCAAAATCGCACATCAGCCGCTCGATGACCTCGGCGCGCCGGTGATCGTCGGTCGTCATTTCCAGACCCCGCGCCACCGGCAACTGCCCTTCCGAGACCGCGCGGCGCCAGTCGCGTTCGACGGTGTGATTCTGCACATAGCCCCGGGCCGACCGGCCGATGGATGACGCGCCCAGACCGATCAGGGTCGTCGCATCATCGGTCGTATAGCCCTGGAAATTGCGGTGCAGCCGGCCGCTGCGGGCGGCGATGGCGAGGCTGTCGTGGGGCAGGGCGAAATGGTCCAGACCCACGGCCTCATAGCCGGCCCCCATCAGGAAGGCGGCGGCCGCCTGGCTCTGGGCGAACCGCTCGGCCGGCCCGGGCAGGTCCGCTTCGTTGATGAGCTTCTGATGCGGCTTCATCCACGGCACATGGGCATAGCCGAACAGGGCGATGCGGTCCGGCCGCAGGGTGACGACCTGCTCCAGTGTGGCCAGAAGATCGTTCCGTCCCTGCAGCGGCAGCCCGTACATCAGGTCCAGGTTCAGCGACCGGACCCCGGCCTCCCGGGCCCAGCCGGCCGCGCGCGCCACGACCTCGAACGGCTCGATGCGGTTGATCGCCCGCTGCACCTTCGGCGACAGGTCCTGCACCCCCAGACTGACCCGGTTCAACCCGTGGCGGGCGGCGGCGGCGACCCAGGCCTGGGTCAGGCCGGCGGGGTCCAGCTCGGCGGCGATCTCCGCATCCGGCGCGAAGTCGAACGCCGCGTTCAGCGCCGTGAACAGGGCGTCCAGATCCTCCGTCGCCAGCATGTTGGGCGTCCCGCCGCCCAGATGCAGCCGGGCCACACGCTGACGCCGCCCAAGGGCCCCGGCGGCCAGCTGCGCCTCCCGGGCCAGCAGTTCGACATAGCTGCTGATCGTCTCGGCCCGGTTCACCGCCCGCGTGTTGCAGGCGCAGTACCAGCACAGGGTCTTGCAGAAGGGGATGTGGACATACAGCGAGATCGTCTCATCCGGACCGACCTGACCCAGCCACTGGGCCCAGTCCTCGCCACCGACGTCAGGCGTGAACCGTGCCGCGGTCGGATAGCTGGTATAGCGCGGCAGATTGGCGTCATAGCGCGCGATCAGCGAGGCGGTCCGCAGATGCCGCCGGGTCCCGGCGCAGGCGTCTGACTCCAGCATGGGCAAGGGCTCCGACCGGCCCCGTCCGGGCCTGCGGGATCAGCCTGCCGCCCGGCGTCCGGATGCGCCTTGACCTCGATCAAACCTCAACGGGTGCCAGGGTCGGGACGACGGATCAGGGGTGCCGGGTCCGGCGCCGCTCACGGCCGGAAACTGTCCAAAGAGTCACGGGCCATGACCCGCCCAATGGTCGATGCTTATCCGCGTTCTATGTCCGGAGTTTGAGATGGCTGCCGCTGCAGACAATTGGGTGGTCAGGTCGGCCGGGGGAATTGATCGGATCGAGGCGCGCTTCAATGGCGCGGCGTTCGCGCCCCACCGGCATGACACCTATGCGATCGGCATCACCCTCGAGGGGATCCAGACGTTCGACTATCGCGGCACTGTCCGCCATTCCCTCCCCGGGCAACTGGTCGTCCTGCATCCGGACGAGTTGCACGACGGACGCTCGGGGGGAGACCTGCCGTTCCAGTACCGGACGGCCTATGTCGCGCCTTCCGACATCCAGCGGGTTCTGGGCGGGCGAGCGCTCCCATTCATCGAGGGGGGCGTGTCCGACGATCCGGGGCTCCGGCGGGTGGTCGGGCGCCTGCTCTGTGACATGGAAAGCCCCCTCGAAGACCTTGAGTGCGATCAGGCGATTTCCGAACTCACGACCGCCCTGTGCGGCGCTGCTGGCGTGCCTCTTGCCGCCGGGACTCCCAACCATGCGGCGGTGTTGCGCGTGCGGGATTTCATTGATGCAAACATTGATGGGGCGCTGACCCTTGGCGACCTCGAACAAGCCGCGCAGTACGACCGCTGGTCGCTTTCGCGCGATTTTCGGGCCCTGCTTGGGGCCAGTCCCCATCGCTATCTGACCTTCAGGCGGCTCGACAGGGCCCGTGAGATGATGGTCACCGGTGCCGGCCTCGCCGATGTGGCCCAGGCCAGCGGCTTCGCCGACCAGAGTCACTTCACCCGGCAGTTCAAAAAGACCTACGGCATGACGCCCCGGAGCTGGGTCGCCATGCACAGACGTTCAAGATCGGCTTGAAGGGCCCGGTCTATCCGGCCCCTTCCGGACACGGGGGCATGGCCATGGCAGACAACACGACTGGGACGATCGCACAGGCAGCTCCGGCCGCGAACCGTTTGGCAGGCCCCGCAATCGGCCGGGGGCGGGCCATCGCCGAGCTGGCCGTCTTTGGCGGCCTTGCACTGGGCCTTCGTATCGCCTTCGACCCCCTGTTCTGGCGGTTCGCAGGACCGGTATCGCTCGTCGCGACGCTGGTCTGTCTGGCCCTCTATCTGCGCAGGCGGGGGGAGGGCTGGTCGTCATTCGGCCTGATCCCGCTCAGAGGGGCCAGGGCGAAACTCATGGTCTTGCCTCAAGCCCTGCTGGTGTTCGGCTTCTTCGCGGCCGCCGTTGCCGGTGTTCTCCTGGGCAGCGAAGCGCTCGGCTGGGAATTCATGACGGTCGTCCCGGAGGGCGTCGAGGATCGCTGGGGCGACGTCCGGGGCAACCTGCCCATGTTCCTGCTGTGGCTCGGGATCGTCTGGACGGCCGCAGCCTTCGGGGAAGAGATGTTCTTCAGGGGTTTCCTCGTGACACGGGCGGCAGCCCTCTTTGGCGGTGTCCCGTTTGGCGCGGCCTTGGCCGTTCTGATGGCCGCTCTTCTGTTCGGCCTCGGGCACTTTTACTATCAGGGCCTGCGCGGGTTCGTGACCACCGCGGCCATCGGTATCGCCTTCGGCACGGCATTCCTTCTGATGAAGCGCAACCTTTGGCCGATCGTGCTCGTCCACGGCATCGTCGACACGATCAACTTCTACGCCTTGTATGCGGGGTTGGAGGACTGACGCCCCTGACCACGATCATGGAGTCGCCGGGGCGTCGATCCAGGATGGGGCGGCGGTTAGTCGGCACCCCGGTCAGTCCAGGCGACGTCGTCCATTACCGTCTCGAAAGATGGGGCGTCGGTGCGGTTGCCGTTGCCGGGCCGTCAGGTCTCGCCGTCAGCCAAGGCCTGAAGCCGGGCCGGGCGGACGATCTCGACTTCGGTCAGGGAAATCAGGCGGATCACGCCCTCGGTCTTCAACCGGGTCAGGACGCGGCTGACGGTCTCGATGGTCAGGCCCAGATAGTCGGCCATTTCGGCCCGGGTCATGGGCAGGTGGACCCGGCCGGTGGGCGGGGGCCGCATGGGATCGGCGCCGGGCAGGTCCCGCAGGAAGGTCGAGACGCGCTCGATGGCCGTCTTGCGGCCCAGCAGCAGCATCTGGGCCTGGGCCGCCGCCAGTTCGTGATGGGCGCGATCCAGAAGCAGGGTCTCCAGCGCCGGAGTCTCCAGAATCAGGGTGCGATAGTCGGTCTTGCGAAAACGGCAGGCCGACCCCGCCTCGATAGCCTCGGCCGAAAAGGCATAGCGTTCGCCGGTGGCCAGACCCAGAAAATCTCCGGCGAACAGAAAGCCCGTGATCTGCCGCCGGCCGTCGGCCAGCAATCGGTAAACGCAAATCGACCCGCCCGTGATGTTGAAGACATGGTTGGCCGGATCGCCTTCGCGGATCAGGACCTCTCCCGGCGACAGCGTCAGATGTTCGGCCAGGCTGTCCAGCCGGGCCAAGTTTTCATCATCGATGCTTGCGCAGACGCTGAAAGCCCGCGCGCCGCAGGTGTCGCAACCGTTGGTCTGACGGCGGGCCTTGCAGCCGTCAGGGAGAGATTTCAACTCGAGCATGGTGTGCGCTTCTTACGCCGCGCCTCGCTTCTGAACCAGTCTCTAACGATGCGCCACGCGTTTGATCGAGATCAAGGCGTCTTGTCGGGGAGTCTGGACCATGGCCCCATGGGGCAGCTCAGGGTCACGGGGTTACGGGCGGAGGAGGTCGACGAGGCCCTCGTGCTCGCCCAATTGATGGATCCCTGTCTCGGGGGCGACGCCTGGCGGGCCGATGCGCTCGCGGTGTGCGAGGCGACTGGCCACGAGCGCATCGTTCTGGCCAGACGGGGCACAGGCCCGCTGTGCGGCCTCGGCCGCTACCGGCTGGATGACCCCGAGGCGGTGCACCCAACGCTTCGACTGCTAGAACTGGTGGCTTTCGACCTTACCCGCCCCGGCCCGATCGCCACGGCGCTCGTCGACGAAATCCTGCAGCGGGCGCGCGCGTGCGGCTGCGAGGCGGTCCGCATCGAGGCCGCCCTCATGGGACCCGCACAGACGATCGACCTCGCCATCGCCGGCGGGGTCTGCCGGCTGCACAGCGTCTTCTGAAGCCCTGAACGTCCCGGATATCAGTGGCGGCGGTGACGGACCTCGACGCTCGACAGGCTTTCCAGATAGGCCACCATCTCCGCCGCTTCCGGCCGTGAAGGCGAATAGAGGCATTGTGCGGCGCGGGCCGTCACGATCCCCTCCGCAGCGCCTCTTCGAGATAGCGCACCGGAGGCTCTGGCGGAGACGGAGGGATTCGAACCCTCGATACCCCTTACAGGGTATGACGATTTAGCAAACCGTTGCCTTCAGCCACTCGGCCACGTCTCCGGCAGGCAGGCTCGATAGCGGAGCCCGGGCCGGTGCGCAATCCGCTGACGGCAGATTGATACCGGTTGTTCCGTCGCCCTGACGGGGCGCGGATACCGGAGGTTTCCCCCGCGTGATCTTGTGACCCGCGACGGGGAGCGATAGGGCTTGCGCCTCATCGTTCCCAGGGAGACGACCATGGCTGATCTGGCTCAGGTAACCGAACATATCCGCGGCGCTGTCGGCGACAACTCCGGTCTGGGCAAGACCGTGAAGCTGGACCTCGGCGGCGCCGGCAAGATCTACATCGACGGGGCCTCCGTCCCGAACTCGGTGACCAACGAGGACAAGCCCGCCGATGCCACCATCTCCATGAGCTGGGATGACTTCATGGCCCTGTCGGACGGCAAGCTGGACCCGATGATGGCCTTCATGCAGGGCAAGCTGAAGATCGCCGGCGACATGATGATCGCCCAGAAGCTGGCCCCGCTGCTGAAGCGCTGATGGCCTGCTGACAGTACAAGAAAAAGAGACGGCGCGGTCCCTGCGGATCGCGCCGTTCGCGTATCGGGAAGGACGACGACCATGGACTTCAAACACTCCGACAAGGCCCTGCATTTTCAGGAGCGGGTGACCCGTTTCCTCGACGAGCGGGTGCTGCCGCGCGCCGCCGACTACTGGGCCGAGGTCCACGCCGACCACACGGTCCAGCCAAAGACCATGGAGGCGCTGAAGGCCGAGGCACGCGACGCCGGCCTGTGGAACATGTTTCTGCCCGGCGAACACGGCTCGGGCCTGAGCAATCTGGAGTACGCGCCCCTTGCCGAGGCCATGGGCCGTGCGGGCCTGTGGACCCCCGAGGTGTTCAACTGCAACGCGCCCGACACCGGCAATATGGAAGTGCTCCATATGTACGGGAACGCGGTGCAGCAGGACCGCTGGCTGAAGCCCCTGATGGCGGGCGAGATCCGGTCCGCCTTCCTGATGACCGAGCCCGAGGTGGCCTCGTCGGACGCGACCAATATCCAGACCTCGATCGTCCGCGACGGCGATCACTATGTGATCAACGGCCGCAAATGGTGGTCGACGAACATGGGGCATCCAAACGTCGCCATCTCCATCGTCATGGGCAAGACGGACACCGGAGCCGCGACCCACGCCCAGCAGTCCCAGATCCTGGTCCCCACCGACACGCCGGGCTTCCGCATCGACCGGATGCTGAGTGTGTTCGGCTATGACGAACGGCCCATCGGCCATGCTGAGGTGGTGCTGGAGAACGTCCGCGTGCCGGTCGAGAATCTGATCGCGGGCGAGGGCCGGGGATTCGAGATCGCCCAGGGGCGTCTGGGGCCCGGCCGCATCCATCACTGCATGCGGGTGATCGGGGCGGCGGAAAAGGCGCTGGAGCTGATGTGCCAGCGGCTGCTGAACCGCACGGCCTTCCGCAAACAACTGGCCGAGCATTCGGTCTGGGAACAGCGGGTCGGCGAGGCACGCACCAATATCGAAATGTGCCGGCTGATGGTGCTGAAGGCCGCCTGGATGATCGATGAGGCCGGGGCCAAGAACGCCAAGTCCGAGATCGCCCAGATCAAGGTGGCCGCCCCCCGAATGGCGCTGCAGGTTATCGACGACGCCATCCAGGCGTTCGGCGGAGCCGGGGTGTCGGGCGATACGGTGCTGGCCGAGATGTACGCCACGGTAAGGACCCTGCGCATCGCTGACGGTCCGGACGAGGTCCACAACCGGACGATCGCGCGGATGGAATACGCCAAGCACGGCGGACGGCCTGTGCGGTAGGGTGTGCCGCGACGGCGGGCGTGCCCCGTCGTCGCACATCGCCCCGGCAACGAAACCGGGGTGGCTGTGTTAGCGTAGACTCAAAAGAGTCCGGCGCGTGTCGGCCAGCCAAACGGAGCCGTGTCGATGGACGCGACAGCGCGAATCCCGTCGGTCCGGTCTGACGACCGCAGACGTTATGCGGAGGTCCGGGCTGCCATGCCGGCGCTCGCGGCCGGCCTGTCGGCCGAGGATCTGGCCGCCCAGTCGATGCCGGACGCCAGTCCGGGCAAATGGCACCTGGCCCACTCTAGTTGGTTCTTCGAGGCCATGATCCTGGCGGCCGAACCGGGCTATAAGCCGGTCGATCCCCGCCTGCAGCAGCTGTTCAACTCCTACTATGACAGCCTCGGCCGACGGGTCGAACGCGCCGAGCGCGGGCTGATGACCCGGCCGTCGCTGGACGAGGTTCTGGCCTATAGGACCGAGATCGACCGCCGCATGGAGGCGCGGCTGGCCGACGGTCTGGACGAAGGCCTTGAGGCCTATCTGTTCACGCTCGGCCTGCATCACGACCAGCAGCATCAGGAGCTGTTCCTGATGGACCTGCTGAACCTGATGTCGCGCTCGCCACTGGACCCTGCGGCCTTTACCCGTGAGCCCCGCCCGGGCGGGGCCCTGCAGCGGGCGCGGGGCGGTCAGACGCGGTTCGAGGGGGGGCTGGTCGAGATCGGACACACCGGGGGGACCTTTGCCTTCGACAACGAGGGCCCCTGCCACAAGGTCTGGCTGGAACCCTTTCTTCTGGATCACGATCTGGTCACCAACGGCCAGTGGCTCGCCTTCATGGCGGACGGAGGCTATGCGCGGCCGGAGCTGTGGCTGGCCGACGGCTGGGCGGCCGTGCGGCGCGAGGGTTGGGAGGCCCCCCTTTACTGGCGGCGGGATGAGGGGACCTGGACGGTTCTGGGGCTGACCGGTCGGGACCCGGTCGATCCCGATCAGCCGGTTCGTCACGTCAGCGCCTATGAGGCGGATGCCTACGCTCGCTGGGCTGGAAAGCGGCTCCCCACGGAAGCGGAGTGGGAGAGCGCGGCCGCCACGGCTCCCGACGTCTTTTCCAACCTGTTCAGCGAGGTCTGGCAGCATACGTCCAGCGCCTATGCGCCCTATCCGGGGTTCCGTCCGACCGAGGGCACGGCTTCGGAGTACAACGGCAAGTTCATGGCCAACCAGATGGTCCTGCGCGGCGGGTCGTTCGCGACACCCGCAGGGCATGCGCGGGTGACCTATCGCAACTTCTTCTATCCCCAGCAGCGCTGGGCGTTCATGGGTCTGAGATTGGCGGCGAACGCCCCGGCGGGCAGCCCGGCCCGGATCGAGAAGATGGAAACTGCGCGCTTCCGGGCCGAGCTGGTCGCGGGTCTGTCGCGGCCTCGCAAATCCCTGTCGCCCAAATGGTTCTATGACGCCGAAGGGTCACGCCTGTTCGAGGACATCACCCGGCTGCCGGAATACTATCCGACGCGGCAGGAGGCGGCGCTGTTGCGCGACATGGCCCCCGCACTGACGGGGTCATTCGGCGAAAATGCCGTTCTGGTCGAGTTCGGCTCCGGGGCCAGCGAGAAGACGCGCATCCTGATGGATGCCGCGCCATCGCTGAAGGCCTATGTGCCGATCGATATCAGCCCCGAGGCCCTGAAGGCCGCGGCGGCCAGTATCGCGGAGACCTATCCGGGGATCGAGGTGGCTCCGATGGTCGGAGATTTCTTGAACCTTGCGCCCCTGCCGGAACTGGGACGCGGACGGCGCATCGGCTTTTTCCCGGGGTCCACCATCGGCAATCTGGAGCCTGATCAGGCCGTCGCCTTCCTCGCCAATGCCCGGGAGCGGCTTGGGCCTTCGTCCCTGTTCATTCTGGGCGTCGACCTCGTCAAGGATCCGGCGATTCTCGTGGCGGCCTATGACGATGCCCAGGGAGTGACGGCAGCTTTCAATCTGAACCTGCTGGTCCGGGCCAATCAGGAACTCGGCGCGGACTTTGATCTGGCGGGCTTCTCCCATCTGGCCCGGTGGAATGCCGAGGATTCGCGGATGGAGATGCATCTGCGGGCTGACCGCGCGATGACCGTCCGGATCGGCGACGTTGCCGTGTCCTTCGAGGCCGGCGAAACCATCCACACGGAAAGCTCGCGCAAGTTCACCGAGGCGACGGTCACCGCCATGGCCGAGGCGGCGGGCTGGCGGGTCACGACCATTGAGACGAGTCCTGCCCCGTCCGTCGCCGTCGTGTTGCTGTCGGCCTGACAAACCGGACGGACATAGAAAAAGGGCGGTCCGTTTGCACGGGCCGCCCATTCTTCGTTTTGCCGAGGTCGGACCTATTCGGCCTGACCCTCAACGTCCTCCGGACGACGCGCGCCATGCGAGGCCTCGCCGCCTTTGCGGCCGGCCTGGGCTGCTAGACTGCGGTCTTGGGAGAAGCTGCGCTTTTCGCTTGGGACGCTGGCACCGCCCTTGCGGGCGATCTCGCGCTGACGTTCGGGGTCCATCGAGGCAAAGCCCCGTTTGGACACTCCGGACGGACGGGTGGGCTGACCTTGGGCCATGCGGGGCTCCCTTTCGCAGTAGTTGCTGACGTTGAAAGCTGAACCCCGGAGGCGTTGCCGGGTTCCAGAAGCGCGACCATTCAGGTCGCCCAAAAATCACTCCGCGCCGGGACGGTCGAAACCGCCGTCGTTGTCGCCCGGTTGGGGCGGGACCTCGTCCGGCGTGCCGGCCGGGTCGATTTCAGGCTGCTGAGGGGAGGGCATCGGGGGAGTGATGTCGGGCAGGGGTGTGGGGTCTGTCATGGCGGCGGCTCCGGATCCGGAATGGACCTCAGGAGCCGGAACCACCGGCTGTTCGCCGGGTTCAATTATTACGTTCACAAGTGCGGCAAGGAGCCTCCATGACCGATCCCAATCCGACGAAAACGTTCAACGACGGCGGGCTGAACCCCACGCCCGGCATGACCTCATCCGGAGCGGCCTACAATCCGAACGACGCCGCACTGGAAGACGGCGTTGACCATCCCGCGCGCGAACAGGGCCTTCGGGGTGCTGTTCGTTCCGACTTTGAAAACGGACGCGACTGGGCCCGCCAACGCGCGGAGCGGGCGCGGGTCCGGATCGCGGATCGCCCCGTTGAGTCCACTGTTTATGCGCTGGGCGTGGGCGTTTTGATCGGGCTGCTTCTGCGGCGGTAGACTGCGCGATCGCTCAGGCCGGCCCGCTGGCCGATCTGAGCGCCGGCGCGGCCCGGACTGCGGCGTCGGAGACGAAGGGATTGCTACGGCGTTCCTCGCCGAAGGTGGAGATCGACCCGTGCCCCGGCACGAAGGTGACATCGTCGCCCAGAGGCCAGAGCTTGTCGACGACCGACCGGATCAGGGCATCTGCGTCGCTGCGCGGAAAATCGGTCCGTCCGACCGACCCCTTGAACAGGACATCGCCGACCTGGGCAAAGCGGGCCGCTGCGTTGAAAAAGACGACATGGCCCGGCGTGTGGCCGGGGCAGTGGTGCACGGCCCAGCGGGTTTCGCCCAACGTCAGTTCGTCGCCCTCGGCCAGCCAGCGCGCCGGGGTGAAGGTCCGCGCCTCGGGCAGACCCCACCGCTGGCCGTGGACCTCGAGATCATCAATCCAGAACTGGTCATCCGGATGAGGTCCAATGATCGGCACGCCTGACTTTTCCGCCATCTCTGCGGCACCGCCCGCATGATCCAGATGGCCGTGAGTGATCCAGATCTGGTCCAGCGTCAGGCCGCGACGGGCGACTTCGGCAAGGACAATGTCGACCGAGCCGCCGGGATCGATCACGGCGGCCTTCATGGTGGCGGTGCACCAGACGGTGGTGCAGTTCTGCTGCAGCGGCGTGACCGGGGTGACAAAGACGCCGACGGGGGAGGCGGCTGGAGTGGATGCGGACTGGGTCATGCCTTCGACATAGCGGCCTTGCCGCCCTCGGGAAACCGCCCGCGCGTTGACGTTTGGGGCCCATCTCGACATAAGGGCGGGCTTCGAGGTGCCGCTCCCCACGGGGCGGCCCTTTCTGCTTCACCCATCCTTGCGCGCGCGCCGGTCCCGGCGTCGCCCCAGAGCGTCAGATCCGTCCCATGCAAGTCGTCCAGAATTCCACCGAAGGCCTGAGCCGTGTCATCACCGTGACCGTGCCCGCCACCGAACTCAACGCGAAGCTGGACGCCAAGCTGGCGGAAATGGCTCCCAAGATGAAGCTGAAGGGCTTCCGTCCCGGCAAGGTCCCGACGTCGCACGTCAAGAAGACCTTCGGCCGCGACATGATGGGCGAGATCATCAACGACGCTATCAATGAGTTCGAGCCAGGCGGCGCTGGACGAAATCAAGGTGCGCCCGGCCGCCCCGGCCGAGATGAAGCTGACCTCGGACATGGACAAAGTCCTGGCCGGGTCGGACGACCTCGCCTACGAAATGGTGCTGGAAGTCATGCCGGAGTTCACGCCGGTCGACCCCAAGACGCTGAAGCTAGATCGTCCCGTCTATGAGGCCTCGGATGAGGATCTGGACGAGGCGCTGAAGGAACTGGCCGGTCAGGCCAAGTCCTATGAGGACAAGAAGGGCAAGGCCGTGAAGGCCGCCGACGGCGACCAGCTGACGATCGATTTCCTGGGCAAGCTGGACGGCGAGCCCTTCGAGGGCGGCGCGGCCGAGGACGCCGATTTGGTCATCGGGTCCAACCGCTTCATCCCGGGCTTCGAGGAGCAGCTGAAGGGGGCCAAGGTCGGCGACGAGAAGACCATCGAGGTCACCTTCCCGGCCGATTATCAGGCCGCCAACCTGGCCGGCAAGCTGGCCACCTTCGACATCAAGGTGAAGGCCATCAAGGCCGAGGTCGAGGGCAAGGTCGACGAGGACTTCGCCAAGCGGATCGGTCTGGAATCGCTGGACAAGCTCAAGGAGCTGCTGCGGTCGAACCTGAACCAGCAATACGCCGGGGCCGCCCGCTTCAAGCTGAAGCGCGCCCTGCTGGATGAACTGGACAAGGCGCACAGCTTCGACCTGCCGCCCAAGATGGTCGACGCCGAGTTCGACGGCATCTGGAGACAGGTCGAGGCCGACAAGGAAGCGGGAAATCTGCCGCCCGAGGACGCCAAGAAGTCCGACAAGAAGCTGAAGGACGAATATCGCAAGATCGCCGAACGCCGCGTGCGCCTGGGTCTGGTGCTGGCCGAGATCGGCCGGGCCAACAATGTCGGCGTCACCGATCAGGAATTGAACAACGCCATCATGGCCGAGGCCCGCAACTATCCGGGGCAGGAACGGCAAGTGCTGGACTTCTATCGCCAGAACCCCAACGCCGCCGCCCAGATGCGCGCCCCGATCTATGAGGAGAAGGTCTGCGACCTGATCTTCACCATGGCCGAGGTCAAGGACACGCCGATCAGCAAGGAAGACCTGCTGAAGGATGACGACGAGGGCTGATCGTCTCCCTCTGCTTTCAGGTAGGGCTTTGGGTGACGCGGGGGCAAACGGGCAGCGGGGTGACAGGCCGGTCGCCGATTCGCCTCGCACGAAGACTTGCCAAGGGATGGCGACGAGGGCTTTTCGGCTCTAGGCTCCCCGAGTGGTCCGTTGGCGGGGGATGTTGCCATGAGTTTGACAGCGATCTGGATTGCGGCTGGCCTGGCCCTGGCCCAGCAAGCTCAGGATCAGCCTTCTGATCTGCCTGACGTACTCGTTTCGGCTGCCAGGGGCACGGAGCGACAAGCGCGCAGTTTCGTCGAGGAGATCTCGAGTGCTCCGACGCATGCCCTGTCTATCGCAAGATGGATGGAACCCATCTGCATTGCCACCGTCAATCTGCGTGAAAATACCGCGGCGGCAATAACGGCTCGGATAGAAGCCCATGCCCGGGATGTCGGCGTGGCGGTTCAGGCTCCAGGATGCTCGCCCAACATCACCCTCCTCGCCACGTCCGATGGGCGATTGACTGCCTCCGAGCTGGTGGGCGCATATCGCGATCGTTTCATCGTGTCGCAAGGCTCGACCCAAGGCGACGGACGGGCGCTGAAGCGTTTCGCCGAGGATGAGGTCGCTGTGCGCTGGTGGCCGATCTCCGCACTCACGGACGAGCTTACCGGACGAGTTCTTGTTGCGATCTGGGGCAGACCCCCGCCCGTCAGGTCAACCCCAGGTGAAATCTATCTGGGGCAGGACCAGCGTGAAGCTCTCCTTACCACCCTCGTGATCCTTGACCTGTCCAGAACAGGCGCGGTCAGCGAGGCGGCCCTGGCTGACTATCTGACCATGGTTGTCCTCGCGAATATCGACCCGGATGCACGGGGCGGCAGCACGCCGTCCATCCTTGATCTCTGGGACGGTGGGCCGGCCCCGACCAGCCTGACAGCTTGGGATCGTGCCTATCTTAAAGCGCTCTATGAGGCGCCTGTTCGCCTGAGTGGTGGCCCGAGCCAGTTGCGCTCGCTTTACCAGCGAAACGAGATGGCCCGGATCATGGCACGCGAGCTATCGCAGGACGACGCGACGCCCTGACCTTGCGCCCTGCCTCCGGCAACGCGATATCTGGCAGGAACGAACGCGACCGCTTCGAGTCGCGCCGAACGGCAATCAGCGAGACCCCATGCGCGATCCCATCGACTACATCTCCTCCAACCTCGTCCCCATGGTGGTGGAGCAGTCCAGCCGGGGTGAGCGGGCCTTCGACATTTTCTCGCGCTTGCTGCGCGAGCGCATCATCTTCCTGACCGGCCCGTTCGAGGATGGCATGGCCAGCCTGATCTGTGCCCAGCTGCTGTTCCTGGAATCGGAGAACCCGAAGAAGGAAATCAGCATGTACATCAACAGCCCCGGCGGTCAGGTGACCTCGGCGCTCGCGATCTATGACACCATGCAGTACATCAAGAGCCCGGTCTCGACCGTGGTCATGGGCATGGCGGCCTCGGCCGGCTCCCTGATCCTGACGGCCGGTGAGGCGGGCCAGCGCATTGCCCTGCCCAACGCCCGGGTCATGGTCCACCAGCCCTCGGGCGGTTTCCGCGGCACCGCCTCGGACATCGAGCGCCACGCCGAGGACATCATCGCCACCAAGCGCCGGCTGAACGAGATCTACGTTCACCACACCGGCCGGACCTATGAAGAGGTCGAGCGGACCCTCGACCGCGACCACTTCATGACCGCCGAGGAAGCCAAGGCCTGGGGCATCGTGGATCACGTCTATGACAAGCGCGAACAGGCCGATGCGGACGGCGTCAAGACGGTCTGATGCACGCGGATCATTGAACACGGAAGGGCGTGCTGGGACCGGCGCGCCCTTGTCGTTTGTGCTATCAGGCACCCATGCAACACACGCGTGATCTCAAGGGCGTCGTCCAGGTGGACGGCGAGGACTATGAGTGGGAGGTGCGGCGTCAGCCGCAGCGGACCACCGGCAATGAGTGGCAGGGGATCGGGATCGCCCTGCGGCAGAAGGACGCCCAGCGCGAGGCCATCGTCATGTTCCCCATGGTGATGCGGGCCAGCGGCATCCCCAATTTCGAGCGTCAGCGGATCAATGTCGAAAGCGTCCGCAATGCCGTCGCCTCGGCCATCGCGGCCGGCTGGGATCCGACCTCGCGCGGCAAGGTCGTGGTCTTCGACGTGGACGCGGACGGCCGCTAGCGCCGATCCGGACGGTCCCGGAAGGTGCGAAAGCCCGGAATGTCGGCGATCGCCAGCATCTCGGTATCGCCCGAGGTGTCCCCATAGGCGGCAGCCAGCCGGATGTCCGGGCCATAGGCCTCGCGCAGCCGGCGCACCTTCTCTTCCGCCCGGCAGTTCAGGTTGGAAAACTCGCCGGTGACCCGGTCCTGATCATCGAAGGTCAGGTTGGTGCCCAAAAGTGCATCGGCCCCCAGCCGCAGGGCAAAAGGGGCGACCGTCAGGGCAGGGGAGGCGGTCACGATCACGCGATGGGCCCCGCGTTGACCCCAGTCGTTCCAGCACTCCAGAGCGTCCGGCCGCATGAACCGGTCCCAGATGTGATCGGCAAAGGCCGCCGCATCGGCTCCTAACTCCGCGCGGGACAGCCCTTTCAGGAACACCGCTACCGAGGCGGCCTTGATCGCCCCCCGGTCGCGGCTGCGGGCATAGGCGGCCGTGGCCGGAGCCATCCGGACCAGGCCCATAGCCCAGCCGCGCCGTCCGGCCCGCCAGCGCAGGAATTGGGTGAAACTGTCGCGGATCGTCAGGGTGCCGTCGAAATCGAAGGCCACGATGGGCTGATCCGCGGGGACGGGCTGGCGTACGGCCTGTGTGGCCCCCATGTCACCCATTCGCCGTGATCTCCATCCAGTCTGTATCGTCCACGATCGTGTGACCCGCCTTTACCTTGACGGGGTTGTGGCGGGCGTTCGGATGGGGGATTGTCATTTTTTGAATATCTTCGCGTCCATAGTGATGGAATCAATGCGGAGAAAGCGCGTTCCCCTCTCCGGGGCGCGAAAGTGAGAAGGGTCTATGACCAAAGCAGCCGGCACCGACGCCAAGAGCACCCTCTACTGCAGCTTCTGCGGAAAGAGCCAGCACGAGGTGCGCAAGCTCATCGCCGGACCGACGGTGTTCATCTGTGATGAATGCGTCGAACTGTGCATGGATATCATCCGCGAAGAGCACAAGATCGGCTTCGTCAAATCCAAGGACGGCGTCCCGACTCCCAAGGAAATTCGGGAAGTTCTCGACGATTACGTCATCGGCCAGAGCCACGCCAAGAAGGTGCTCTCGGTCGCGGTCCACAACCACTACAAGCGCCTGAACCACGCGACGAAGAACAACGACGTCGAGCTGGCCAAGTCCAACATCATGCTTATCGGGCCGACCGGCTCGGGCAAGACGCTGCTGGCCCAGACGCTGGCACGCATCATCGACGTGCCGTTCACCATGGCGGACGCCACCACCCTGACCGAAGCCGGTTATGTGGGTGAGGATGTCGAGAACATCATCCTGAAGCTGCTCCAGGCGTCCGACTACAATGTCGAACGGGCCCAGCGCGGCATCGTCTACATCGATGAAATCGATAAGATTAGCCGCAAGTCGGACAACCCGTCGATCACCCGGGACGTCTCGGGCGAGGGCGTGCAGCAGGCCCTGCTGAAGATCATGGAAGGCACCGTTGCCTCCGTGCCCCCACAGGGCGGCCGCAAGCATCCGCAGCAGGAGTTCCTGCAGGTCGACACCGCCAACATCCTGTTCATCGTCGGCGGGGCCTTCGCCGGCCTTGAGAAGGTGATTTCGGCGCGCGGTGCCGGGGCCTCGATCGGCTTCGGGGCCAAGGTCAAGGACGTCGACGAGCGCCGAACTGGCGACATCCTCAAGGGTGTCGAGCCGGACGATCTGATGCGCTTCGGGCTGATTCCCGAGTTCATCGGCCGTCTGCCCGTTCTGGCGACGCTGGAAGATCTCGACGAGACCGCCCTGGTCACCATCCTGACCGAGCCCAAGAACGCCTTGGTCAAACAGTACAAGCGCCTGTTCGAGATGGAGAACGTCGGCCTGACGTTCACCGACGACGCTCTGATCGCCGTGGCGAAGAAGGCCATCACCCGCAAGACCGGCGCGCGCGGCCTGCGGTCCATTCTGGAAGGCATCCTTCTGGAGACCATGTTCGAACTGCCGACCTTCGACGGTGTCGAGGAGGTCGTGGTCAATGCCGAGGTGATCGAGGGCAATGCCCAGCCTCTGCTGATCTATGCCGAGAAGAAAAAGGCTGACGGCGCCGCCTGATCCCTTCGCCTGGCGACAGGCGTGTCGAACTTGTCCAGCCCCGGATTCGAAAGGCTCCGGGGCTGTGCCATGTCAGGCAATCCGGCCTCGAAGTGACACTGCACGGGCGTTCCGTGGACGGAACTGCCGTTCCGCTTGAACCCCGGGCCCAAGGGACCACATACTCATCTGAACGCCGTCGGAATCGACGGGTCGCATCCGGATGTTGCTGCATAACGCGGGACGTCGGAGGCGACGGGCCGGAGATCGTCAATGGCCCAGGAGTGCATCATGTCCGAGAGTAAAATCCTGCCCGTCCTGCCCCTGCGGGACATTGTCGTGTTTCCCCATATGGTCGTGCCGCTGTTCGTAGGGCGCGAGAAATCCGTTCGGGCGCTCGACGAGATCATGAAGGGTGAGAAGCAGATCCTGCTGGCCACCCAGAAAAATAGCGTCGACGACGATCCGTCGCCCGACGCGATCTATCCCGTCGGCGTGCTGGCCACGGTTCTGCAGCTACTGAAACTGCCCGACGGCACCGTGAAGGTTCTGGTCGAGGGCAAGGGCCGCGCTCATCTGACCCGCTTCACGGATCGTGAGGAGTATTTCGAGGCCGAGGCTGTCGAGATTGAGGACGACGCGGGCGATCCGTCCCAGGCCGAGGCCCTTCTGCGCGCTGTGGTCGAGCAGTTCGAAAACTATGTGAAGCTGAACAAGAAGGTGCCGCCCGAGGCCCTCAGCTCCATCCCCCAGATCACCGATGCGTCCAAGCTGGCGGACAGTGTCGCGGCTCATCTGTCGGTCAAGATCGCCGACAAGCAGGCCCTGCTGGAAACCATCGTCGTGCCCCAGCGGCTGGAGAAGGTCTACGCCCTGATGGAGGGCGAGATCAGCGTGCTTCAGGTCGAGAAGAAGATCCGTTCGCGCGTGAAGCGCCAGATGGAGAAGACCCAGCGCGAATACTATCTGAACGAGCAGATGAAGGCGATCCAGCGAGAGCTGGGCGAGACCGACGATGCTCGTGACGAAATCATGGAGCTGGAGAAACGCATCCGGAAGACGCGCCTGTCCAGGGAGGCCCGGACCAAGGCCGAGGCCGAGGTCAAGAAGCTGCGCAACATGAGCCCCATGTCGGCGGAATCCACCGTAGTGCGGAACTACCTCGACTGGCTGCTGTCCATCCCGTGGGGCAAGGCCAAGCAGAAGCCGATCGATCTCGACAAGGCCGAGGCCATCCTCGAGGAGGATCACTACGGCCTCGAGAAGGTGAAAGAGCGGATCATCGAGTATCTGGCGGTGCAGGCGCGCACCAACAGCCTCAAGGGTCCGATCCTCTGCCTGGTTGGCCCTCCCGGCGTCGGCAAGACCTCACTCGCCAAGTCGATCGCCAAGGCGACCGGCCGTGAATATGTCCGCATGTCTCTGGGCGGAATGCGTGACGAGGCCGAGATCCGGGGTCACCGGCGCACTTACATCGGCTCGATGCCCGGCAAGATCATCCAGTCCATGAAGAAGGTGAAGACCACCAACGCCTTCATCCTGCTGGACGAGATCGACAAGCTGGGCGCCGACTGGCGCGGCGACCCGTCCTCGGCCCTGCTGGAGGTGCTGGATCCGGCCCAGAACAACGCGTTCGGCGACCACTATCTGGAGGTCGACTACGACCTGTCCAACGTCATGTTCGTGACCACGGCCAACAGCCTGAACATGCCCCAGCCCCTGATGGACCGGATGGAGATCATCCGGGTCAGCGGCTACACCGAGGACGAAAAGGTCGAGATCGCCAAGCGCCACGTCCTGCCCAAGGTGACGACCGAGAACGGCCTGACGGCGGCCGAGTTCGTGGTGCCCGAGGACACGATCCGCGACCTGATCCGCTACTATACGCGGGAGGCGGGCGTCCGTTCGCTGGAACGGGCCCTCGGCGGTCTGGCCCGCAAGGCCGTGCGCGAGATGTCGAAAGAGAAGACGCCCTCGATCACCGTCGATGCGGCCAAGCTCGCGACCTATGCCGGGGTGCGGAAGTTCCGCTTCGGCGAGACCGACGAGGAGGATCAGGTCGGCATCGTCACCGGCCTGGCCTGGACCGAGTTCGGCGGCGAGATCCTGACCATCGAGGCGATCAAGATGCCGGGCCGCGGGCGCATGACCGTGACCGGCAACCTGAAGGACGTGATGAAGGAATCCATCTCGGCCGCCGCGTCCTACGTCCGGGCCCGCTCGCTCAGCTTCGGCGTCAAGCCGCCGGTGTTCGAGAAGACCGACATCCACGTCCACGTCCCGGACGGAGCCACGCCCAAGGACGGCCCGTCGGCCGGTGTGGCCATGACGGTCGCCATGGTCTCGGTCCTGACGGGCGTGCCGATCAGGAAGGACATCGCCATGACCGGGGAGATCACCCTGCGCGGTCGCGTCACCGCCATCGGCGGCCTGAAGGAGAAGCTGCTCGCGGCCCTGCGCTCCGGCGTCAAGACCGTGCTGATCCCGCAGGAGAACGAGAAAGACTTGGCCGACGTGCCCGACAATGTGAAGGGTGCGCTGGAAATCGTGCCGATTTCGACGGCCGACGAGGCCCTGAAATGGGCCCTGACGGGTTCGCTGACGGCGGTGGAGTGGGACGAGGTGGCCGAGCCGCTAAATCCCGCGCCCGCGACCGTCCCGCCGATCGACGGCACCACAGTCGTCAGTCACTGAGGCCAATCGTCTCCTCCCTGTTCGCGCAGCGAATGGGGAGGTGGCGCGGCGCGCATTAGCGCCACGACGGAGTGGTTCTGGACGCCGCGGGATTCCGCAGGCAAACAGACCGTCTGGATGGGCGGCTAGCTCAGCTGGTCAGAGCATCTCGTTTACACCGAGAGGGTCGGCGGTTCGAACCCGTCGCCGCCTACCACACCCATCGAAAAGGCCGCCGGATCGCTCCGGCGGCCTTTCTTTTGGCATCGTCAAATGAACCAAGGCGGAAGGACCAGCCTGACCGGACTCGCTAGAACCGGAAGCTGGCCCGCAGCAGCAGGGTGTAGCGGACGTAGTCTTCAATCATCTCGGCATCGGCCGTGACCGAGAGCCGGCCCAGATCGTTGCCCACGCTGAGGTTGATGCCCGCGATCGGGCCACCGCCCTCGATGGCGTCCGGGGACAGGGTGAAGGAGTTCCCGCCTGACGTGAACCTGGCGATCGTGTCGCCCGCGTCGACCGAGATGTTCTGACGCCAGCCCAGCCGGACCTCGGGGCGGATCCAGCCGTTGGCACCGAACCCGTAGCCGATGTTCACTGCGGCGACGCCTGCCAGCATGTGGCCGTCACGATCCTCGATCTCGAGGTTGAAACCGGGCGTCGCGCCTTCCTCGATGCGACCATCCTCGCTCAGCGAGAAATACTCGACATAGGCTTCGGGGCGGATGTTCAGGCGACCGAAGCTGCGCTCGTAGGACGCTCCGCCGGCCAGGGCCAGGGTGAAGCCGTTCCAGTTGGACTGGTTGCTGAGGTTGATGTTCTCCGTCACCAGGGTGCGCGTGGCCTCGAAGGTGGCATAGCCACCGGCCGCGCGGGCCCAGGTCGTCCAGGCCTGGCCCTGTGCGCGCCAGTACAGGCCCAATTCCACGAGGTTTGCCGACAGGATTTCCTCGGCCTCGGCCTCCGGATCCTCGACGTCCGAGGACGTAAAGGCCACTGACAGGCCGATAGCCCCCAGGTCAGTCCCCCGCTCGATGCCGCCCGCCACGCCAAAACCTTCGGACCGGAAGCCGTAGCTGTCGGTCTTGTCCTTGTCGGCGTAAAAATTGATTTCCTGAAGCCAGGCGCTGGTCTCGCCGGGCGCGACCGAGGCATTGCGGCCGGTCAGGGCTCTGGTCACGGCGTCGACGCCTGACGCCAGCGACATCAGCGGCCCGCCAGAGTGGTCCGGCAGCATCTGTTCGTACAGATTGATGAAGCCGTCGCGGCCGGTCTGGGCAAGAAATACGTCGCGGAGCGCGGTGCTGTTGCCAAGCGCGCCGTATACTGCGTCGAAGGCTTGGCTTTCCACGCCGATCAGACTGGCTTCGTCCGCCGTGCGTCGACGCGCGTCGATATAGACGTCACCGGCCGCAACGTCCGACCCGGCGTTCACGACGAAGAGATAAGGAGAATTGTCCTGAACCGCCGTCTGATCGATCGCGCCGATGGTCAGCGTGTCGGCGTCGATGACCGTGAAGCGGCGAGGGGTGTCGATCAGGGAGTTGAAGCGCACCCCCAGGCCTGCGCCTGTCGCGAGCGTGGCAGTGCCGTTGACCCGGAAGCCGGAGCTGGTGCCCGCGGCCGGGTCGAGGGTCACGATCAGGTCGCCTGCGGTCCCGATGTTCAGGCTGCTGACCGTCGTGGCGCTCGCCTGCCGAGCATCGAGCGTGCCGTTGGAGATGTCGATCGCGAGCAGCCCGTCGCTGTCGGTGACGGCGCCGCGCATTACCCCGCCGCCGGAAATGTTCAGCCGATCAGCCCCCGCGCCGAACGACACCGCACCGGTCATGGTGCCATTCTCGAGGTTCAGGGTGTCCGCACCCGAGCCGAAGCGCAGATCGCCGACCGTGACGGGTTCGTTCGAGTTGGTGACGCCGTCGCCGTCGGTGTCAGGATCCGTCGTGGTCGGTGTGCTGGGCTCACCGTACTGGCGGAAGGTGACGCCGGTCGTGTTGGCTGAGACATCAACCGCCACGGCAGTTGCTCCGGCCACAACCTGACCGGTGGTCGCATCAGGCACAAGAATCGACTGGAGTGATCCGGCGTTCTGGATTGAGGTCAGGGTCCCCGACAGATCGCGGATAGCCGTTGTGGTTGTGACAGCACCGCCCGCCGTTGCGAGGATCGACCCGTTGTTGAACAGGGTGGGCAGGCTGGCACCCGCCGCAATGGCGATAGCCGTGGCCTGCGAGGCGGCATCGGCGCTGGACACACCGGCAGTCAGCGACCCGGTATTGTCGAACCGCGGCGTCGCGACGCCTGTGCCAATGGAAAGGACCGTTGCACCCCCGTTACGTCCGAGGGCCGTGATGGTCCCTTCATTCCGGACGCCGCCGGCGATGCTCACCGTCTGTGCGCCGCCGACGCCAAGTTGGACAGCTGTCGCATTGACGGAATCGTAGACGCCGTCCGCCGTTATGGCCCCGCGGTTGATCAGCCCATAGGCGTCCGTGCCTGTGCCGGCGACACCGAGGGCGATCCCTCGCGTTGCCGATCCCACCGTCAGGGCCGGGGCAGAACCGTACACGCTGATCGCCAGATTGCCTTCGTTGGCGTCCGGGATACCGTCATTGTCCTCGTCTGTTGATGTGGTGCTGTTGTCCGCCGGCCGGACATCAAGGACCACGCCGCCACCGACGTTCCCTGCCACAACGACCGCAGATCTCCCCTGGAGCAGATCATCTGCCTCGAGCTTGGCGATCGCCGCGTCGCTTGGCCGGGTCGTATAGCGATAGCCGGTTGAGGCGATGTCGCCCTGGAGTGTCAGACGCCCGCCGATGTCGCCCTGGATATCGACCGCTCCGGCATTCAGACCCTGGGCGGTAATGGGGCCACCCAAGTTGACCGAACCCGAAATACCGCCGGTGCTCGAGAATCCCACGGCATTTTCACCGATCGCCCGCAAGCTGCCGAATGTTGTGACATTGCCCGTCAGGGCGCGCTCGATCGAGACCGCGCGGGAATTGGCACCCTCGGCGAGGATCACGCCACTGCTCTCGACCAGGATATTGCCAGTCAGGGGCGTGCCGCCAGTCAGACGCAGCCCGAAACGATCGCTGCCGGCCGCGATCGGACCGTCTGCATCGCCATCGCTGTCGCTGTCCGGATAAGTGTCGATGCTGTCGGTGACGGAGATCTGTCCGCCGATCGTGACATTGCCCGTGGCCGCACCGGGGCCGACCAGAATGCCCGTTGAGCCGTTCGCCGAGTTCAGCAGGCTGATGGTGGAGCCGCTGTCCAGATCGACGCTGTTGTTGCTGTCGACCGTGATGGCGGCCCCGGTGTTCACGGTGATGCTACCACCGCTGGCCAGACGAATGTCATCCCGCGCCGTACCGGTCGCCGTGGAGGTGACGATCGGGGTCGTCCTGGCGTTGGAGATCACGACTTCGGCGTGCGCGCCGGTGACAGCCATCAGAGGGGCAAGCGCCACCGCAGTCGCAAGCAGTCTACGCATTCGAGAAGTCACCCCAATTGGCTACGCACAAGGCGTCGGCCGCCTTCTAACAGGGGCGCCTCGACCTGTCTCAAGTTTCGCGAATTTGAGGCGAATGCAAGGCCTCGTCGTCAACAGCCGGCCCCCAAGCGTTGCCGTGACGCGGTGATGATGATAGCATTTTCATATCGAACTGGAGTATGGACATGGACGATCAACGGACGGTCTCCCGGGAACGGGCGGCCAGAACGGCCAACGGGCTGCTCGTGCTGCTGGTGGGGATAGGGCTTATTCTGCTTGGGCCGATAACCGTCGCCCAGTCCCCGGACGCAGCGGTCAACATTGCCGGGGGGCTCGGTCTCGCGCTCCTCGGCCTGTTTCTGCTGTGCGGCCTCT
The DNA here is from genome assembly GCF_044598075.1 of Brevundimonas sp. R86498. Lineage (GTDB taxonomy): Bacteria > Pseudomonadota > Alphaproteobacteria > Caulobacterales > Caulobacteraceae > Brevundimonas. The sequence goes on along the minus strand of NZ_CP139004.1, from coordinate 2,627,329 downwards.
ACGCCCTGCAGCCGAATGAGGGTGTGGCGATCCTGCTGTTCGGTGACTATCGCGGCACTGATCGGGCCACCGGCCTGCGTTGGGTACTCCCCTGGTACACCCGCAAGAAGATTTCGCTGCGCGCACGCAACGTGACGTCCGACAAGCTGAAGGTGAACGACCGCCGCGGCAGCCCCGTCGAGATCGCGGCCAATGTGGTCTGGCGCGTGGAGGATTCGGCCCAGGCCCTGTTCGACGTCGACGACTATCAGGCCTTTGTGAACATCCAGATCGATACCGGCCTGCGCGATATCGCCTCCCACTACGCCTATGACCTTGGCGAGGAGGAAGAGGGCGTGGATCAGGAACTGACCCTCAGGGCCGATGCGGAAGATGTAGCGCGGCGGCTTCGCGACGAGCTGGCCAACCGGGTCCGTGTGGCCGGGGTGGCGATCGACGAGGCCCGACTGGCGCATCTGGCCTATGCCCCGGAAATCGCGGGTGCCATGCTGCGCCGTCAGCAGGCCGAGGCGATCCTGTCGGCGCGCCGGCTGATCGTCCGCGGTGCGGTTGGCATGGTCGAAAGTGCCCTGAAGGATCTGGGGGAGCGCGACGTGGTCCAGTTGGACGAGGACCGCAAGGCCGCGATGGTCTCGAACCTTCTCGTCGTGCTGTGCGCCGACCGCGAAGCCCAGCCGGTCGTGAATGCCGGCACCCTGTACGGCTGAGTTGTGGCGCGGGTCCGCAAGCCCTTTCTGCTGCGCGCCTCTCCGGCGCTGATGGCGGCCGTGGAGCGGCTGGCGGCGGCGGAGTTGCGGTCGGTCAATGCCCAGCTGGAAACCCTGCTGCGCGAAGCCCTGGCACGAAGGGGAATCGCGACCCCGGTGCCGGGCGACCCCGATGATACGGCTTGAGCTTGACCGTCAGCCGGTCTACGGGCGCTTGATGGTCCGGAATAAATCGTCCGCACGCAGCCAAAATCGCCGGACGGGCGTTCGCGCGCTGCAGTCGCCCAGCCAGGACTCCCTGTACATGACCGATCTCGACGTCCAGGCAGCAGAGCTGCGACTGTTCCCAAGCCGGGACGAGGAGGTTGCGGAAACCCTGAGTGTGTTGCGGGCCTCCACGTCGGACTCCCGGCTGCGGATGGTGGACACAACCATGCTGTATGCGCCCCGCTCGGGCGGGGTGAAGCGGTACCTGCTGTCCAAGAAGGCCTGGCTGGAAGAGCACCGGCCCGGCGTTGCCCATTCCCTGCTCGTACCGGGACCCCGCCACCAGGCCGGTCGGGATGGCATCATCAAGCTGCATGCGACCAAGCTCCCGTTTGGTGACGGCTACCGCTGGCCCAGTTCGGTCCGTCGCTGGGGCGCGTGGGTCGCCGCCATGAAGCCGGCTCTGATCGAAGCCGGGGATCCCTACACTCCGGGCCAGGGCGCGCTGGAGGCCGGCCAGAGGGTCGGCTGTCCGGTGATCGGCTTCTGTCACTCCGACCCGGCGGGTCTGGCCGCGCTGCATTTCGGGGAATGGGCCAAGAAACCGGTCGAGAAGCGCTGGGCCCGTCTGTTCGGCCAGTTCGACCGGGTCGTCTCGCCGAGTCGCTTCATCGCGCGCCGGCTGGAAGAGGCTGGCGTCAGAAACATCGTCATCCGGCCCCTGGGGGTAGAGATCGACACCTTCCGGCCCGACCGTCGGGATCGGGACTGGCTGCTCAAGCGGCTGGGCCTGCCGGCCAGCGCCCGGCTTCTGTGTTTCGCGGGCCGACCCGCGCGCGAAAAGAACATCGATGTCCTGATCGAGGCCGTCCAGAGGCTGGGCGCGCCCTACCATCTGGTCCTGGTCGGGGCCGGGGCCGGCATGCCGGCCGAGGATCGGGTCATTGCGTTGCCCTATGAGCGGGATCCCCGTGCGGTCGCCCGGATCATCGCCAGCTGCGACGCCTTCGTGCATGCCAACGACAAGGAGCCGTTTGGCCTGATCGTGCTGGAGGCCATGGCCTGCGGCCGGCCGGTGGTGGGGGTCAATGCTGGCGGCGTGGCAGAAACCGTCAACGACAGCGTGGGGCAGCTGTCTCGCAGCGCTGACCCGGCCGAATACGCCGAGGCAATCGAGGCCCTGTTCGCGCGCGACATCGAGGCGATCGGCGCTGCGGCCCGCGTTCATACGGTCGAGACCTTCGCCTGGAACCGGGTCTTCGAGGACCTGTGTATGGTCTATGGCGAGGTCAGCGGCCGGCCCGAGTTTGTTCAACCGGCTGAGCAACTGGCGGTTCACTGACCGCCGGGTCTGACCGTTCGCCCGGCGCGGGCGTCAGGCCATAGGGGTCGACCAGGGCCCAGATGTGATCGGGGATCATGGATTTCATCCGGCGCGGCTCCTCGCGGCGAAGGTGGATGACCGTTTCCGCAGCCTTCATTTCCAGTCGCGTGCGCGCAAACTCCAGACCGCGCGGACCCGTGCGCGGCTGCAGCCAGCTGACAATCGGCCGGACCCAGTCGGGCATCCGTCGCAGGGGCAGGCCGCCGGCCGCCCGCTCGACGTTGGCGATGAAGCCTTGGACGGCCAGCTTGCGCTTGCCATGGCTCTGCGGCTCGGACAGGGCGACCTCATCCTCCAGCAGGTCCAGCAGGGCCTCGCCGCGTTCGTTCCGGACCAGCAGCCACTGCTCGCCCTGTCCGGCCATATAGCCGACCGTGATGTCGGCCAGGGCGTTGGTGTAGTCGACGCAGGTGCGGCAGGTGAGGGGGAAGAAGTCCGGGGCCAGCTGCGAGATCGGCAGAGACAGGAAGGGAATCGTCTTCACCCGCCCGTCGGTGAACCGCAGCTCGACGTGATAGTCGGCGCGGAACTCCAGATAGGTGATAGTGTCGGGCGCATCCGAGAGGAGAGCCAGGAACGCGTGGAAGTTCTCGGTCGTCGTGTTGTCGGAACAGGGGGTGCCGATCACGTACAGAGCCTCCAGCCCCAGTTCGGCCTCCAGCGCCCTCAGGGCATAGACCTGACAGGGAATCCCGATGACGGCGAGGCGGCGGTAGCCCCGATCCCGTGCCTGCTCCAGCAGGGCGAGAAGCGGCGCATAGCCCATGCGCATGCCGCGGACCTCGGCCATTGCGTCTGCCCGGGTCACCAGCACGGGAACCGGTCGCCAGCGATCCTCGGGATCGGGAGCCATGGTGAGCACCGCATCGACCGCGCCGGTTTCGAGGAGCCGCTCGCCGATACGGGTGGTGATTCCCGTCCACTGAGCCCCCTTCGCGGGAGCCTTCAGCGCGGCCTTCACCATCCGCCGGACCGGGCCGAAGAACAGCTCGTCCCCTTTGGCCGAATCGCGTGCCCGGCCGTGAACGCGCGTTTCGAGCGCCGGATAGTCAGGCTTGATGAACTGACAGGCCCGCCCGCACAGGGTGGGATCCTCCATCCGCGAGACGCCGCAATCGGTGCAAAGGTTGCGCGGGACTGAGGGTCTGACCGGTGGTGCCCAGACGGCTGCGGCAGGGTCGGCGGATAGCGTCACAGGCGGTGTCCGGGACAGGCGGACCGGTCATGCCGATCACCGTCGAGGAGACCCATGTGCAGCGCATGACGTCAAGGCAGACGACCGACGATGCGGACCTTGATTTTCATGGAGTGGGGGAGGGGGCGCGCCATCCCTTCTGTTCAGAAGAGATGGCGCGAGTGACGGGACTCGAACCCGCGACCTCCGGCGTGACAGGCCGGCACTCTAACCAACTGAGCTACACCCGCGTTTCCCGCTGCGTCGTTTCCTCGGCGGCGAGGGGCGTCGTTTAGGCGGGGGCTCGCGGGTGTGTCAAGCGACGATCCGGTGCATTGCGACAGATTTCTCCGGTCTCCGGCGCGGATCGCCTGACCTGCCAAAACGCAAGCGATCCTGCGAACGGTTCTCAAGAGAAAAACCATTCGTCGCATGGGTTTGAACCGCCGCAAGGTTGGGTCTAGAAAGCGCCGAATCCGCTGCTCTCCCTCGCGGCGTGGACTTTTCCAATGAACGCATTTCTTCTCCAGTATCTGCCGATTGTGATCTTTCTCGGGATCGCGGCCATTCTCGGCGTCGGCTTCATGGTGGCGGCCTGGGCCATGGCCCCCTCCAATCCCGATTCAGAGAAGCTCTCGGCTTACGAATGCGGGTTCAACGCCTTCGACGATGCGCGGATGAAGTTCGACGTGCGCTTCTACCTGGTGTCGATCCTGTTCATCATCTTCGACCTCGAAGTCGCCTTCCTGTTCCCGTGGGCCGTGTCGATGTTCGATCTCGCCCGTCCCGAAATGGTCTTCGCCTTCTGGTCCATGATGGCCTTCCTCGGCGTCCTGACGGTCGGCTTCATCTACGAATGGAAGAAGGGCGCGCTGGAATGGCAATAGTCGCACCGTCAAGCCCGCTGCCGACCGCGTTCGGCCAGGGCGCCCGGTCCAGTGTCGAGGGCTATGATCCGAAACTGCACGACAAGTTCTTTGAGGCCATCAATACAGAGGTCGCCGAGCAGGGCTTCCTGACGGCGTCGCTGGACGACGTCATCAACTGGGCCCGCACCGGGTCGCTGATGTGGATGACCTTCGGGCTGGCCTGCTGCGCCGTCGAGATGATCCAGGCGTCCATGCCTCGCTATGACCTTGAGCGGTTCGGCATGGCCCCGCGCGCGAGTCCGCGTCAGTCGGATCTGATGATCGTGGCCGGCACCCTGACGAACAAGATGGCTCCGGCCCTGCGCAAGGTCTACGACCAGATGCCGGACCCCCGCTATGTCCTGTCCATGGGTAGCTGCGCCAACGGCGGTGGCTATTACCACTACAGCTACAGCGTCGTTCGGGGCTGCGACCGGATCGTGCCGGTCGATGTCTATGTGCCGGGCTGCCCGCCGACGGCGGAGGCGCTGATCTACGGACTGCTTCAGCTGCAGAAGAAGATCCGTCGCACCGGGACGATCGAACGATGAACGGCCATCTCGCGACCGTCGCCCGCAATACGGAATCGCTGACTCCGCTGGGCCAGGAAATGGTCGCCGAGCTGCAGGTCGATGCGACCGTAGCGTATGGCGAACTGACCATCACCTGCCATCGCGACCGGATCGTCGGGGTTCTGACGGACCTGCGCGACCGGTTCGGTTTCCAGCAACTGCTGGACGTCTGCGGAGCGGACTACCCGGATCGGGTCGAACGGTTCGACGTGGTCTATCACCTGCTGTCCCTGACCCGGAACGCCCGCATCCGGGTCAAGACCACGACGGACGAGGTGCAGCCTGTCCGGAGCGCGATTTCGGCCTATCCCTCGGCCGGCTGGTTCGAGCGGGAGGCGTTCGACATGTACGGCATCCTGTTTTCGGACCATCCGGACCTGCGCCGGCTGCTGACCGACTACGGGTTCCAGGGGCATCCGCTGCGCAAGGACTTCCCCATGACCGGCTATGTTGAGGTTCGGTACGACGAGGAACAGAAGCGGGTGGTCTATGAGCCCGTCAAACTGACGCAGGAGTTTCGTAACTTCGATTTCCTGTCGCCCTGGGAGGGTGCCGAGTATCCCCTTCCCACCCTGCCTGGCGACGAGAAGGCCCTCGGGGCGGTCCCGGGGCCCAAGGCGACGGGATGACAGATCATGGCTTCGTCTGCGCTTCAGATGGCGTTTACCCGGACCGCGCTGCAGTCGGCAGCGTCGTTCTTTCTCGTGACCTTTTCCACGGCTTTCCTCTTTACCCTCGGCGCGCGCCTCACCGGCTGGTTCACGCGCTCTCCGGTGATCCCGCCGGAACAGACCCAGACGCTGGGCATCGCCATCATGGTGGCAGTGATCTGTCTGGCTGTAGGCGCCAGTATCCGGCGGTTGTCGGCGGCGGAGCTGCAAAGTGCGCTGCTCGGAGCCTCGGCCATTCTGCTCTCGACGCCCCTCGCGCTCGCGGTTCTGACCGGCGACTGGCAGCTTTCGACGGCGGCCGTCTCGGGCATGGGCGTGGTGACACTGGTGGTCGGCTGGTTCGTGGCGATCACTCGCAAGCCGGATTCGGCAGAGGTTCGCGCTGATGGCTGACGATATGAAACCCGTGACCGAACGGGATGCCGCCGCCGAGGATCTGGGACGAATCGCCTTCGATGATCCGCGCACGGCCCATGCGCGCGAGATGGACGATCGCAAGTTCACCATCAACTTCGGCCCGCAACACCCGGCCGCCCACGGCGTGCTGCGGCTGGTGCTGGAGCTGGACGGCGAGATCGTCGAGCGCGTCGATCCGCACATCGGCCTGTTGCACCGCGGCACCGAGAAGCTGATGGAGGCCCGCACCTATCTGCAGAACGTGCCCTATCTGGACCGGCTGGACTATGTCGCGCCGATGAATCAGGAGCACGCCTTCTGTCTGGCGATCGAGAGGCTGCTGGGCATCGAGGTGCCCTACCGGGCCCAGCTGATCCGGGTCCTGTACTCCGAGATCGGCCGCATCCTGTCGCACATGCTGAACGTCACGACCCAGGCGCTGGACGTCGGGGCCCTGACGCCCCCCCTGTGGGGCTTCGAGCAGCGCGAAAAGCTGATGGTCTTCTATGAGCGGGCCTGCGGCGCGCGCCTGCACGCCAATTATTTCCGGCCGGGCGGGGTCCATCAGGACCTGCCGATGGCCCTGATCGACGACATCTGGAGCTGGTGTCAGGAATTCCCCTCGGCGCTTGGCGAGATCGAGAGCCTGGTCACCGAGAATCGCATCTTCAAACAGCGCAATGTCGACATCGGCGTGGTGTCCAAGGAGCAGGCGCTCGCCTGGGGCTTCTCGGGCGTCATGTTGCGCGGGTCCGACATTGCCTGGGATCTGCGCAAGTCGCAGCCGTATGAATGCTATGCCGAGCTGGATTTCGACGTGGTCGTCGGCAAGAACGGTGACTGCTGGGACCGCTACCTCGTCCGCATCGAGGAGATGAAGCAGTCGGTGCACATCATGGAGCAGTGCATCCACAAGCTGCGCAACTGCCCCGGCGAGCCGGTGATGGTCGAGGACAACAAGATCGTCCCGCCCCGCCGCAGCGAGATGAAACGCTCGATGGAAGCCCTGATCCATCACTTCAAACTCTATACCGAAGGCTTCCATACGCCCGAGGGCGAGGTCTATGCCGCCGTCGAGGCCCCCAAGGGCGAATTTGGCATCTATCTGGTGTCGGACGGCACCAACAAACCGTACCGGGTCAAGATCAGCGCCCCGGGCTTCCGCCACATGCAGGCGATGGACTGGCTGAACCGTGGCCATATGCTGGCCGACGTGTCCGCCATTCTGGGCTCGCTTGATATCGTGTTCGGGGAGGTCGACCGGTGAGCGACACGCCCCTGAGCAATCTGGTTCGTCAGGGCTGGTCGGTCGTGTCCTACTCGGCCACTGACATGAGCGGCGAGACGTACCAGCACAACGTCCTGCTGACGCGGAGCGGCCAGCACCGTATTCTCACCTTGCGCAAGAAGATGATCGGCGACGGACTGGTCGCCACGGAAATGGACGTCTGATGTCGGTTCGTCGCCTCGCCAAGGACCAGCCCGCCTCGTTTGCCTTCTCGAGGGACACGAAGAAGAAGTGCGATTGGTGGATCGCCAAATATCCGGCGGACCGCCGCCAGTCGGCCGTCATCCCCATCCTGTGGCTGGTGCAGAAGCAGGAGGGCTGGGTCTCCGAACCGGCCCTGCGCGCCATCGCCGACCTGCTGGGCATGGCCTATATCCGGGTTCTGGAGGTCGCGACCTTCTACACCATGTTCATGCTGGAGCCGGTCGGCTCGGCCGCCCTGATCCAGGTCTGCGGCACGACACCGTGCATGCTGCGCGGCTCGGGCGAGCTGATGAAGGTTTGCAAGAGCCGGATCGGGCCGAAGCACACCCTGTCGGCCGACGGCAAGTTCTACTGGGAAGAGGTCGAATGTCTGGGGGCCTGCGTCAACGCCCCGATGGCCATGATCAACGACTACTATTTCGAGGATCTGACGGCCGCAGACATGAACCAGATCATCGACGATTTCGCGGCCGGCAAGACGCCGGAACGTGGGACGCGGGTCGATCGGGTGAACTCAGCGCCTGAGGGCGGGGCCCTGACCCTGACCGATCCCAAGCTCTATGACGGCTCGGCCGCGAAGCCGATCAGGAAACTGCCGAACTCGGAGCCCGTCTCCGCTTGACCCCGCCACCTGACCTCGACACCGAAGAGGGCCGCGCTGCCTACCGCGCGGAACTGCGCAAGGTCGCCCTGCCGCTGCGGTGGACGGGTCTGGGTCTGATCGTGGCTGCGGCCCTTCTGGTGGTCGCGGTCTCGCGTGACTGGGCCGGTGTGCCCGAGGGCGCGGTCGTCGTCGGTTACGGCATGCTGGCCGCCGGCTGGGTGCTGGTCATCGCCACGGTCTTCCTGCGCACCCGCCACCACCGGCGGCGGATGGCCGAGCTGGAAGGGTCGCCATCATGACCGTGAACCTTCCCGCTTCCGGCGAGCCGTCGCGCGTTTGTCGGACGGCCGGTGCAGTATCCATGCTTTCAAGACGTTCGGGGGATCGTCGTGGCATCCAATCCATCAGGCAAGCCCGTCGGCAAGCGCAGGGTCGCGAGCCTGTTTCTGGCCAACCTGATGGGGGCCGGATCCCTGCCGCTGGGGGCCGCGGCGGCCCAGCCGCCCCAGCCCACGCCGGCGACGCCGTCGCCTCCGCCATCTCCTTCGCCTTCTCCCGCCGGTTCCCCGAATGCGCCTGACCAGAATGCTTCCAGCTCAAGCGGACAACGCCCGCCGCCGCCGTCCGAGCGCCCGACCGGCGATCGCAAGAGCGAGCTCTCCCGGCCGCGTGGCAGTGGCTCCGGTCGGAACGGCCGGGGCGGGGGAGGTCCGCTGATGGCCGGCATGCTGCAGGACAAGGATCGCATCTTCACCAACCTGTACGGCCTCCAGGACTGGGGTCTGGACGGGGCGAAGACGCGCGGCTGCTGGAACGCGACCCCCGACATGCTGGCCATGGGCCGCGACTGGATCATCAACAATGTGAAGGCCTCGGGCCTGCGCGGGCGGGGTGGGGCCGGGTTCTCGACCGGGCTGAAGTGGTCCTTCATGCCCAAGGAGGTAAAGGACCGGCCGCACTATCTGGTCGTGAACGCCGACGAGTCCGAGCCCGGCACCTGCAAGGACCGGGAGATCATGCGCCATGATCCCCACCTGCTGATCGAGGGTTGCCTGATCGCCTCCTTCGCGATGCAGGCCCACGCCTGCTACATCTATCTGCGCGGCGAATATGTGCTGGAACGCGAGCGCATGGAGGCGGCGGTCAAGCAGGCCTATGAGGCCAAACTGATCGGCAAGAACAACGTCCACGGCTGGGACTTTGACGTCTACATCCACCACGGTGCCGGGGCCTACATCTGCGGGGAGGAAACCGCCCTGCTGGAGAGCCTGGAAGGCAAGAAGGGCCAGCCGCGGCTGAAGCCGCCGTTCCCGGCCGGTGCCGGCCTGTACGGCTGCCCGACCACGGTGAACAACGTCGAGTCGATCGCGGTGGTGGGCACCATCCTGCGGCGCGGGGCGGACTGGTTCGCAGGCTTCGGCCGGCCGAACAACACCGGCACCAAGCTGATGAGCATTTCGGGCCATGTGAACCGCCCGTGCAATGTCGAGGAATCGATGTCGATCCCCCTGCGCAGGTTGATCGAGGATCATTGCGGCGGCGTGCGCGGCGGCTGGGACAATCTGAAGGCCATCATCCCGGGCGGGGTTTCGGTCCCCCTGATCACGCGCGAAATGTCCGAAATGGCGCTGATGGACTTCGACAGTCTGCGCGAGATGAAGTCGGGTCTCGGCACCGCTGCCGTGATCGTGATGGATCAGTCGACCGATCTGGTGAAGGCGATCGCCCGCATCAGCTATTTCTACAAGCATGAGAGCTGCGGCCAGTGCACGCCGTGCCGCGAGGGCACGGGCTGGATGTGGCGCGTGCTGGAGCGGATGGCGGTGGGCGAGGCTGATCCGAGCGAGATCGACCTGCTGCTGGATGTGGCCGGTCAGGTCGAGGGCCACACCATCTGTGCCCTGGGCGATGCGGCGGCGTGGCCTGTGCAGGGCCTGATCCGTCACTTCCGTCACGAGATCGAGGACCGGATCGCCCAGTACCGCAGCCGCCGCGCGAACTTCGCCGGCCACGCGATCGCGGCGGAGTAGGGGATCGTGAACGCGATGTCCCGAGGCACAACCCGGATCGCGGCGATCGCCCTTCTGGCGGGATCGCTCGCGCTGACGGCCGTGGCCGGTTCGCCGGACACGGTTTCGCGCACGGCCGTTTCCGGCCAGCAGGCGGTGGCCGATCACAGCCCGCAGGACGTTGTCCCGATCCCGGCGGCCTATGTCGGCACCGAATGGCTCACCAACCACTATCGCGAGCGCACCAACGTGTTTTCCGGCTATGCGCCCCTGAACGGTGGCGTCGCCTTCGTCGGCGACAGCATCACCGAGGGCGGTGACTGGGCGGCGCTGTTTCCCGGCGTCGAGACGCGGAACTACGGCATCGGTGGTGACCGGGCCGAGGGTCTGCTGGTCCGCTACCGTCAGGTCGTCGATGCGAAGCCCGGTCGGATCATGCTGCTGATCGGCACCAACGATCTCGCCAACGGCCAAGCCCCCGAGGTCATTGCCGGCCGGGTGGATCAGCTGCTGTCCCTGTGGGCTGAAGCCCTGCCGGATACGCCCGTCGTCGTTCAGAGCGTCCTGCCCCGGCAGCCAGAATTCGACGCCCGCATTCGGGATCTCAACGCCCGTCTCAAAGCGGCGTCGGAGCGCAACGGGGCGGCGTTCCTCGACATTCATTCGGCATTCGTCGTTGGCAATGACCGGCTGGACCCGGCCGTGACAGAGGACGACCTGCACCTGACGGCTGCGGGCTATGCCCGGTGGGTGCCGCTGATCGACGCCTGCGTGCGCACGGGAGCCTGCGGATGATGCGGATTGTTCCCCTGATCGCCCTTTTGGCGCTCACAGCCGGATGTGGCCGCACCGAGGCCCCGGCGGAGGCACCTGTCACGGCCGCGGCCACGCCGCCGGTCTCTGATGCCGTGGCCACAACGCCGGCCGTCCTGACACCGGTGGATCTGCGCCGGGTTTGCCGCGCCGGTCTGGCCGCTATTCATGGTCAGGAGATTGCCGCCATCGAACTGACCGGCGAGGCCGGCGGGATCATCGATGCCCAGTGGCGCGCGCCGGTTGACGGCGGGATCATGCGGGCCCAGTGCCGAGCCGGCGACGGTCTGGTCGTCTGGAAGCCCCTGGACCTGCCCGATCCCGTATCCGTGCGCTGGATGAATGAAGCAGCCGATCCGGTCGTGCGCTATGCCCTGCGCGGCGACGAGATCACCATCACCCAGACGCTTCCGGATAGCACGACCGAGACTGCCGTGCTGACGGTCCCGGTTTCGGGGGCGGCCGGCTGATGGTCGTCGATGCCCGTGAAGTCCAGGCCTGCCGGATCGGTCGGCTTGATCGAATCGAAGAACGAATGGACCGGATCGGGAACTGCTCCCACCTGGTCGATCATCCCTACGGCGGAGTCCGAGAATAATGCCGATCGCCAAGGTCAACGGCGTTGAAACCGAGTTCGAGCCCGGGATGACGGTGCTGCAGGTCGCCGAGCGCGCCGGGCATGAGATCCCGCGTTTCTGCTACCACGAGCGGCTGTCCATTGCGGGCAACTGCCGCATGTGTCTGGTTGAGGTGAAGCCGGGGCCGCCCAAGCCCCAGGCCAGCTGCGCCCTGCCGGCCGCCGAGGGTCAGGAAATCTTTACCGACACGCCGATGGTGAAGAAGGCGCGCGAAGGGGTGATGGAGTTCCTGCTCATCAACCACCCGCTGGACTGTCCGATCTGCGACCAGGGCGGCGAGTGCGACCTGCAGGACCAGGCCATGGGCTATGGCCGCGACGGTTCGCGCTATGCCGAGAACAAGCGCGCGGTCGAAGACAAATACATGGGTCCGACCATCAAGACCTTCATGACGCGGTGCATCCAGTGCACCCGCTGCGTGCGGTTCGTGTCGGAAGTGGCGGGTGTCCCGGACATCGGCATGATCTCGCGCGGCGAGGATGCCGAAATCACCACCTATCTGGAAAGCGCGGTCGGCTCCGAGCTGTCGGGCAACGTCAATGACCTTTGCCCGGTTGGGGCCCTGACCCACCGTCCTTGGCAGTTCCACTACCGTCCGTGGGAGTTGAAGAAGACCGAGACGGTCGACGTTATGGACGCGCTCGGCTCCAACATCTCGGCCCAGTCCAAGGGGGCCGAGATCATGCGGATCCTGCCCCGCGTGCACGAGGGGATCAATGAGGAGTGGCTGTCGGACAAGAGCCGCTATGTCGTCGACGGCCTTCAGGCCCGGCGGCTCGACCGGCCCTATGTCCGTGAGAATGGCAAACTGCGCGTGGCCTCATGGGACGAAGCCCTGAGCGCTATCGCCACGCATCTGAAAGCGGCACCTGCCAAGCGGGTCGGTGTGATCGCTGGCGACCTCCAGGATGCGGAATCGATGAAGGCGGCGCTGGACCTGTTCCAGGCGCTGGGTTCGGCCAATATCGACTGCCGTCAGGACGGATCGGCCCTGGGCTATGGTCCCCGCGAGGGCTGGGTGTTCAACACCGGTCTGCAGGGCATTGAGGACGCGGATTCCATCCTTCTCGTGGGCGTCAATCCGCGCACCGAGGCCCCGCTGCTGAACCAGCGGATCCGCAAGAGCTGGCTGGCGGGCAAGACCCGGATCGCACTGATCGGAGACGCCGCCGACCTGACCTATGACTATGACGTCGTCGGTCGCGGGACCCGTACCATCGCCAAACTGCCCAAGGCCGCGATGGACGCCCTGACCGGTGCCGAACGTCCCGCCATCATTATCGGTACCGGAGCCCTGACCGGGTCGGACGGACCTGCCGTGCTGGCGGCGCTGGGCAAGCTGGCGGCGAAAGCCGGCGTGGTGAAGCCCGGCTGGAACGGTTTCAACATCCTGCACCACGCCGCCGCACGCGTCGGCGGTCTGGACATGGGTTTTGTGCCGGCGACCGGGGGTCTGAGTGCCCACGAGATGGTCCAGCCGGGCGCGCTGGACGTGCTGTTCCTGCTCGGGGCGGACGAAATCGAGACCGGGCCGTCAAAAGCCTTCAAGGTCTATCTGGGCAGCCATGGCGATCGCGGAGCCCACACCGCCGATGTCATCCTGCCGGGCGCGGCCTGGACCGAGAAATCGGGCCTCTATGTGAACACCGAGGGCCGGGTGCAGATGGCCGAACGGGCCGTCTTCCCGAAGGGCGAGGCCAAGGAGGACTGGGCCATCCTGCGCGCCCTGTCCGAGAGGGTGGGGCACACCCTGCCGTATGACACCCTCGACCAGCTTCGCGGCCGGTTGATGGCCGACCATCCGACCTTTGGCCGGATCGACTATCGGGCACCGGCCGAATCGTTCGATGTGGCCGCGCTCGGCCGCAAGGGCGAGCTCGGCGACGTCGCGTTTGTCCCCGCCGTCACCGACCCGTATCTGAACAACCCGATCGCGCGCGCCAGTGCGACCATGGCCGAGCTGAGCGCCCTGCGCATGGCCCCGGTCCTGCTGGCGGCGGAGTAGCCGATGACCGAGAGTTTCTGGACCACACCCGGCGGCTGGACCCTGGCGACCACGGGTGCCGTCCTGCTGATCACCGTCGGCGTGCTTGTCGCCGTGGCCTTCCTCCTGCTGGCCGATCGCAAGATCTGGGCGAGCGTCCAGATGCGCAAGGGGCCCAATGTCGTCGGCCCGTTCGGCCTTCTGCAGTCCTTCGCCGACATGATCAAATTCGTGTTGAAGGAGATCATCGTCCCGGCCGGTGCCGACAAGACGGTCTTCCTGATCGCGCCGGTGATCACCGTCATCACGGCCTTCATCGTCTGGGCGGTGATCCCGTTTGCGCCGGGCTGGGTGGTATCCGACCTCAATGTCGGGATCCTGTACGTCTTCGCGATCAGTTCGCTGGGCGTGTACGGAATCATCATGGGCGGCTGGGCGTCCAACTCGAAATATCCGTTCCTCGGCTCCCTGCGCTCCGCGGCCCAGATGGTGTCCTACGAGGTCTCCATCGGGCTGATCATCATCAATGTCATCCTGCTCGCCGGCAGCATGAACCTGTCGACCATCGTCGCCTCGCAGGCGGGCTGGTTCTGGAACTGGTACGGGTTCGGCGGTGGAGCCGACACATGGCCGCTGGTGGTGGCGCTGTTCCCGATGTCGATCATGTTCTTCGTTTCGGCCCTCGCCGAAACCAACCGCCCGCCCTTTGACCTCCCCGAAGCGGAGTCCGAGCTCGTGGCGGGGTATCAGGTCGAGTACTCGTCGAACGCCCTATCTGCTGTTCATGATGGGCGAGTACGTGAACATCATCTTCATGTGCGCGATGATGAGCATCCTGTTCTTCGGGGGCTGGAACCCGGGGTTCCCGATCGACTTCGCCGCCGACTGGCCACCCTTCCTGGTCAACCTGCTGTTGTTCCTCGTCTTCTTCGCCAAGATCGTCTTCTGGTTCTTCATGATCTCCCTGGTGAAGGCCTTCGTGCCGCGCTACCGGTACGACCAGCTCATGCGCCTGGGCTGGAAGATCTTCCTTCCCACGTCGCTGGTCGCCGTGGTCGTGGTGTCCGCCTGGCGCGTCTTTGTGGTGGGGGGATGATCCGGATGATCACCCTCGCCCTGTCGGCCACGGCCCTGTCCGGCTGCGCCTTCCCCGGACCGTATGAAGCCGAGCCCAACTCGCCGGCCCAGTGGCAGCGCCGCCAGGAAACGATCGAGCGCGGCGAGGCAGAGCGGGTGCGGCTCTGCGCCATGATGAACAAGGACACCGATCGCTACCGTCGCGATTGCCGTCGTCCGGGAGACCCAGAATAATGCTGACCCGTATCGCCCAGGCCGCCAAGGGCGCGATGATGCTGGACCTGGTGGGGGCCATCGGCCTGTCGCTGAAGCAGATGGCCCGTCCCAAGATGACGGTGAACTATCCCTTCGAGCGCAACCCGCAGTCGCCCCGGTTCCGGGGCGAGCACGCCCTGCGCCGCTATGCCAACGGCGAGGAACGCTGCATCGCCTGCAAGCTGTGCGAGGCCATCTGTCCGGCCCAGGCCATCACCATCGAATCGGAGCCCCGCAGCGACGGCAGCCGCCGCACGACCCGTTATGACATCGACATGGTCAAGTGCATCTACTGCGGCCTGTGCCAGGAGGCCTGCCCCGTGGACGCCATCGTCGAGGGCCCGAATTACGAGTTCGCGACCGAGACCCGCGAGGAACTCTACTACGACAAGCAGCGGCTGCTGGATAACGGCGACCGCTGGGAACGACTGATCGCCAAGAATCTGGAGCTGGACGCACCCTATCGGTGATGGGAGCGCGGACCTTCAGGTCCGCCTTCCCCTGCTTTTGCGGACCAGGAGGTCCGCGATCCATTTGCTCGCTTCATTTTGGAGCGAACGCTGTCTAAGAGGTGCGGCGATTGCGCCGCACCATTTCGGAAAGGGCGAAAGCCTCCCATGCTGCAAGGCATAGCCTTCTATCTGCTGTCGGCAGTGGCCGTGGCGTCCGGCCTGCTGGTCGTGACCGCCCGCAATCCTGTGCACAGCGTGCTCTGGCTGATTCTGGCCTTCTTCTCCTCCGCGGGCCTGTTCGTCCTGCTCGGGGCCGAGTTCCTGGCGATGCTGCTGGTGGTCGTCTACGTCGGCGCGGTCGCGGTGCTGTTCCTGTTCGTCGTGATGATGCTGGACGTCGACTTCGTGCGCCTGCGTGAGGGCTACGCCACCTATCTGCCGCTCGCGGCGATCGTGGCGGGCATCCTGCTGGCCGAGATGATCATGATCTCGATCGTGGTCGTTCAGGGCGGCGCGGCGGCGGATGCGATCGCCCCTGTGGTCGCCACGGCCGAAATCTCGAACGTCGAGGCGATCGGGCGGGTCCTCTACACCGACTATGTCTACATCTTCCAGGCGGCGGGCATCGTGCTGCTGATCGCCATGATCGGGGCCATCATCCTGACCCTGCGCAAACGGCCGTCCGTCCGCCGTCAGGATCCGGGTGCCCAGACCAACCGCGACCGCAAGACCTCGGTCGAGATCAAGGGTGTCGCGACCGGCGTCGGCGTCACCGGCAAGGAACTGCGCTGATGGACGTCACCCTGCAGCACTATCTGGCGGTGGGCGCGATGCTGTTCACCATCGGGGTCTTCGGCATCTTCGTGAACCGCAAGAACGTCATCATCATCCTGATGTCGATCGAGCTGATCCTGCTGGCCGTGAACATCAACTTCGTCGCCTTCTCGGCCTATCTGAACGATGTGTCCGGGCAGATCATGGCCATGTTCGTCCTGACCGTGGCCGCGGCCGAGGCGGCCGTGGGCCTCGCCATCCTCGTGACCTTCTTCCGCAACCGCGGCGACATCGCGGTTGACGATGCGAACGTGATGAAGGGCTGATCGGCGTGTCTCTCGAACTGCTCGTTACACTCGGCGTCTTCGCCCCGCTGCTCGGCGCGGCCATCGCCGGCTTCTTCGGCCGCCGGATCGGCAACATTCCTTCGCAGGCCATCACCACCGGTCTGCTGTTCGTCTCCTGCGTGATCGCCTGGATCGTGTTCGGCCAGTGGACCTGGGGCCATCTCGAGCCTTTCACCGTCACGGTCGCGCCATTCATCAATGTCGGCGATTTCCAGTCCAGCTGGTCGATCCGCATCGACGCCCTGTCGGCGGTCATGCTGGTGGTCGTCACCAGCGTGTCCTCGCTCGTGCACCTGTATTCCTGGGGATACATGGCCGAGGACAACTCGAAGCCGCGCTTCTTCGCCTATCTGTCGCTGTTCACCTTCGCCATGCTGGCGCTGGTCACCGCCGCCGACTTCATGCAGCTGTTCTTCGGCTGGGAAGGCGTGGGGCTGGCCTCCTATCTGCTGATCGGCTTCTGGTACAAGAAGTCGACCGCCAGCGCCGCCGCCATCAAGGCCTTCGTGGTCAACCGGGTCGGCGACTTCGGCTTTGCGCTGGGCATCATCACCGTCTTCTGGATGTTCGGCACCATCCAGTTCGCCGAGCTGTTCCCGCTGATCGCGGCGCAGGAGGGGCAGGGATGGCAGTTCCTGGGCTACACGTGGTCGGCGCTGGATCTGGCGGGCGTGCTGCTGTTCATCGGGGCCATGGGCAAGTCTGCCCAGTTCTTCCTGCACACCTGGCTGCCGGACGCCATGGAAGGCCCTACGCCGGTGTCGGCCCTGATCCACGCCGCGACCATGGTCACGGCCGGCGTCTATATGGTCTGCCTGCTGTCGCCCATTTACGAGTATGCCCCGACCGCCTCGCTGATCATCGCCATCACGGGGGCAGTCACGGCCCTGTTCGCAGCAACGGTCGGTCTGATGCAGAACGACATCAAGCGGGTCATCGCCTATTCGACCTGTTCGCAGCTGGGCTACATGTTCTTTGCGGCAGGCGTCGGCGTCTACGAATCCGCCATGTTCCACCTGTTCACCCACGCCTTCTTCAAGGCCCTGCTGTTCCTCGGGGCCGGCTCGGTGATCCACGGCATGCATCACGAGCAGGACATGCGGAAGATGGGCGGGCTGTGGAAGCTGCTGCCCGTCACCTATGCGGTGATGATGATCGGCACGATCGCGATTACGGGCCTGGGCATCCCCGAGATCGGCGGCTTCGCCGGCTTCTACTCCAAGGATTCGATCATCGAGAGCGCCTATGCGGCGGCCACGACCGGCCACTCCGCGGCGGGGTATTTCGCCTTCATCGTCGGCATCTTCGCGGCGGCCCTGACCAGCTACTATTCGTGGCGGCTGATCTTCATGACCTTCCACAACAAGCCGGCGTGGAAGGAAGACGAGCACGCCCATGCGCATGACGATCACGCGGCCCATCCGGCGCAGCTGGAGACGCACGCCGAGCCGCTGGATGATGACCACGCCCCCGACGATCACGGCCATGGCCACCACGGGCCGCTGAAGCCGCATGAGAGCCCCTGGGTCATGCTGGTGCCGCTGATCCTGCTGTCGATCGGCGCGGTGGCGGCCGGCTTCGTGTTCGCCCCGAGCTTTATCGGCCATCACGAGACCGAGTTCTGGCGCGGGGCCATCTTCAACAGCCCCGACAACCACGTCCTGCACCACAGCCACGAGGTCCCCTTGTGGGTGAAGTGGTCGCCGCTGGTCGTGACCCTGCTGGGGGCCTTCATCGCCTTCTACTACTACGTCCTGCGCGAGGGGCTGGCGAAGCGGATGGCCGACAAACAGGGGCCGTTGTGGAGCTTCCTCTACAATAAATGGTATTTCGACGAGCTGTATGACGTCGTCTTCGTCAAGGGAGCCCGGGCTCTGGGTGACCTGTTCTGGAAAGTCGGCGACGTGAAGATCATCGACGGTCTGGGCCCCAACGGGGCCGCGTGGGCCTCGCTGAAGTCCGCGGCGCGCCTGGCCAAGATCCAGTCCGGCTATCTCTATCACTATGCGTTCGTGATGCTGCTCGGCGTGGCCGGTCTGCTCGCCTTCGCCATCTACGCCTGGGGCGCATAAGATGGGTGCGATCCCCTATATCCTGAGCGTCGTCACCTTCCTGCCGCTGGTGGGGGCAGGGCTGATCCTGCTGGGTCGCCTGCTGTCCCCGTCCGGACAGGACGGCATCGCCCGCTGGGGCGCGCTGATCACCACCCTGCTGACTTTGGCCGTGGCGACCATCCTCGTGCTGGACTTCGACAGCACCAACCCGGCCTATCAGTTCGTCGAGAATTTCGTCTGGTTCGCCGGGGCCGGCTATCATCTGGGTGTGGACGGGGTGTCGATCCTGTTCGTCCTGCTGACCGCCTTTCTGATGCCGATCTGCATCCTGGCCAGCTGGAAGACGATCGAGACGCGCGTCTCCGACTATATGATCGCCTTCCTCGTGCTGGAGACGCTGGTCATCGGCGTCTTCACCTCGCTGGACCTGTTCCTGTTCTACATCTTCTTCGAAGGCACCCTGGTGCCGATGTTCATCATCATCGGGGTGTGGGGCGGGGCCAACCGGATCTACGCGGCCTACAAGTTCTTTCTCTACACCCTGCTGGGATCCGTCCTGATGCTGCTGGCCATGCTGTGGATGGCCAATGAGGCGGGCACCACCAGCATCCCGGCGCTGAAGGAGTACGCCTTCGGTCCGCAGGCCCAGTCGATCCTGTGGCTGGCCTTCTTCGCCTCCTTCGCGGTCAAGATGCCGATGTGGCCGGTGCACACCTGGCTGCCCGACGCCCACGTCCAGGCCCCGACGGCGGGCTCGGTCATCCTCGCCGGCATCCTGCTCAAGCTGGGCGGCTACGGCTTCATCCTGTTCAATGTGCCGATGTTCCCGGACGCCTCGGTCCTGTACCGGCCGCTGGTCTTCACCCTGTCGGTTATCGCCATCGTTTACACCTCGCTGGTCGCCTTCCGTCAGACCGACATCAAGAAGCTGATCGCTTACTCCTCGGTCGCCCACATGGGTTTCGTGACTATGGGCATCTTCGCGGGCAACGCCCAGGGGATGCAGGGAGCCATCTTCCAGATGTTGAGCCACGGCCTGATCTCGGGCGCGCTCTTCCTGTGCGTCGGCGTGGTCTATGACCGGATGCACACCCGCGAGATCGCCTTCTACGGCGGCCTGACCAACCGGATGCCGTGGTACGCGGCGATCTTCCTGATGTTCACCATGGCCAATGTCGGCCTGCCGGGGACCTCGGGCTTCATCGGCGAGATGCTGACCATGACCGGGGTCTATCAGGCCTCCACCTGGGCGGCGTTCGTGGCCGCGACCGGCGTCATCCTGTCGGCCGTCTATGCCCTGACGCTGTATCGCAACGTCATGTTCGGCGAGATCACCAATCCGGCGCTGGCCACAATCAAGGACATTGACCTGCGGGAACTGGTGATCTTCGTTCCGCTGATCGTCGGCACGATCTGGCTGGGCGTCCAGCCGGGCCTCGTGCTGGATTACACCGCCCCTTCCGTCGACGCCGTCATCGGCGCCTGGCGCCTCGCGACCGGCGGGTGAGAGACCATGCCTGACCTGTCCTACGCCCTGAACCTCGCCGCTTCCGAGCTGACGCTCGCGATCGGTGCCCTCGTGCTCCTGCTGCTCGGTGCCTTCATCGGCGAGAAGTCAGCCCGGCTGATTTCCATCCTCGCCGTGGCCCTCCTGATCGGGGCCGCCGCGGTTGCCGCGACCGGCCCGCTCGGCACCGCCTTCAACGGGGCCTATGTTGCCGATCCCCTGGCCCTCTATGCCAAGGTCGCCATCTATCTGGCCTCGGCCGTGGCGGTCATCCTCGGTGGCGGCTGGATGCAGCGGAACGGCATCGCCCGGTTCGAATACCCGGTCCTGATCGTGCTGGCCGCCGCCGGCATGGGGATGATGGTGTCCTCGGGCGACCTGATCTCCCTGTATGTCGGGGTGGAGCTGCATTCCCTGGCCCTCTACGTCCTCGCCGCCTACCACCGCGACGACCTGAAAGCCTCGGAGGCCGGGCTGAAGTATTTCGTGCTGGGGGCCCTGTCGTCGGGGCTGCTGCTGTATGGCTCCAGCCTGATCTACGGCTTCTCGGGATCGATGCGGTTCGAGGACATCGCCGCCTATGCGACGGCCAATCCGGGCCCTGGCCTGATCTTCGGTCTGGTGTTCCTGATCTGTGGTCTGGCGTTCAAGGTCTCGGCCGCGCCCTTCCATATGTGGACGCCCGACGTCTATGAGGGCGCGCCGACGCCCGTCGTGGCCTTCTTCACCACGGCGCCGAAGATGGCGGCCATGGTCCTTTTCGGCCGGGCCCTGTCCGAGGGCTTCCTGCAGGCCCATGACCAGTGGGCCCAGGTGCTGATCCTGATTGCGCTGGCCAGTTTCGTGGTCGGGGCCTGGGGTGGTCTGGTGCAGAAGGATATCCAGCGCCTGCTGGCCTATTCCTCCATCGCCAACATCGGCTACGCCCTGCTGGGCATCGCCGCGGGCACGGAACAGGGGCTGCAGGCGATGGTCCTGTTCATGACCCTGTACATGATCGACACCCTCGGCTTCTTCGCCATCCTGCTGTCGCTGAGCCGCAACGGCCGACCCATCCGCAGCATCGCCGATCTGGCCGGCCTCAAACAGGACCGGCCGCTGACGGCCACGGCCATCACCGTCCTGTCGCTGTCGGTGCTGGGGATGCCGCCGTTCTCGGGCTTCTGGGGCAAATACTATGTCTTCGGTGCCGCCGCCTCGGCCGGCTACTGGATGGTGGCGGCGGCGGGTCTGGTGGCCTCGGTCGTGGCCGCCTTCTACTATCTGCGGATCATCAAACTGATGTGGTTCGACCCGGCCCCCGAGGGGGTGGCGAAAACCGACAAGGCTCCGGTCGAGAGCCAGTGGATCGGCTGGGCTTGCGCGGCCTTCGCCTTCCCGTTGGTGATCGTCGGCCTGACCTGGCTGGAACCCCTGACCCGCATCGCCGCCTCCGGGTTCGGACCGGGCTAGGGCGGTGTTGCCCGCCCTCCACATTCTCGACGCGATCGATTCCACCAATGCCGAGGCCCGTCGCCGGGCCGAGGCCGGAGACTCGACGTCACAGTGGATCGTGGCCCGCCAGCAATCCGCCGGTCGCGGCCGTCGCGGGCGGGCCTGGGACAGTGGGAACGGCAATCTGTTTTCCACCCTGTTGCTGCTGACGTCGAAGTCCCCGGCCGAGGCGGCTCAGGTGACGTTCGTTGCGGCCCTCGCCGTGGCTGATCTTCTGGACGCTTTTGCTGTGCCCGGTTCAGTGAGCATCAAGTGGCCCAATGATGTCCTGATCGATGGGAAGAAGGCGGCCGGGATCCTGATCGAATCCGGAACCCATCCTTCGGGCGGGCTTTGGCTTGCCGTGGGCATCGGGGTCAATCTGGCCCATGCCCCGGAAGAGACTGAGCGGCCGGCGACCAGTCTGGCGGTGCATCTGCGACCCGACATCGCCTATCCGCCCCCGGTCGAGGCCGCGGCTGAGGTTCTGGCCGAGGCCTTTGCCGTCTGGCAGGACCGCTGGGATCGTTTCGGCTTCCAGCCCATCCTCGACGCCTGGACGGCTCGGACCCATGGTCTGGAGGGCCCCTGTGTGGCGCGCCTCGGCCATGAGACCGTCACGGGGATTGCCGACGGGGTCGCTCCGGACGGGGCCCTGCGCCTGCGGACCGCTGATGGCACCCTGCGCCTGATCTCGGCGGGCGATGTCTTCTTCGGAGAGGCTGCCTGATGCTTCTGGCCATCGAACAGGGCAACACCAACACGCTCTTCGCCGTGCACGACGGCGACAGCTGGATCGCCCAGTGGCGCACCGCGACCGAGGCCAGCCGCACGGCGGACGAATACGCGGTCTGGCTTAGCCAACTGCTGACCATGCGGCGGATCGAACTGTCGTCGCTGGACGGCTGCATCATCTCCAGCGTCGTGCCTCAGTCGATCTTCAATCTGCGTAACCTGTCGAGGCGCTATCTGAACGTCGAGCCGCTGGTGATCGGGGACAATGTCGAGATCGGCATCCCCGTGCGGATTACCAAGCCGAGCGAGGCGGGCGCCGACCGGCTGGTCAACGCCATCGGGGCCCATCTGATCTATCCGGGGGACCTGATCGTCATCGACAGCGGCACCGCCACCACTTTTGACATCGTCGCCGCCGATGGCGCGTTCGAGGGCGGGGCCATCGCCCCGGGGATCAATCTCAGCCTTCAGGCGCTGCACGAGGCGGCGGCCATGCTGCCCCGCATCGCCATCCAGCGGCCGGACAAGGTTATCGGCAAGGACACTGTGTCCAATATGCAGTCCGGTGTCTTCTGGGGCTATGTCAGCCTGATTGAGGGCATGGTCCAGCGCATCAAGGCCGAGTGGGGAAAACCCATGACCGTCGTCGGAACCGGCGGCGTGGCCTCCCTGTTCGAAGGCGCTACCGAAAGCATCGACCGGTTCGATCCGGACCTGACCATCCGCGGCCTGCTCGAAATCTGGCGCCGCAATACCCATCTGACGGACACATGACAAAAATCAAATCGAACGACGAACTCGTCTTCCTGCCGCTGGGCGGCTCGGGCGAGGTCGGAATGAACCTCAACTGCTATGGCTACGGGCCCGAAGACGATCGTCAGTGGATCATCGTCGACGTCGGCGTGACCTTCGGCGACCAGTCGACGCCCGGAGTGGACATCATCGTGCCGGATCCGTCCTTCCTCGAGGGCGAGAACATCCGCGGCATCCTGCTGACCCACGCGCACGAGGACCATATCGGCGCGCTCGGCTGGCTGTGGAGCCGGATCAAGGCCCCGCTGTACGCCACGCCCTTCACCGCCTTCCTGATCCGCGAGAAGCTGCGCGACGCCGGCATCCTGAAGGACGTGAAGATCATCGAGGTGCCGCTGGGCGGCCATGTCGATCTGGGGCCGTTCCAGGTCGACTTCATCACCATGACCCATTCGATCGCGGAGCCGAACGGCCTGAAGATCGCCACCCCTCTGGGCAGCGTGTTCCACACCGGCGACTGGAAGCTGGATCCGAACCCGGTCATTGGCAAGCCGACGGACGTCGCCGCGATCCAGAAGATGGGCGACGAGGGCCTGCTGGCCATGGTCTGCGACTCCACCAACGTCTTCGTCGAAGGGGAGGCGGGATCGGAGCTCGAGGCCCAGGAAGGCCTGATCGCGCTGATCGGCAGCCTGAAGAAGGGCAAGATCGCGGTCGGCTGTTTCGCCTCCAACGTCGCCCGCATGGTCAGCGTCATCAAGGCGGCGGACAAGGCCGGACGGCGCGTCGCCCTCGCGGGTCGCTCGATGCACCGGATCACGGCGGCCGCCAAACACGTCGGCCTGTTCAACGAGAGCCGGGCCATCCTGTCCGAGGACGAGGCCCGTCACTGGCCCGCCGACGAGATCCTGTATCTGTGCACCGGCAGCCAGGGCGAGGATCGCGCGGCCCTGTCGCGCATCGCCGACGGATCGCACCCCTTCATCAAGCTGGGCGCGGGCGATCACTGCCTGTTCTCGTCGCGGGTCATTCCGGGTAATGAGCTGGCGATCGCCGACCTTCAGGACCGTCTCGCGGACCGGGGCGTGCGCCTCTACACCGAGAAGGATCATCCGGGCATCCACGTCTCCGGCCACCCGTGCCGCGACGAGATGCGGCAGATGTACGCCTGGGCCCGGCCGCGCGTCTCCATCCCCACGCACGGGATGCGCCGCCATCTGATGGAGCATGCGGCGCTGGCGCGCGATCTGGGCGTGCAAGAGACCGTCACGCCCCGAAACGGCGATCTGGTCCGTCTGGCCCCGGGCAAGGCGGCCATCATCGACGAGGTGCCGAACGGCCGCCTCTATGTCGACGGCGGCATGGTGGTGACCGAGAAGGGCGAGGCCCTGCGCGAGCGCCGCCACGCCTCGACCAACGGCGTGCTGGTGGTCAGCTTCGCCATGGACAAGCGCGGCAAGATCGTCAGCGACATCGATGTGCGTGGTATCGGCCTGCCAGGCGACGAGGTCACGCCTCTGGGTGATGCCCTCGACGATCTGGCCGAACGGGTCGAACAGGCCGTCAACAGCCTGAAGGGCGAGGCCAAGGACGACGACATGGTGGTCGAGGCCGCCGTCGGGCGAGTGCTGAAGAAGGCCTCCCAGCAGATCTGGGATCGCCGCCCGATCGTCGAGACCGTCATCCTGAGACTTCTGACGGCGATGCCGGGCCCCCGCTTCGACCGGTTTCGGGACAGGGGACGCCGGTTGCGGGAGCGCGTCCGCCATGCCCGCTACCCGCTGGCGGGCTGGCGCAAATGGGCGCTGATCGGAGGGCAGGGGCTGGCGGGGTTCGTCGCCCTGTTCGCTGCGGTCAATCTGGTGCTCAGCCTGTCGACCTTTCGCGGCGAGGATCCGGCGGCGCGAACGGCGCACGAACTGGGCGTGCTGTGGTTCAGCACGCCCGGCGAGACCTCGGACGAGGCCTTCCGGGTCATCCATGGCGGGGAGCTTGGACCCGATCCGTCGCCGGCGGACCTGCGCGCGCATTTCGAGGAGGCGCTCGAGGGTGGGACCTTCCTTCTGGATCAGGTCATGGTCGACCGGATGCAGGCGGTGAACGGCCGGATCGACAGCCGCGTCATGCCGCCGGGCATCTATATCGGGGCCCATGCCCTGGGGCCGGACGAGGCACCCCTGGTGCATCTGACCAAATGGCTGGGGCATTTTCTGCTGTTTCCGCGCCACGCCTATATTCTCGTCGTGCCGGAGGAGGGGGAGGCTCTGGTGTTCTCGGCCAGCCAGAACGGCAAGTTCCCGGGCGACACCGAATCTTTCAACCGCCTGTCGGCGCGCCTCACCCCCTTCGACGAGGACGCCTACGACTTCCCGAGTTCAGGCGAGGCGCTGCACGAGATGACCCTCGTCAGTCGCGATCCTGACATGGTGGCGGGGGCACCGGACGCCCTCGACGCGGCGCGACGACGGCTGGAGGCGCTAAACCAGCCCTATGGGCTGCTGGCCCCGAATTCCAACACCGTGGTCGGTTGCATCCTTGAGGACTCCGGCCTCATGTCCGCCGAGGTGCGACGATCCACCCTGCTCGCGCTCCGGGCACCCGGTCTGGGAGCGGCTTGCCCCGGAGGCGGTCCAGGGGCCATAGCCGTCCAATGATCGGAAGACTGAACCACATCGGCGTCGCCACGCCCTCCATTGAGGCCAGCGTCGCCCTGTACCGAGACTTGCTCGGGGCCACATCGGCGGGAGTGCCGTTCGATCTGCCCGCCCAGGGCGTACGTGTCTGTTTCATCGACCTGCCTAACAGCCAGATCGAGCTGATCGAGCCGCTCGGCGACGACAGTCCGATCCGCGGTTTCCTCGCGAAGAACCCCAAGGGCGGCCAGCATCACGTCTGTTTCGAGGTCGAGGATATCCTCGCGGCCCGCGACGCTCTGCGGGCGAAGGGTGCGACCCTGCTGGGGACTGGCGAGCCCCGGATCGGGGCCCATGGCACGGCGATCCTGTTCCTGCACCCGAAGGACATGGGCGGGGTGCTGGTCGAACTGATGGAAACGCCCAAGGAGACGCACTGATGCCCATCGGGCCCGTGACCATGTTCGCCATCTACATCGTGTGCTGGTGGGTGGTGCTGTTCGCCGTCCTGCCGCTGGGCACCTCGGCCGAGACCCACGAGCCGCCGACCGACGGCAGCCAGTGGGGCGCGCCGAAGACGCCGAACCTGAAGAAGAAGTTCTTCACCACCACCTGGGTCGCCCTGATCCTGTGGGCCGGGGTGATGGGGCTGGTCTTCATCGGCTGGATGCCCCTCCCGGACCTGGCCCCGCCGGTTCCCTAGGGTCTGAACTCATTTGGCCCAGTAGCAAAGGGTGGCGGGCCGGGTGGGATCAGGGACCTCTATCGGGAGCCCACGGGCCCTGACTGCGTCGAGGGAGGGCTCGGGACAGGCACCCTGTTGCACCAGACCGTCACCCCGTTCGGGCATGCCAGATCGAGGGCTCGAACAGTCGGGGCCATGGCAGGCGGCCGAAGCGCGCATGGGCCGCCTCCATGCCGGCCATGAAGCCCGGCACCAGGGTGTTGCGGCCCTGTGGCATGGCCGGTGCCGACCTCCCCTGCGGGTGGCCGGGCTCCCGCGCCAACTCAAGATGGACATAGCCCTGTGAGGTCGTGTGGGCATCCCCCGGAAACAAGAGGGCTAGTGCGCCAGACAGAGGCAGATCGGGCTGTCGTTGATGAGATCGCGGGTCACTCCGCCCAGGCCCATTCGCGCAGCCGGGCGTGGCCATAGCCCCCCGCCACGATCAAGCCGGCCTTGCGGGTCAGGGCCTCGTCGAGGATCTGGCGTCCGGTCGAGGCGTCGCCCGGGGGGACGACAACGGCCTCGGCGGCAACGCAGTGCCGCTCCAGCCAAGTGACGACCTCGTCCAGACCTGCGCCTGTGGATGGCATCTCAACCCTTGGGTCGACCGCATACAGGACGACGTGGCTGGCCAGGCGTAGCAGCGGCAGGGACAGGGTCAGGGCAATGCGGGCCTCGCGCCGGTCGTTCCAGGCCACCAGGGCCGGCTCGCCCACCGGATTGCGCAGCCGGTTCGGGGGCACAACCAGCACCGGCCGGCCACAGGCCATCAGCACGTCCGCCACATCGGGTCCGGTCGCCGGGGCCCTCGCCTTGCGGGTCCCGAGCATGACCAGATCGGCCCCCCGTGCCGCCGCGCTGCAGACCATGGCCGGATCGCCGATCTGTCCCTGCCAGTCCGCGGCGATGGCACGGGCCTCGACGATGGCGCGGAAGCGCACCCGCGCCTGTTCGACCTCGGCCCCGGCTGCCTCGCGGTACCAGGCCATCAGCTCGCCCAGCATGGCACCTCCGGCCAGCGGGTCATACAGCGGCGGGGCCATATAGCCGGCGCACAGACCGGTCAGATGGGCCCCCAGCGCCAGCGAAAGGTCGCAGGCCAGTTCGAGGCGGGCGTCGCTGTCGGGGCTGTCCTCGACGGCAACCAGAAGGCTGGCACAGGTCATTGGCGCTCTCCTTGACCGTGCTGTACGCTTGCCTGCATGGGCCGGCCTTGATCTCGATCAAGGCGTGCGAACGCCGATCCGGCATCGTGCGGCGGTTCCGGAGAAAGCATCATGGCCATCCTGCGTATCCTCCCCGCCCTGGTTCTGGCCGGCGTCCTCGCGGCCGGATGCGCGTCTCCGCCCGAGCCGGCCCCGGCGCCCGATCCGATGTCGGGCCTCGCCCTGGCCAATGCTGACGCCGCCGCGCGGGGCCAGCGGATCACCTCGGGCGTCTGCGCCAGCTGCCACGCAACGGGGCTGACCGGCGACAGTCCGATGGCCGCCGCCACCCCCTTCCGGGTCATCGTCCAGCGCTATCCGCTGGATCAGCTGGAAGAGGCCTTCGGCGAGGGTCTGGTCACCGGCCACCCCGCCATGCCCGAGTTCGTCTTCCGCGCCAGCGAGATCGACGACCTCATGGCCTATCTGCAGACCCTGAAGGACTCGGCCTGATCCGGCTCAGGCCAGCAGGGCGACCCGCTCCTCCGCCGTCAGCATTCGCCACGCCCCCTCGGGCAGGTTGTCCAGCTTGATCGGCCCGATACGGACGCGGATCAGGTCGACGACCTCCAGATCGACCATCTCGCACATCCGGCGGATCTGGCGATTGCGGCCTTCGCGCAGGATGAACTTGAGGCGGAAGCTCTCCATCCGGCTGACATAGGCGGGACGCAGCTGGCGGCCGTCGAGCATCAGGCCGTGGCGCAGGATCTTCAGCTTCTTCTCGGTCACGTCGCCGACGATGCGGACGAGGTATTCCTTGTCGAGATCGGACTGGGGCCCGATCACCGCCTTGGCCACCACCCCGTCCGACGAGAACATCAGCAGCCCCCGCGAATCCTCGTCCAGGCGTCCGATCGGGGGCAGGGAGGCGTCGGCGGCCGGGACCGCGCCCTCACCAATCCGGCTGGCCCCGGTCAGCAGACGCACGGCCGGGATCTTGCCCGGCTCCGGCTGCCCCGAGACATAGCCGACCGGCTTGTGCATCACGATGGTGATCCCGGCCGCCAGCGCGCTCTCGGCCCGGTCGGACAGGGTCAGGGTCTGGCCCGGCTCGATCTTGCGCCCGGCGTCGGTCACGACCTCGCCGTCGATGGCCACCAGACCGTCGGCGATCAGGGCATCGGCCTCGCGGCGCGAACAGACCCCGCTCTGCCCCAGCCATTTGTTGATCCGGCTGGGCTCGGGGCCGTCATAGAGGCGCGAAAAGGACAAGGAGAACTGGCTTTCGATGGAGGTCAGGCGCGGCGGAACAGCAGCATCAGATTGTTGGCGGGCATCTCCACCCGCCGGGTCAGGTGCAGCCGGTGGGTCCGGGCCAGGTCCACGACCGCCTCCCGCTCCCTCAGGCCCCAGTCCGGATCCCGCGCCTTCAGGCTGGCGTCAAAATCCGCGTTCGACGGGGCCAGCGGCACCTCCGCCTCGCGGAACGGCCCGTACAGCACCAGCAGCCCGCCCGGATCCCGCAGCACCCGCCCGGCCCCGGCCATCAACCCCTCCGTCGCCGCCCACGGGCTGATGTGGATCATGTTGATGCAGACCACGGCATCGAAGGTCGCCTCCGGCCAGGTCGCGGCGTCGGCCGCATCCAGCGCCAGCGCCGGCTCCAGATTGTCCAGCCCCGCCGCTCCCGCCCAGGCGGCGATACTGTCGCGCGCCTCCACCGACGGATCGCTGGGCTTCCAGCGGGTGGCGGGCAGGGCGCGGGCGAAGGCCACCGCATGCTCCCCCGACCCCGAGGCCACCTCCAGCACCCGCGCCCGCGCGCCCAGATGCACCCGCAGCACATCCAGGATCGCGGCGGTATTCCGCGCCACCGCCGGCGACATACGGGCCCCGGGCAGGGGGGCGGACTGGATCGGATCGAGGCTGTTCACCGGCCCGGAATACAGCCGCCGCCCGCCCAAAGCGACCGGATTCGGCCCGTCCGCACCGCCAACCCGGCCCATTCGAGGCGAAATCTTGCCGCGTTTGACGCCGCCGCCGGCCCGGTGTCTCTGCGCCTGTAACAGACCGTGAGGTCCTGTTACAATTCAGGGAGGGTCACGGCGGCATCAGACCAGCCGGGCCGACGTTTCAGGAGCGTGCGCGTGGATTTCCTTTCGAGCCTTCCGGGCCTGCGCCCGGCCCCGACCCGTCATGCCGGCCTGATCGCCTGGGTGGAACAGATCGCCGCCCTGACCCGGCCCGCCCGCGTCCACTGGTGCGACGGGTCCGAGGCCGAAAAGGCCACGATCATCGCCGACCTCGTCCGGCGCGGCACCCTGACCCCGCTGGACCAGACCAGACGCCCCGGCTGCTACCATGCGGCGTCGGACCCCCGCGACGTCGCCCGGGTCGAGAGCCGCACCTTCATCTGTCCCGCCGACGAACAGGACGCCGGCCCGACCAACAACTGGGCCGATCCGGTCGAGATGCGCCAGCGCCTGAACGGCCTGTTCGACGGCTGTATGGCCGGCCGGACGATGTATGTCGTGCCCTTCTCCATGGGGCCGCTGGGCTCGCCCATCAGCGCGCTGGGCGTCGAGATCACCGACAGCGGCTATGTCGCCGTCTCCATGGGCATCATGACCCGCATGGGCCGGCCGGCGCTGGACGTTCTGGGCGAGGACGGGGTCTTCGTCCCCGCCGTCCACACCCTCGGCGCGCCGCTGGCCGAAGGGCAGGCGGACGTGGCCTGGCCCTGCAATGCGGACAAGTGGATCGTCCATTTCCCCGAGACCCGCGAAATCTGGTCCTATGGCTCGGGCTATGGCGGCAACGCCTTGCTGGGCAAGAAATGCTACGCCCTGCGCATCGCCTCGGTCATGGCCCGCGACGAGGGCTGGCTGGCCGAGCATATGCTGATCCTCAAGCTCACCGACCCGAACGGCCGCGCCAAATACATGGCCGCCGCCTTCCCCAGCGCCTGCGGCAAGACCAACCTGGCCATGCTCCAGCCCTCGATCCCGGGCTGGACCGCCGAGACCATCGGCGACGACATCGCCTGGATGCGCTTCGGCGACGACGGCCGGCTGTATGCCGTCAATCCGGAGGCCGGCTTCTTCGGCGTCGCCCCCGGCACCAGCCGCAACACCAACCAGAACGCCCTGGACACCCTCGCCACCAACACCATCTTCACCAACACCGCCCGAACCGCCGACGGCGACGTTTGGTGGGAGGGCCTGACCAAGGAGGCTCCCGAAGGCCTGATCAACTGGAAGGGCCAGCCGCACGATCCGGCGTCCGGAGAGCCCGCCGCCCATCCCAATGCCCGTTTCGCCGCGCCGGCGGCCCAGTGCCCGACCATCGCCCCCGAATGGGAAGACCCCCGGGGCGTCCCCATCGACGCCATCCTGTTCGGCGGCCGCCGCGCCTCAGCCGTCCCCCTGGTGACCGAGGCCTTCGACTGGGAGCACGGCGTCTTCATGGGCTCGACTGTGGCGTCCGAAGGCACGGCGGCGGCCGAGAACGCCATCGGCACCCTGCGCCGCGATCCCTTCGCCATGCTGCCCTTCTGCGGCTACAACATGGGCGACTATTTCGCCCACTGGCTGACCCTGGGTGAACAGGCGGACCCCGACAAACTGCCGGGCCTGTATTTCGTCAACTGGTTCCGCAAGGACCATGACGGCCGCTTCGTCTGGCCCGGCTTCGGCGACAATGCCCGCGTCCTGAAGTGGATCGCTGAACGTCTGGACGGCAAGGCCGCCGCCCGGGACACCTCCGTCGGTCGCGTCCCCGCCCGCGACGCGCTGGACCTCACCGGCGTCGATCTGACCGACGCCGCGCTCGATACCCTCCTGTCCGTCGACCCCGAGGTCTGGTCGGAAGAGGCCGCCCTGATCCCCGAATTCTACGCCCGGTTCGGCGACCGCCTCCCGCCCGCCCTCTGGCAACAGCACGACGCCCTGATCGACCGGCTGGAAGCGGCGCGCGCGGTGAAGCCTGAGGAAGTCCTCGCGGCGGAGTGAGAGAGGCCGCGCCTGACAGGGCGAATCTTTGCCGTCTCACGTCCCGTGAGGCGGGCGCGACAGACGGATGTCATGCTTCATGCTCTCTTGGCGGTCGGTCGGATCGACCTGCATTTAACGACGACCAGGCGCGAGCCTTCGGACCTGTGCGTTCCTTATCCCGGCCCTTTTACCCGCTGCCGCAGTTGTGGTGCGCCGACTTAATGTTCGTCGAGTGGATTGCCACCTTCGTCCTGCCGCTGGATGATGTGATTTGGAGTTGCCTAAATGCGGTGCAAAATGCCCGCACATATTGACCAAGGGCGCGAGCGATAAGGACCAGCAGCATAAGCACGGACGTTGAATCAGAGCTGTGGAAGCGGCTTACCCAAGCTAAAAGGCTCTATGGAGATGATGAGTCAGCGTTTCCGTTCGCTGCGGCGTTGGCAGTGATCCGATCCCTGACAAGCAAGGATTTTGGAGAAAAGAACGTCAATCCAGACTCCGCCACAGATCCATTCCTAGGAATCACACCTGACAGGTTGGAGACGCATTTCCACTGGCGATTTATGAGCCTTGCGAATGCATTGTTCAACCTTCGCCATTCAGAAGGATTCGCTATACTGCAGGCGCGCTTAGAGGAAAGTTCTCTGCGGTCAGTGTTTTTTGAGGCCCAGGCGGCTAGCGTGATGACGCAGGCTGGATTTCAGGTCTCGTTCCATGAAGAGACCGGCTCGCGCGGGCAGGATTTCGACTTTGTTGCTAAAAAGGGCGTGGATCAGTTCAACTGCGAGGTCACGGCTTTCTCCACGCCAGACTTTAAGCCTGAGACGGTGCGGAATACTCTAAATCGCAAAAGACAGCAGTTACCCATGGATGCCCCTGCACTCATATTTTGCACGTTGGCTGAAGGTTGGGTCGGTGAAAAAGTCGCCCCGGTCGAACAACTGGAGCAGCTGGCAGCGGACTTCTTGGCCAGAACCGGGCGGATCAACGCTGTGATATTTCTGTGGGATGCTTTTGCCGTCTTCCCTTCAAGGGGGTGGACATATGCTCTCATGCAGCGGTCTGTCTCGGCGGCCAATCCGCGTCATGCTGCCGATATTCGCTTTCTACCAAATGAAAGCGCAGATGCGGAGAAAGTCAGATCATTCGTGCTCGGTTTTGGCCCGCCCCCGCCCACAAACATGGACTATTTAAGTTTCGCTCGGTCGATCGAGATTGATGATGCAGAGGAAGACGAACGATCTGGTCAATGAGCCAAGCCGAAACTCCCTGCCGCCGCCTTCGAAGGAAGATTGGAATCAATGCGCTCTCGCTTTCACTGAACAGGGGCTTGGGCTCCAGCGGCGGGTGGCTGCGTTGACTCGAGAAGCGTCGACCCGCCAGAGGATTATGGGATGAGCCAACTCCTAGGAAAGATCGGCCCCTTGGACCTCGGCCGAGGTTTGGTGTGGTCGTCCGTGCTAGTGATCCGCGCGACCGGCCAATCCCGCCGTAAGGTGTTGTTCGAAATAGGAAGCTTCGAACGGCGGACGCCTCGTTTGACGCTCCAACTCGACCTGTTCGATAACCTGTCACTCGTGATTGCAGATCGGGATGGCAGGTCATTCCAGACTTCGCCCGCCACTCCGGCTCAATACAACGCCGGATTTCCGGTCGTTCTGCAATTCGAAATAGTGCCCCGTGAGCCGTCGGCTTTTCGCGCCCGCCTCATCATTAACGGAAGGCCAATGGAGGCTGTCGAATTTGAGGGCGACCTAGCTGGGGAGTTCCCTGAACCGCAGCAGTCGATGGGAGCGGCACTCGACGGCAGCGACCCGGGCACCTTCACTGTCGCGGACGTAATCCTGACAGCACCCCTCCCTGACGAAAAGATGGCCGAGCTTCAATCTTGGCTGATGGACAAGTCGTCGGAGGCCGCGTCTTGAACCCGAAGAAAAGGGCTGAAAAACCGCCTGTAGCCAACCCGCTGTTCCAAGAGGACTTTCCCGGGGGGCGAAACTTCGAAGGCGTGAACTGGCAAGATTTTGCCGAAATCCGAGAGAGAGTGAAAGCTCTTGAGACCCGCATTGATATTGCCGATCGCGATGCGACGGCAAGGCGCCAAAGGGGCTTAAGCTGGCAAACTGCCCTAGCCGGCGCTGTGATCGCCGCCGTGCTGGGCAGTCTCGGCACTCTACTAGTGTGGAACCTAACCGAAGGCGCGGCCGAGAAAGATGAGTTGGAAGCCCGACAGGATCCGCAGCAACTCAACCAGGACGCCAAGGGGCTAGGCCCACCCGTTAGTTCGCGTCACGAGTAAAACTGGGTTGCGGCTGACATCATGGGGCTAGGGGCTAGGGGCTGCGGGGCGTCAGAGGGCCACTCCCCCCTCCCTTCATTCGGGAGACGCATTAAACCCGGGGACCCGAGGGATATTCGTCCCCTTGAAATCGCCACGCGGCGGGTCGATGGACACCCCGTGGCGGAGCTTTCCAGTGACATCGTGATCGTCGGCGCCGGCGTCCTCGGCCTTTGCGTGGCCGTCGAGCTGGCGGGGCGCGGGCGGGACGTGTGCGTGATCGATCCGGGCGGGGCGAACGCCTCGTCCGTGGCCGCCGGCATGATCGCCCCGGCTTTCGAATCCCTGTCGGCCGAGGGCGATCCCGACCGGGCCGCCCTGTTCCGCGACGCGGCGGCCCTGTGGCCGGACACCGCCCGCCGGCTGGGGATCGCGCTCGACACCACCCCGGCGATCTGGCGCGGGGCGGAGGCCCCGGCGGTCGCGGCCCGCCTGCGGGCCCTCGGCTTTGATGTCCATCAGCACGCCGACCGGGTCGAGGCCCCCGGCGACGTCCGGGTCGACCCCGCCCTGGCGCTGGCGGCCATGGCCGCCCGGCTCCCGCGCCCCGTCCTGTCGGCCCGGGCGCTGGACGGCCGCGCCACGGATCAGGGCTGGGCCCTGACCACCACGGCCAGCCCGGTGGCGGCCCGTCACCTCGTCCTCGCCACCGGCGCCGCCGCCGCCCTGCCGGGCCTGCCCCCGGACGTCGCCGCCCTGATCGACGCCATCGAACCCATCGCCGGCCAGATCGGCCGCGCGCTCCATCCGCTAGGGCCGCAAGGCGTCCGCCGGGGCCCCGACGGCTATGTCGTCACCACCCGCGATCACTGGCTGATCGGGGCCACCATGGTCGCGGGCAGCCGCGACCTTACCCCCGATCCGGACCAGTCCCGCCGGCTGGAGGCCGTGGCCGAACGGCTGCTGGACCAGACGCTGGACAGCCCGGTGTCCTGGACCGGGGGCATTCGTGGCTCGACCGCCGACGGCCTGCCGCTGGCCGGCCCGGCGGGCGTGCCCGGTTTGCATTTTGCCCTCGCTCCCCGCCGCAACGGCTGGCTGCTTGGGCCGCTGGTCGGGCGGATCGTGGCCGACGGGATCGAGGGACGGCCGCCCGCAGCCCGGGCGGCCGCCCTCGACCCGCTGCGGTTCAGTCGTCCGG
The DNA here is from genome assembly GCF_044598075.1 of Brevundimonas sp. R86498. Lineage (GTDB taxonomy): Bacteria > Pseudomonadota > Alphaproteobacteria > Caulobacterales > Caulobacteraceae > Brevundimonas. Next base: position 2,592,361 of record NZ_CP139004.1, on the reverse strand, counting down.
CAGGGTGAAGCGCAGGCCGATGGTCACCTGGGCCCCGTCCACCGGCCGTCCGTCGACGGTCTGGGGACTCATGCGGAAATAGCGGCTCAGACCAATCGCCGCCCGCCCGAAGCCGTAGCCGCCGGGTGTTTCCGACAAGACCGTACAGGCGGTCACCGTCCCGGCCGCCTGAACGCGGCAGCTCAGGCTGGCCGTGCCTGCTACCTCAGCGTTCAGGGCGCGGGTCGGATAGGCCCGGGTCAGCTGATCGCCGCTCGGGCGCTGGATCCAGCGCGGGGCGGCGATGACCGGCGGGCCGGCGGATGCCGCCTCGACCGGTGCGGTCGCCGTGCCCGTCGCCGTCGCGGTGTCCGCGAGCGTCGTCAGATTGATCGCCGGACCCGCGTCGGTGGCCGGCGCCTCGGAGATGACCGTCGGCAGGGTGTCGACGGCGGCGGGCGGTGCCTCGGTGCGATGGATCGGCGGGTTCGGCGCGGGCGGGGTCTCACTGGCGACCGGTGGCGGCGGCTTGCGTTCCAGGGTCAGGATCGGGCCTGTCAGGGTTGGCGGTTCTGACCGCGCCGGCAGGATGCGGGGCTCGAATCTCTGATAGTGCAGGACGATGCCGATCCCGATGTGAGCGAGGGTGACCGCGCCGATGGCCAGCCAGGTGGACCGGGGCAGGGGCTTTCGCCGCCTGCCATGGTCGATGGGGCTTATCAGTCCGGGCCCGCCGGCGGTGCGCATCATCATGGCCGTCACTCCAATCTCAAGGCCGCTCCCCAACCGCCCCGGGACAAGGAGGCGCGCCGGCCATGGCGGGATTGCGGCGAGGGAAACGCCGGTCTCCGGGTGATCGCAGATCACCTGCGGATGTGACCTGACGCGACGGCGTTAACCGAGCTTAACGCTCGTTTAACCATGTTCTTTCACCTTCACCCTCATGACCGTTGGCGCGATTCCGGGATCGGGAGGGGTGGAGGCCGCGATCCGGCGTGCCTCGAACGCCACGGGGGTCGACTTCGACTTCCTGATGAAGACGGCGCGGCGCGAGAGCGCCTTCAATCCCAATGCCAAGGCTCCGACGTCGTCGGCCTCGGGCCTGTTCCAGTTCATCGACCAGACCTGGCTGGCCACCGTCAAACAGCACGGAGCCAAGCACGGCTATGGCCAGTATGCCGATCTGATCCATCGCGGCTCGGACGGCCGCTGGCGGGTCGAGGGGGCGGCGCGCAATGTCGTGCTGGATCTGCGCTTCGACCCCCAGGCCGCCTCGACCATGGCGGCCGAGCTGACCGCCTCCAACGCCGCCTATCTGCGCGGCCGAACAGGGCGGGAGCCGGGCGGCGGCGACCTGTACGCGGCGCATTTTCTGGGGCCCGCCGGCGCGGCCCGGATCATGGAGGCGATGCAAAGCCGACCGTCGTCCAGCGCCGTGGCCCTGTTCCCCGAAGCCGCCGCCGCCAATCGCTCGATCTTCTACCGCAACGGCCGGCCGGCCACCGTGGCCGAGGTTCATGCCAACCTGCAGCGCACGGCGGGGGAGGGCGGCGGGGCCGTGATCGGTCCGGCCGCGCCGTCTGCCCCGCCCCTGAGCGAGAAGGACCAGGCCCTGGCCGCCCGGATGGACCGGCTGAAACAGGACCAGAGCCTTCTGGCCCTGCTGCTGGGGCAGGACGGCGACGGCAAGTCGGGCGGTTTCGGCAACGCCTTCGGACCCTCTTCGGGATCCGGAGTTCTGACTCCCGTGGTAAACCGGGCGTTAAGCCTGCAGTCTCACAGTCAGGCTTGCCTTTCGCGACTCGCAGACAGAGCTCCATGACCGCCCACCGCGCCCGCCTTACCGAAGTCGACATCCGCCGCCTGATCAAGGCGACCGATGACGACGAGCGGGCCTCCGCCGCGCACAAGCTGTGCCGCAGCATCGACCGGGCCGATCTGGATGAGACCGACCGCGAGGCGGCGCAGAAGATCATCCGCGTCCTGGCGGGCGATACGGCCGAACTGGTCCGTCGCGCGCTGGCGGTCACGCTCAAGAGTTCCGACCTCCTGCCGCGCGACGTGGCCCGGTTGCTGGCCGCCGACATCGATTCCATCGCCCTGCCGGTGATCGGATCCTCGCCGGTCTTTTCCGATGAGGACCTGATCGAGATCGTGCGCGCCGGGTCCGCCGTCCGTCAGGTCGCCATCGCCGCCCGGCCGGTCGTATCCCGCGATGTGTCCGGGGTGCTGGGCGACATCGGCTGCGAACAGGCGGTCCGCACCCTGGCCTCCAACGACAATGCCGACCTGTCCGAGGCCACCCTCGGCACGGTCGTTGACCGGTTCGGCTCCAGCCCCGAGGTCGTGGCCGCCCTGGCCTACCGCCAGGTGCTGCCGCTGCACATCACCGAACGGCTGGTGTCCCTCGCCAGCGAGGCGGTGCGCGAACATCTGGTCAGCCGCCACGCCGTGGCCCCCGAGACCGCCATCCTGCTGTCGGGCTATGCGCGCGAACGGGCCACCGTCGATCTGATCGACCAGGCCGGGGCCAGCGCCGATCTCGAGACCTTCGTGGCCCAGCTGAACGCCCGCAAGGTCCTGACCGCCTCCCTGCTGCTGCGGGCCCTCGCGCGGGGCAAGATGTCCGTGTTCGAACACGGCATCGCCGAACTGGCCTCGACGCCGCATGCGCGCGCCTGGCTCATGGTCCATGACGCCGGTCCGCTGGGGCTGAAGGCCATCTACGACCGCGCCGGGCTCCCGCCCCGTCTTTTCCAGGCTTTCCGGGCAGGTGTTGACACCTGGCGTCAGCTTTCGGCCGAAGGTGCCGATACGTCCGGGGAAAACTTCCGCGAGCGCATGCTGGAACGCTTCATGACCCAGCGCCCGAACGCCCCCCGCGACGACCTGGCCTACCTCATGGAACGCCTCGACCAGCCCGCCCAGCCTGCCGGACGGACCCTCGCCGCCTGATAGGGGCTAGGCCGCCCTGTGCGCCGCCACTTCGGCTTCCAGTGTCTCGACCAGGACGCGACCCGTCGCGTGCTCGTCCGTCTGGATCTGGTCCCGCACAACCGCACGGATGGCATCGACGTGGGCGTCGATCAGGATCATCGGTGCGGCCATTCGCCGGGCGGGATCATCCAGAAGCCTGCACAGTGACCCCGCGATCCGCGTGACGATCGGATACTGGTAGGTGGCCCCGAGGCCCTTCAGATCATGGGCGCGGTAGAACAGGGCCTCGGCCGTGGTCGGCGTATAGCCTTCGGCCCGTATGGCCGTCTGGGCCGCATCCAGTTTGGAGACCTCGTCTTGAAGCCACTGGCCAAACTGGCCGGACATCGCCTTCAGGGCCTCTTCCGCCTTGGCGATGGCGTCGGCATTGATGCCGCCAAAACCGCCTCCAACCTTCGCAAGAAGTGTGTTGGGCGGACGAATGACCTGGGCCGGGTTGCTCACGATGGCCTCCTGAAAACGAACGCCGCGAGCATGCACACGACGCCTTAAGAAGCCGTGACCCGGTGAGTCAGGCCATGAACTGCTCGGCCAGCACACGTTCTTCAAACGATCGGCCGGCATCGAACAGCATGGTCAGGGAAATGTCGCGCCTTTCGCGGATAGCGACCTTCGTCACGTGCCGGATTTCCAGGTTGTCGGCGACCGCGCTGACGGGGCGTTTGTCGGCCTCGAGGACCTCGAATTCGACCCGGGCCCTGTGGGAAAGCAGGGCCCCGCGCCAGCGACGGGGACGAAACGCGCTGATCGGTGTCAGAGCCAGCATTCGGGCGTCCAGGGGGATGATCGGGCCGTGCGCTGAGAGGTTGTAGGCTGTGGAGCCTGCCGCGGTGGCGACCATGCAGCCGTCGCAGGCCAGTTCCTCAAGCCGTACCTTGCCGTCCACGCTGATCCGCAGCTTTGCGCTCTGCCGTGTCTGTCTCAGCAGGGAGACTTCATTGATGGCGAGGCCCGTATTCAGCGCTCCGCTCTCGGTCCAGGCCTCCATCTCCAGGGGGTGGATCACGGCGCGCCCCGCAGCGGCGATCCGCTCCGGCAGACCGACTTCGTCGTAGTCGTTCATGAGGAAGCCGACCGACCCACGGTTCATGCCATAGACGGGCGTGCCGCGGTTCAGGTTGGCGTGCAGGGTCTCGAGCATGAACCCATCCCCGCCAAGGGCCACGATGATATCGGCCTCGGCCGCGTCCACGGAGCCGTAAAGCGTCGTCAACCGATCCCGCGCGAGGCCGGCTTCAGGGCGATCGGACGCGCAGAAGGAGATCCGGGAAGGGGGGGCGGAAGCGATCACCTGCTGACGAAGAGCGGAGGTGGCCGGCGAAGTCAAACTCTACGCCCCAGTCAGGCCGCCAACGAGCCCATCAGACTGCGAAACTCGCGAACAGCCGCAGCGGGCGGGAGGGTTGTCCGAGCCGCATATCCATGATCCCCGTCGCCCGGAAAGCCATTGCTGAGGTTCCGGATCTCATCAAGAACAGCGGGAAACACAGCACGGTCGATGCCGACGGCGGCGCAGGCCAGAAACAGTGCATCAGGGCTGGAACGCTGGATCGCCGCCCGAATCTGCGCAACAGGAAGCCCGCCGAGGGCTGCGAGCGCATGCTCGAACAGGCTCAGGCGCTTTTCCCGTACGGCCCGGATGAGAAAGCCGGCCCGGAGTTGCCCTGCATTCTGGAGTTTGGTGACGAGGCGACGCTCCATCTCGTCATGGTCCTCAAGGTTCTGCACCTCGCCGGCGGCAGGCGCGGGGCCAGGCGAACGGGCATCCAGCACCGCACCGTCGACGGCCTGCGCCAGCAGGGCCTCATCAATCCGGAAGCGCTCGCTAATCGCCTGTCGCAAAGCCTGGCCAACCCACAGATAGAGGTCTGCGGCGAGGGCCTCGTTCAGGCGGGGATGGCGGGTAAGCGGCGCGCGGAGCGCAGCGATACGCCGGGAGTGTTCGACGAGACGGCGAAGCGCGTCCTCGCTGACGTCGGCGGTTCGATTTCCGGCAAGCGCTGTGAGACTTGCAGGTTCGGCGCGGTCGATGATCGCATCCGCCACGCGACCACTGATGTGTGGACGACGGGCAACCTCGATCTGATGTTCAACGGTGGCCTCGATCAGAACCCGCAACAGATCCTGATCCTTCAGGAGCGGGCTTCGGGCGATCACCGGCCGTGCAATCTCGATTTCATCAAGCGCCAGCATCGCAATCAGTGCCGGAGGTGCCCATTCTGCGTGCGCCAGACTTTCCGACAGCGCCAGACGGATATCCCGCTCGGCCTGCCGGGCGATGATCATGAAAATGTCGCCCAGAACCGGTGACGCTTCCGTTCCGGGCGGTGTGGCTTCGCACAGGGCTGCAATACCCAGCAAAAGGCGGCGGCGATCATCGGGGGATCGGCCGTGAGCGAGGGCTGTCAGGTCAGATGCTGGCATCACGGCCTCCCGCTCGGGACCAGGATGGGAGTGAAGCTGGACAGCAGCGGCCACGACGGACTCCAGCCGGGAACACCCGAACACGTGCTACTGTGGGCCCGAGGTCATGAAAACCCGGTTAACGAAGGCTGAATTGTCGCCCCGCTTGACCCGTTCCGGCGATAAGGCGACCTTACAGCCTCCCGGTGCAAATGGAGTTCCTCATGGCTGATGGTGCCGTCCCGTCCCCCATGTCCCGCGTCTCGGCTGAGGAATGGCAGACACGGGTCGAACTCGCTGCGCTGTATCGTCTGGTGGCCCTGCACGGCTGGGACGATATGATCTTTACCCATATCTCGGCCCGTGTTCCAGGGCCGGAACACCACTTCCTGATCAACCCTTACGGCCTGTACTTTGAAGAGATCTCGGCCTCGTCGCTGGTGAAGGTGGATCTCGACGGCAACATTGTCGAGGAGACCAGTGCGTTCATCAACCCGGCGGGTTTTACCATCCATTCGGCGATCCATGCCGCCCGGGAGGACGCCCGTTTTGTGATCCATCTGCATACGGTCGCCGGTGTCGGTGTGGCTGCCCAAAAGGAAGGCCTCCTCCCGCTCGGGCAGAACGCTTGCCTGCTCCAGCATCAGGTGGCCTATCACGGATATGAAGGCGTCGCGCTGAACCACGACGAACGGGCACGGTTGGTGGCGGACCTTGGCGACCGGTCCCTCATGCTTTTGCGAAATCACGGGACGCTGGCTGTGGGTTCCACAGCCGCCGCAGCCTGGGTCGGGATGTTCTTCCTGGAGCGTGCCTGCGCCCAGCAGGTCGCGGCCCTCTCCGGGGGGCGCGACCATGTCCTCATGGCTCCCGAAGCGGCCCAGGCGGAGACGCGCGAACAGGGTCGCGGGCTCGGCTTCGTCGCCGGTCTCGCTTGGCCCGGAGCGCTCCGGCTCCTGGATCGCAGATCCCCGGGTTACGACGCCTGATGTTCAGGCCCTGCCTCGCGGGCCTTTTGCTCGCGATGGCGGCGTCGTCCGCCCATGCCGGGGCCTGGGCGCAGCCCAAGGGCAAGGGGCAGATCATCCTCAAGGGCGAGGTCATGCGGGCGGCCAGGGGATATGACGCGTCAGGAAGACCGCAAGACCTGCGGAAAATCCGCGAGGATCTTACCCTTGGTGTCTTCGGGGAGTACGGCCTGACGGACCGGATGACCGTGCAGTTCAAGGGTGACTGGCAGTCCGGAGAAGACGCCTTCGTGGACTATGCCGGGCGGGGGCCGGTCGAGCTTGGCCTGACGTGGCAGGCCTACCGCGACAATGACACGGCTGTTAGCGTCTACGCCGGTTACGCGCTTGCGGGCGAGGGACGCAATGCGGGCTACGCCTTGCCGGGCGTCGGCCAGCAGGACTGGGAAGTGCGAGTGGCGATTGGTCGTTCTCTGAAAGGGACCGGATCGCGATGGCGTGCGCCGTTTGGGCCGGACCGTTCCTTCATCGAAGTCCAGGCGGCCCATCGCGGGCGATCGGGACTGCCCGATGAGACGCGCATAGACTTGACTGCGGGAAGCCATTTCGGGGGAGGGTGGCTGGTCCTTGGACAGGCTTTCGGCGGCCTCGCGCGTGGCGATGGTCCGCGGTGGCTGTCTGTGGAAACCTCTGTCGTCAAAAATCTGGGCCGGTGGAGCCTGCAGGCGGGTTGGCGCAGGACCGTAGCGGGTCGCGAGACTCCGCTTGCCGACGGGCCTGTCGTCGCCCTCTGGCGTCGCTTCTAGCCGCCCTGAGGGCCGCGACGGATTGGCGCGCCGGAATTCGGAACTGCGTACGTTACAAACTCTTTAGGTTGCCTCTGGAGATGGAATCGCTATTCCGGGCCGCCCGCCTCTAGCAGAGATCGTACCGCGTGATCAGACGTCACTTTTTCCTGGTCCTCGCGGCCGTGGCCCTTGGGCTGATGATCGTCGCTGCGATCCTGCGGGTCGCTTTCGCTGGCGACGAGGGTGCCGGGCCTGGCGCTGGTCCGGGCGGCGCGGGCGGAGGTCGTGGGCAGGCGGTGTCCGAGGCCGTGGTCACGCTGCGTCCCTTCAGCGATCAGATCAATGTCCTGGGCGTTGCCAGGGGGCGGCGATCGGTGAACATCACATCGGCGACATCGCAACTGATCACGGCCGTGATGTTCCGCGACGGACAACGGGTCTCGGCCGGTACGCCACTGGTCCAGCTGCAGGCCGCAGAAGAAGACGCGTCCATCATTCAGGCCCGGGCCAACGTTGTGCAGGCAGAGCGGGAGTATGAGCGTTATCGCGTTCTCGCCGAACGCGGCATCGCGCCTCGGGTGACGGCCGAGCAGGCCGAGACCGATCTCGCTTCCGCCCGCGCGGCCCTGGCGGCCGCCGAGGCGCGCCGCGGCGACAGCCTGATTCGCGCGCCGTTCGCCGGTACGCTGGGCCTGTCCACGGTGACACCCGGCACTCTGATCAGCCCCGGGGCCGTTATCACGACCCTCGATGACACCGACGTCATTCGCGTCGATTTTCCGGTACCGGAGCGCTATCTCGGGGTTCTTCGCCAGGGACTGCCGATCACCGCGACAGCGGACGCCTACGGCGAGGATACATTCTCGGGCCGGATTGCCCTTATCGACACCCGGATCAATGAGACGACGCGCGCGGTAACCGCTCGCGCCGAGTTTCCAAACCCGGGCGGCCGTATCCGACCCGGAATGCTGATGCGGGTCGGCATACAGCAGGGACTGCGGCAGGCACCCTCCGTGCCGGAATCGGCGGTCCAGTACGAGGGCGAAGGCGCTTTCGTCTATCGGATCGCGCCCGGTGAAAACGGGTCGACCGCACAGCGGGTGGAGATTGAAGCCGGCTCTGTCGAGGATGGCTTTGTCGAGATCGTATCGGGCCTTGCCGCGAACGATCGTGTCGTCGGCTCGGGGCTGAACCGGATCCAGCCCAATGCGCCCATCCGCGTGGCCGGCGGCGGTGCCCCAGCTCATGCTCCTGCCACGGCAAGCGCACGATGATGCTTTCCGACATTTCGGTCCGGCGGCCGGTGTTCGCCGCCGTGCTCGCGATCGTGCTGTGCGTGATCGGGGCCGCCGCCTTCTTTTTCCTCCCGGTCCGGGAGTTGCCGGATGTCGATCCGCCTGTGGTGTCGATCTCCACCAGCTATGCGGGTGCGTCGGCTGAGGTCATCGAAAACCAGATCACCGAGCCGATCGAACAACAGGTTGCCGGCATCCAGGGGATTGAACGCATCTCATCGACCAGCCGCGACGGCCGGTCCAATGTGACGATCGAGTTTGCGCTTGACCGGGATATCGATGTCGCCGCCTCCGACGTGCGCGACCGGGTCAGCCGGGTGCAGGGACGGTTGCCCGACCAGGCCGATCCGCCGGAAGTCTCGAAGGCGGACTCGGATTCCCAGCCGATCATGATCCTGTTCCTGCGGTCGTCGTCAATGAACCGCCTGGAATTGACCGACTACGCCGATCGCTACCTCGTGGACCGGCTGGCCACTGTTCCCGGTGTGGCCCAGGTTCAGATCTACGGCGAGCAACGCTACGCCATGCGGATCTGGCTGGATCCCGACGCCATGGCGGCGCGCGGTCTGACCGTCACCCAGGTTGAGCAGGCCCTCGTCCGGCAGAATGTCGAACTGCCTGCAGGTGCGCTGGAATCCGCAGACAAGGACTATACGGTGCGGGTTGCCCGCACCTACGCGCGGGCGGAGGATTTCGCCCAGCTGCCCATAGGCGCGAACGGAAACGCCTCCCTGACGTCGGCCGGCGCGTCCGGGGCCGTGTCCACGGGTGCGCAGCCGACCGGCTCCGGAGCCGCCGGCGCGCTCCAGGGACGACCAGTCTATGTCACCCGGCTGGGCGATATCGCCCGGGTCGAGGAGGCACCGGCCGAGACAAGACGGCTGTTCCGCGGCAACGGGCTTGACCAGATCGGGCTCGCCGTGACCCGCCAGGCCCAGGCCAATGACCTCGAAATTTCAAAGGGTGTCACGGCGCTCGCCGACAACATTCAGGACAGCCTGCCCCCGGACACCGAGCTTGTCGTGGGTTCTGACAACTCCGTTTTCACCAAACACGCGATTGAGGAAGTGTGGATCACCATCGCCATTTCGATGGTGCTGGTTGCGCTTGTGAACTTCGTGTTCCTTGGCAGTGTTCGTGCGGCGATCATTCCGTCTGTCGTGGCCCCGATCTGTCTGCTTGCGACCTTCATCGTCCTTGCCCCGCTTGGCTTCTCGCTGAACCTGCTCACACTGCTCGCGCTGGTTCTCGCGATCGGTCTGGTGGTGGATGACGCCATTGTGGTGACCGAGAACATCCAGCGACGGCTGGATCATGGTGAGCCGCCGCTTGTCGCGGCTGAGCGCGGCGCGCGTCAGGTCTTCTTTGCTGTTGTCGCCACAACCATCGTGCTTCTGGCCGTTTTCGCGCCTCTGCTGTTCCTGCCCGGCTATGTCGGAAGGTTGTTCGTGGAACTGGCGGCCGCCATTGCCGCGTCGGTCGCTTTCTCGGCGTTTCTCGCGCTCAGCCTGTCGCCCATGCTCGCGTCGAAAATCCTTCGGCCCGCCTCAGGGTCGGGATGGCTTGCCCGGCGCGTCGATGGAGCAATGGACAAGCTGAAGAACTCGTACGCCAACTCTCTCGATATGATGGTTGGCCGGCGTATGGCGGTTGTGACGGTTTCAGCGTTGATCGTCCTCGTCTGCGGAGGGGCGACCTTCATGTTCCTGAACCTGCCGAACGAACTCGTCCCGCCGGAGGACAGGGGCCGCGTGACTGTCCGCGTGCAGGGCCCCGAGGGGGCGGGCTTCGATTACACTCGGGAAATCATGCTGGGACTCGAGCCGATCCTCGCCGAGTATCGTGAAGCCGGTGAGGTTGAGAGCTTTCTCGTTTCGGCACCGGGCTTTGGTGGCGGCAGCTTCAACTCCGGCAACGCGGTCATGGTGTTGAAAGACTGGTCCGAGCGCGATCGGCCGTCAGATGTGATCGCCCAGGAGCTTAACGGCAAGCTCCGCAGTCAGACCGACGCCCAGGTCAATGCGTCGGTTCCTGGTGCATTTCAGCGCGGCGGTGGCGGCGGCAACTCCATCGAACTGGTCGCGACAGGTTCCGACTACCGCGAGATCTTCCAGTGGCTGCAACCGATTCTGGCGGCGTCCCAGGAGAACCCGGGCTTTTCCCGTCCGCGCCTGAACTATGAACCCAATGCACCCCGCCTGCTGGTGGCCGTCGATCCCCAGCGAGCGGCCGCTCTCGGGGTTTCGTCCCAGGAGATCGGGCGGACGCTTGAGACGATGTTTGGCTCGCGTAGGGCGACCACCTATCTGCGCGGCGGCCAGGAATATGATGTGATCCTTCAGACGGATCGCGAGGACCGGTCCTCGCTGGCCGATCTGCAGACCCTCTATGTCGGGACAGGCGGTGGCACGCTGGTGCCGCTCTCGTCCGTGGTTTCGACCGAGACGACCGGGGCGACACCGGACCGTCGACGGCTGGACCGGCAGCGGGCCATCACCCTGTCCGCGGATCTCAACCCGGGCACGACGATCGCGGACGCGGTCGCTTTCATGGAGGCACAGATCGACGAACAGCCGCAGGGCATCGTCAACATCCAGTATGGCGGCGCGGCCCGGGACCAGCAGGAGGCCGGAGGGGCGGTGGCTGCGGCCTTTGGTCTTGCCCTGCTGCTGGTGTTCCTGGTGCTGGCTGCGCAGTTCGAGAGCTGGATCACGCCGGCGGTCATCATGCTGACCGTGCCCCTTGCGGCCGCCGGAGGGCTGTTCGGCCTGCTGATGGTGGGCTCGAGCCTGAATATCTACTCGCAGATCGGTCTGATCATCCTGATCGGGGTCGCGGCCAAGAACGGCATCCTGATCGTGGAGTTCGCCAATCAGCTTCGCGACCAGGGCCGGACGATCAAGGAGGCGATCGTCGAGAGCTCCGCCCTGCGGCTGCGGCCGATCATCATGACCTCGATCGCCACGGCCTTCGGGGCCCTGCCGCTGATGCTTTGGCAGGGTGCCGGCGCCGGCAGCCGACAAACCATTGGTGTGGTGATCTTCACCGGAGCAATGTTCGCGACGCTTCTGACCCTGTTCGTGGTACCCGTGATCTACGGGGCGCTGGCCCGCTTCACCCGTTCGCCGGAGTACACCGCGCGCAAGATCGAGGAGTGGGAGGCGCAGGAGACGACGGCCAACGATCGCCTCCCGGTGGCGGCGGAGTAAAAGGCCGCACTGGACGAACCACTCCCGCTCCTGATAAGCGTTCGCATGTAACGGTTCATCGTCGGGGGGCGGGTGAGTCGCAGGCAGCGAGTGTCATGAGCAACGTCATTTCCCTGAGCGAGGCCCGGCTGGGCGACTGCGGCGTGATCAGCCGCGTCGGCACCGTCGGAAGCGACGAGCATGGGGCAGAACTGGAGCGGCGGCTGCTGGAGCTCGGCTTCGTCGAAGGTGCCCGGATCGAGCTGCTGCATCAGGGTGCAATCGGTCGTGATCCGATGGCCCTGAAGGTGGACGACATGCGTGTCGCGCTGCGGCGTCGCGAGGCGCGGAGCCTGACGGTCGAGCTGTTCGCCGAAGCTGCCGAATAGATGGACGTCGCTGTCAGACCCTTGCGGGTCGCCCTGGTCGGCAATCCGAACAGCGGGAAGACCGCCCTGTTCAATGCCCTGACCGGAGCCCACCAGAAGGTCGCGAACTACGCTGGCGTCACGGTCGAGCGCAAGGAAGGCCGCGTCTTGGCCGCCTCCGGTCGGTCGATGTCTGTGCTGGACCTGCCAGGAACCTATTCGCTGCGGGCGCGCAGTCCGGACGAGGCGGTGACGCGGGATGCGGTGCTGGGGCGGCTGCAGGGGGAGGCGACCCCCGATGTGATCGTGGCGGTGGCGGATGCGACCAATCTGCGGCTGGTGCTGCGTCTGATCCTGGAGCTGAAGGCCGTGGGCCGGCCCATGGTGCTGGCGCTCAACATGTTCGACATCGCCCAGCGGCAGGGGCTGCGGATCGATCTGGACCGACTGGAATCGGAACTCGGCGTGCCGGTGATCTGCACAGTGGCGACGCGCAAGCGCGGGATTGCCGAGCTGGTCGGCGAGATCGAGACGGCCGCCGCGCCGGTCTGGGCGCATGACGAGGAGCACTGGACGGCTCCGGACGCCGAGGCGCTGCGGGCCGCGCACCGGCGGGCCGGGCAGATCATGCGCGACTGCGTGCGGCCGCCCGAGCGGCCCGACACCCTGACCGGGCGGATCGACAGCGTCCTGCTGCATCCGGTGGCGGGTCTGGTGATTCTGCTGGGGCTGCTGTTCGTCATGTTCCAGGCCGTCTTCGCCTGGGCCGCGCCGCTGATGGACGGGATCGATGCCGGCTTTATCGCCCTGGGCGGGCTGGTGGCGACGGTCGTGCCCGATGGCCTGCTGCAGAGCCTGATCGTCGACGGGATGATCGCCGGCGTGGGCAGCGTGATCATCTTCCTGCCCCAGATCGTGATCCTGTTCGCCTTCATCATCCTGCTGGAAGATTTCGGCTATATGGCGCGGGCGGCCTTTCTGATGGACCGCATCATGGGCGGGGCAGGGCTGCACGGGCGGGCCTTCATTCCGCTGCTGTCCAGTTTCGCCTGCGCCATTCCGGGGATCATGGCGGCGCGGGTGATCGATTCGAAACGGGACCGGCTGACGACCATCATGGTGGCCCCGCTGATGACCTGCTCGGCGCGCATCCCGGTCTATATGCTGATCATCGCCGCCTTCATTCCGCAGGAGACGGTCTGGGGCTTCGCCAGCCTGCAGGGGCTGGTGATGTTCGGCCTGTATGCCGCGGGGATCGTCAGCGCCCTGACGGTGTCGTTCGTGATCCGCCGGGTGTTCTGGCGCGGGGCGGTGGAGCCCTTCATGATGGAGCTGCCGGCCTACAAGCTGCCGGCCGTGCGGTCGGTGCTGATCAATCTGTGGCTGAGGGCGCGGATCTTCCTGGTGCGGGCGGGCAAGATCATCCTGCCGCTGATGGTGCTTGTCTGGGCCGCCTCGACCTTCCCCTATCCGCCCGAGGGGGCCACGGGCGAGGCCATTGAATACAGTTTCGCCGGGATGCTGGGCCAGGCGCTCGAGCCCCTGTTCGCGCCCATCGGCTTCAACTGGCAGATGGTCATCGCCCTCGTCCCCGGGATGGCGGCGCGGGAGGTGGCGGTAGCGGCGCTGGGCGCGGTCTATGCCGTGGCCGATGCCGAGAGCGCCACGGCGGGTCTGGCCGGCGTGCTGTCGGCACAGTGGTCGCTGGCCACGGGCCTGGCCTTCCTGGCCTGGTACGTCTTTGCGCCCCAGTGCATGCCGACCCTGGCGGTCGTGAAGCGCGAGACCAACAGCTGGAAGTGGATGTGGATCATGGTCGTCTACATGTTCACCCTGGCCTGGCTGGCGGCCTTCGTGACCTACCGGATCGCGGTCGCTCTGGGCGGCGGCTAGGGGCGGGGGCTGACGGCCGGGTCCGAAGCGGGCTAAGCGGGGCGGGTGTCCCAGGTCGTCGTCGTCGCCATCTTCATGGGCCTGCTGGGCCTGATCGTCGGCAGTTTCATCGCCGCCGTCACCGTGCGCCTGCCGCGTGACGAGGACGTCGTGTCCGGCCGGTCGCGCTGCATGAGCTGTGGCCAGACCCTGAAAGCGTGGCAACTGGTGCCGGTGCTCAGCTGGCTGGTCCAGCGGGGGCGGTGCGGCCTGTGCGGGGCAGCGGTGTCGCCGCGCTATCTGCTGATCGAGAGCGCGGGGGCGGCCATCGGGGTCTGGGCCGCGCTGGGGCCCGGAGCCGGGGGCTGGATGCCCGGGGTGGCCACGGCCGTGCTGGGGTGGCAGCTGCTGCTGATCGCCCTGATCGATGGCGAGAATTTCTGGCTGCCGGATGAACTGACCCTGCCGCTGATCGCGACCGGGCTGATCGGTGCCGCCGTGCTGGTGCGGGGCTGGCCGGTGCCCCAGCTGATCGGGGCGGGTGTCGGGTTCGGCCTGCTGTGGGGGCTGGCGGCGCTGTACCGGAGGGTCCGGGGCCGCGACGGTCTGGGCGGCGGGGATCCCATCCTGTTCGCCGGGGCGGGGGCCTGGGTCGGCTGGGCTGGCCTGCCCAGTGTGCTGCTGTGGGCCTGCGCGGCCGGGCTCAGCGTGGTGCTGACCCTGAGGATCACCCGGGGGCGGGTGGCGATGAGCGACCGGCTGCCATTCGGGACCTTTCTGGCACTCGGGATCTGGCTGACCTGGCTGTACGGGCCGCTGGGCGGCTGAGGATGTGGACTCAAAAAATAGAGTCCGTTGAGTCCGTTGAGTCCGCTTCGTCCGACCCGTGATCCGGACAATTTGTGTGTCCGGATTGTCCGGCAACGGCGGGGCCAGGGCGGTAGCGATGTCAAAGACCGGAAGGCGTGCCAGCCTGCCTAACACGCCGCTACGACAGAATCGGTCGTCCCCTCAGCGGCCGGTCACCAGTTTCACGACGATATGGGCCGTGGTGTCGATGATGGCGTCGGCCGGGGTGTCGCCGCGCCGCATCAGCTCAAACCCGGCGGCGACCGATTCGACCAGGTTGGCGACCTCGTAGGAGGTCAGGCGCGGGTCGAGGCCGGCGGCGTGATAGCCGGTGGCATGGGCCACGGCGATGCGGCGTTCCAGCGACAGGTGGACCCGGCGCAGGCGGCGGATGCGGGCCTCGGCAAAGCCCGGCTCGCCCTTGTCGGCCAGCATGTGCTCGATCCGCAGGACCGGGCCGTGGTCGCGCCAGATGGTCAGCACGTCCAGCACATAGGCGCGGGCATTGGCGAAGGCCTGATCGGCCGACCAGTCGCCGTCGAGGTGTCGCGACAGGGGCTGGAAATCCACCGCCACGGCCTCGCACAGGGCCAGAACCGGCTCCTCCACCGTCTTGAAATAGGTGTAGAAATTGGACGGCGAGACCCCGGCCTCGGCGGCCACATCGGCCACGCGCAGCTCGCCCAGATGGCGGCGGTCCAGCAGGCGGCGGGTGGCCTCGAGGATGGCGGTGCGTGTCCGTCCGCCCCGCGCCCCGATGCGGTGTCCCAGCTTGTTGACGGTGCGATCGGGCATGCTGGGCGGTACGCAAGAATGGTGCCGGCTGCAGGAATCGAACCCGCGACATCCAGTTTACAAAACTGGCGCTCTACCAACTGAGCTAAGCCGGCCTGGGGCGGGGTTTAGCGGGGCAGATGGCGGCGTGGCAAGCGATTGGGGGTGTGCGAACTGCCTTCTCCCCCTGCGGGAGAAGGTGGCCGAGCGAAGCGAGGTCGGATGAGGGGTGACTCCGCGGCGTCTGATGTGAGGTTCGCATGCCGTCACCGGCGAGACCGGGAGTCACCCCTCATCCGCCCCTTCGGGGCACCTTCTCCCGCAAGGGGAGAAGGGAATTAGAGCGCCGCCCTGATCTTCGCCGCCGTCACCTTCAGCTCATCCATGTCCGCCATGCCGCCCGAGCCGTGGCCCTTGAGGGGGCGGTCGGACCAGCGGGGGATGATGTGAAAGTGAAGGTGGAAGACGGTCTGGCCGCCGGCCTCGCCGTTGAACTGCATGATGGAAAAGCCGTCGGGGGACAGGGCTTTCACCACGGCGCTGGCGGTGCGCTGGGCGGCGGCGGCGAGGGTGGCGAGGGTGTCGGGTTCGACCTCCAGCAGGTTGCGGGCGGTGGAGACCTTGGAGATCACCAGCACGTGGCCTTCGCCTTGCGGGAAGGCGTCCATGAAGGCGAGGACCTGGTCGTCCTCCCAGACTTTGACGGCGGGGATCTCGCCGCGGAGGATTTTCGCGAAGATGTTGGACGGGTCGTAGGGGGCGTGGAGGGTCATGGGATCTCGCGGCGAAGCCCTTCCCCCGTCCTTCACGGGGGAAAGCGGCCCGTTGATCGCGTAGCGATCCAGGGCCGATGGGGGAAGTCCTGACGTGCCGGCCCCGGATTGAACGGGACATTTCCCCCATCCGTCCTGTTCGGCCTGCGGCCGAAGACGGACGGCTTTCCCCCGCAAGCGGGGGAAGGGCTGGATACGGCCCCCGACGCCCGCTAGGACATCCCCCTTTCCCGACGCCTGCAAAGACCGCCGCCATGCATGATATCCGCGCCCTTCGAGAGACCCCGGACGTGTTCGTCGACGGCTGGTCGGCGCGGGGGATGGCAAGGCCGGAGGCGCAGGCGCTGGTGGATCAGATCATGACGCTGGATACCGAACTGCGCGCGGCGCAGACGGCGGGGCAGGAGGCCCTGGCGAAGCGCAATGCGGCGTCGAAACTGATCGGGGCGGCGATGGGGAAGAAGGACCTCGTCGAGGCCGAGCGGCTGAAGGGGGAGGTCGAGGGGCTGAAGGGCGAGATCGCGGCCGCGGAAGCGGTCGAGGCGGAGAAGTCCAAGGCGCTGCGGGATCTGCTGGCGGCGCAGAAGAACCTCGCGGCGGACGATGTGCCGGACGGCGAGGACGAGGCGGGCAATGTCGAGGTTTCGGTGTGGCAGTCCGAAAGGCAGGGCGCGCCTGGAGGCGCGCGGTCCACGGGACCGGCGAAGGATCATGCTGATCTGGGCGAGGCGATGGGGCTGCTGGACTTCGAGGCGGCGGCGCGGATGTCGGGGGCGCGGTTCGCGGTGCTGAAGGGCGGGCTGGCGCGGCTGGAACGCGCCATCGGCCAGTTCATGCTGGACCTGCAGACGACCCAGCACGGCTATCTGGAGGTCAATCCGCCCTATCTGGTGCGGGATGAGGCGATGTTCGGGACGGGGCAGCTGCCGAAGTTTGCGGACGATCTCTTCTCCGGCATCTTTGGGCTAGGTCCGATCGCAGACTTTGCTGATCGCCAAGAAGAAGAGTTTGCCTATGATGGTTTCACACGGTCGATTCTAGAATCGGTGCGAAACGTTACAGACACCGTGACGGAGGCGTCGATTTCATCAGCAATGAAGCGGGTGGATGTCTTAGACTACGTCCCGCGTAGGAAGAGAGGCGCACTTGATCTTGCCGCAAGGCTTGTAGATCGAGCGCGCATGCAGCTTGACGGTTTCATTGGCTACCGGAGCCAAGCCGCCGTCGATGCCATTGACGCACTCCAATCAATGGACCGGCCTGAGCCTAATAAGCGCGTTGCAGACGCGATCAGCGAGCGGCGCTGGCTCATCCCCACCGCCGAAGTCTCCCTGACCAACCTCGTCCGCGACCAGATCACGCCCGAGGAGGAACTGCCCCTGCGCCTCACCGCCCTGACGCCGTGCTTCCGGGCCGAGGCGGGGTCGGCGGGGCGGGATACGCGCGGGCTGATCCGCCAGCACCAGTTCCACAAGGTCGAGCTGGTCTCCATCACCACGCCGGAGGCGTCGGATGAGGAGCATGAGCGGATGACGACCTGCGCCGAGGCGGTGCTGAAGGCGCTGGAGCTGCCCTATCGCCGGATGCTGCTGTGCAAGGGCGACATGGGCTTTTCGGCGCGGAAGACCTTTGACCTCGAGGTCTGGCTGCCCAGCCAGGGGACCTATCGCGAGATCAGCTCCATCTCCAACTGCGGGGACTTCCAGGCGCGGCGGATGGACGCGCGGTTCAAGCGCAGCGCGGGTGGCAAGCCCGAGTTTGTCCACACCTTGAACGGCAGTGGCCTCGCGGTCGGTCGCACGCTGGTCGCGATCATGGAGAACTATCAGGATCAGGACGGGCGCATCGCCGTTCCGTCCGTTCTGCTGCCCTATATGGGTGGCCTCACCCATGTCGGAGCCTGAGCCATGAAAACCGCCCTGATCCTGACCGCCCTGGTCGCCGCCACCGCCGTGTCGGGCTGCGCCACGATGTCCGAACCCTCCAATGTCGCCGCCGTGACGGCCGGCCAGACCAGCTTTACCGGCTGGGTGCGGGTGTCGCGCGGCGAGTTCCAGCTTTACGAGGACCAGCGCCAGCTGGCCGTGCCGTTCTCGCGTCCCTGCGTCAGCGGGGCCCTGCCGCGCAACGCCCAGGACGCGGCGGCCGATCTGACCGGCACCCGGGCCACCTTCACCGGCCGGACCGCGCCGTGGAGCGCGGCGACCAACGATGTGCTGCAGCATGAGGGCTCGCGCATCGTCAATGAATGCGGGGGCGAGCTCGTGATCCTGGCCGACGATGTGAGGGTGCTGCGCTGAGAATTCTCCTGACCAATGACGACGGGATCGAGGCCGAGGGCCTGGCCTGTCTGGAGCGGATCGCCCGGACCCTGTCAGACGATGTCTGGGTGGTCGCCCCGCAGGAGGAACAGTCGGGCAAGGGGCGGGGAATCACCCTGACCGAGCCGCTGCGGGTCAACCGGTTCGGCGAGAAACGGTTCGCGGTCACGGGGACGCCGACGGACTGTGTCGTGCTGGCGGTCGGGGACCTGATGGAGATCAAGCCCGATCTGGTGCTGAGTGGCGTCAACCGGGGTCACAATGTCGGGGAGGACTGTTCCTACTCCGGCACGGTGGCCGGGGCGCTGCAGGGCATGGCGTTCGGCATCCGCTCGATCGCGCTGAGCCAGTCGCTCGAACGGTTCCACGACGAGGTGAATGCCCACTGGGAGACGGCCGAGGCGTTCGCGCCGGCGATCATCAGCCGGCTGCTGGCCGAGACCTGGGAGGAGGGGGTGGTGATGAACCTGAACTTCCCGGCCCGGCCCCCGGAGGATGTGAAGGAGGTCGAGGTAACGGTGCAGGGGTTCCGCGGCATCGGCGAGATGCATGCGGTCAAGCGCACCGACCTGCGCGGGCGGGACTATTACTGGATGAGCTTTCGCGGGGCCAAGCAGGACCATGCGCCGGGGACGGACCTGCGGGCCATGGACGACGGCAAGATCTCGGTCACGCCGCTGCACATCGACCTGACCCACAGGCCCAGTGTGCACGACCTGAAGGGGGTGCTGGGCGGGGCCCCGCCGAAGGCGCTGGCGGGATGAACCTGAAGGACGATCGGGCAGGGCGGCTGATTCTGTCGCTGCGGCAGCAGGGGGTGACGGACCCGCGCGTGCTGGCGGCGATGGAATCGATCGACCGCGCCGTGTTCGTGCATGCGAAGTTTCTCGACCAGGCGTGGGAGGATCAGGCCCTGCCGATCGACTGCGCCCAGACCATCTCGCAGCCCTATATCGTGGGCCTGATGACCCAGGCGCTGGAGGTGGAGCCGCGCCACCGGGTGCTGGAGATCGGCACGGGCAGTGGCTATCAGTGCGCGGTGCTGAGCCGGCTGGCGCGCTATGTCTATTCGGTGGAGCGCTATCGCAGCCTGCTGGTGGAGGCGGAGGCGCGGCTGAGGGCGCTGGACATCGACAATGTTATCACCCGGCATTCGGACGGCGGGCTGGGCTGGCCGGAACAGGCACCCTTCGACCGGATCATGGTGACGGCGGCCTCGCCGCATGAGCCGACCGAACTGCTGAAACAGCTGAAGCCGGGCGGGGTGCTGGTGGCCCCGGTGGGGCGGACCTCGGTGCAGATGCTGCACCGCTATACCGGGCAGGAGGACGGGTCCTTCCGCCGCGAGAGCCTGTGCGAGGTGCGGTTCGTGCCGCTGGTCGAGGGGACGGCGAAGGAGGGGTGAACGGGGACACGGTGCGCCGTTAACCTTCCCGCCCCATTTTCGTGCCCTTTGGCGGCTTGGCTTGGGAGGCAGCGCGGGGCATGTCGGATATGATGAACGGGGAGGGGCGCATGCCTTTTGCGAACTGGATCAGGGTCGGAGCGATCGCTCTGGTCGGTATGGTGGCCACCGCCTGCGCCAGCTATCCCGAGGCTCCGCGCTATTCGACCCGGCCGATGCCGACCTATGGCGGGACCGCCGCGCCGGTGAGCCCGCCCGTCTATGCGCCGCCGGTCTATGAGGCCCCGCCGCCGATGACGGCCCCGGTCGCGCGGATTGAGGGCGGGGCCCTGCCGCCGCCGGGTGGAGCCTATGCACCCCCGCCGCCGGCCTATACGCCCGCTCCGGCCTATGCCCCGCCGCCCGCGTCCACCGCGCCGATGACGGTGACGGCGGGCGCGGCCTATGTGATCCAGCCGGGTGACACCATTTCCGGCGTGGGCCGCCGGTTCCAGACCCCGGTGCAGAACCTGATCGATCTGAACGGCCTGGGGCCCCGGGGCGCGATCAGCATCGGCCAGTCGGTCATCCTGCCCGACAGCGCGGTCGACACCGGACCGGACCCCTATGCCACCGGACCCGCCCCGGTCGGGGTGATGGTGCCCGAGAACGGAGTGATTCCCCCGCCGCCGCCGCCGCCCTCGGGCAATGCGGCCCTGCCGCCGCCGCCGCGCGAGCCGGCCGTTTCGGGCGCCGTGGGCACGGTCGTGCCCGGCGCGACCGGACTGCAGTGGCCGGTCCGGGGCGACATTCTGCGCCGGTTCGGGCCCGTGGGCCTGGGTGAGCGCAACAACGGGATCAACATCGGCGCGGCGGCGGGCGCGGCGGTCAACGCTGCGGCTCCGGGCCGGGTGGCCTATGTCGGGGACGATCTGGTGGGGCAGGGGCTGACGGTGCTGATCGTGCACCGCGACGGCTGGCGCACGGTCTATGGCCATCTGGGTTCGGCCACCGTGGACGACGGGGCCGATGTGCGCGCCGGTCAGCAGATCGGGACGGTCGGCCTGACCGCCGGCGACGGGCGGCCCTCGATCCATTTCGAGACCCGGCGGATGCAGGGCGACGAGCCGGTGGCGATCGATCCCCTGACGGTTTTGCCAAGGTAGGCGTGACCGTCGCGCCACAGGCGTTGCATCCCGTCGGCCCCGGCCCTAGGTATCGCGCCTTGTTTTCAGCCGGCGCCCGTTGCGGCCGCCCAATCTTCCGGGGACCGACGAAATGACCTCCACTCCTGACGGTGGCCTTGTGGCGATGATCGTGCAGTTCCTGCCGTTCGTCGCGATCTTCGTGCTGTTCTACTTCCTGCTGATCCGTCCCCAGCAGAAGCGGGCCAAGGAGCATGCGGCCCTGATCGGTGCGGTGAAGCGCGGCGACGTGATCGTGCTGTCGTCGGGTCTGATCGGCAAGGTGACCCGTGTCGAGGACGCCGAGGTCAATGTCGAGATCGCCCCCAGCGTCAACGTCCGGGTGGTCAAGAGCATGATCGCCGATGTGCGCAACCGCACGGCCGTCGCCGCCAACGACACCAAAGCCATTTCCAAGACCTGATACCTGACCCGCTGAACCGGAACCGCCGTCCATGATTCAGCTGTCCCGCTGGAAGGTCACCCTTGTCGCCCTGTCGCTGGTTTTCGGCCTGCTGCTGGCGTTCCCGAATCTGCTGAGCCCCGCCCAGCGGGCGGCCCTGCCGGGCTGGGTGCCGAGCAACGCGCTGAACCTCGGCCTCGACCTGCAGGGCGGATCCTATCTGCTGCTGGAGGTCGATGTGGCCGCCATGCGGGAGAAGCGGGTCGACAATCTGGTCGAGGACGTGCGGGTTGCCCTGCGCGAGGCAGGCGTGGCCACCAACCAGATCGTCCGCGAGGACGGCGGGGCGGTGGCCGTGCTGGCCGACCCGACTCGTCAGGATGCCGCCTATGAGGCCCTGTCGGCTCTGATCGGACCGGTCAATGCCGGGGGTGCCGCCGAACGCCAGGTCCAGCGTCTGGGGCAGGGGCGGGTGCGGCTCGGCTTCACCCAGGCCACCATGGACAGTATGGGTTCGACGGCGGTGGACCAGTCCATCGAGGTCGTGCGCCGCCGCATCGACAGCCTCGGCACGCGTGAACCGTCAATCACCCGTCAGGGTGCCGAGCGGATCGTGGTCCAGGCTCCCGGCGAGAGCGATCCCGCCGCTCTGGAGCGGGTTATCGGCCAGACGGCCCAGCTGACCTTCCAGATGGTGGATGTCGAGAATTCGGTGGCCGACGCCGTCGCTGGTCGCGTGCCGCCGGATGCCCAACTGCTGCAGGACGAGGCGGGCACGCCCTATCTGGTCAAGCGCCGGGTGCTGGTGTCGGGTGAAAACCTGACCCGGGCCGGGGTCGGCTCGGATGAGAGCGGCCGGCCCGCCATCGACTTCCGCTTCGATGGCCAGGGCGCGCGCCGCTTTGGTGAGGCGACCGTCGCCAATATCGGTAGACCCTTCGCCATCATTCTGGACGGCCGTGTGATCTCGGCCCCGACCATCGTCAGCCCCATCACGGGCGGCACCGGCCAGATCACCGGGACCTTCTCGATCGCCGAGGCGTCCGAGCTGGTAAACCTGCTCAACGGCGGGGCCCTGCCCGCCCCGTTGACGGTGGAGGAACGCCGGACGGTGACCGCAGAACTGGGGGCCGATGCTGTTGCGGCCGGCGCGCTTTCGACCGCGCTGGGCTTCGTCATCATCGTGGTCTTCATGTTCCTGGCCTACGGCTTCCTGTTCGGGGGCATCTCGGTCATCGGCCTGGTGCTGAACGGGATCCTGATCGTGGCGGCGATGTCGCTGACGCAGGCGACCCTGACGTTGCCGGGGATCGCCGGTCTGATCCTGACCTTCGCCGTGGCCGTGGACGCCAATGTGCTGATCTACGAGCGGATGCGGGACGAGGCGCGGGCCGGACGGTCCGTGATCGCCTCCATGGACGCCGGCTTCAACAAGGCCTGGGCACGATTCTGGACGCCAACCTGACGACCCTGGTGGCGGCCCTGATCATGTTCATGTTCGGTGCGGGCCCCGTGCGCGGCTTTGCCTGGACCCTGACCATCGGGGTGTTCACCTCGGTGTTCTCCTCGGTGCTGGTGGCGCAGGTGCTGCTGGCCTACTGGCTGAAGATCGCCAGACCCAAGAAACTGCCAATCGCGGAGTGATGGCGATGAACTGGTGGCCCCTGATCAAGATCATTCCGATTAAGACGAACCTGCAGTTCGTCCGCTTCGCCAAATTCTTTGGCGTGCTGTCGGCCGTGCTGTGCATCGCCTCGATCACGAGCATCTTTTATCCCGGCATGGTGATGGGGATCGATTTCCGGGGCGGGGCGGCCATGGAGCTGACCACGTCCGACGGGCGGACCCTTGATCTTGAGCAGGTGCGGAGCGCCGTGGACGATCTCGGCATGGGCGATGTGGGGGTCCAGGGCATCGACAACGACTCCAGCGCTATCCTGCGGTTCCAGATCCCAGAAGGGCAGGAACAGGCGGCCGTGGTCGCGCGCGTCCAGTCCGCCATCACCGCCGACGTGGGCGCCGTGACCTATTCCGGCGTCAGCATTGTGGGGTCCAAGGTCTCGAGCGAGCTGTTCACCTCCGGCCTGCTGGCCTTGGCCGCGGCCGTCGTGCTGATGTTCGCCTATATCTGGTTCCGGTTCGAGCCGCAGTTCGGCTTCGGGGCCGTGGCCGGCCTCGTCCACGACGTGATCCTGGTGTTCGGGCTGATCGTGCTGTTCCGCCTGGAGTTCAACCTGAACATGGTGGCCGCCATCCTGACGGTGATCGGCTATTCGATGAACGACACCGTCGTGGTGTTCGACCGCCTTCGCGAAAACCTGCGGAAGTACAAGACCATGCCGCTGCGCGATGTGATCGACCTGTCGATCAACGAGACGCTGTCGCGGACCATCATCACCGGCGTGACGGCGATCATGGTGCTGGCGGCCCTGGCTGTGTTCGGCGGGGTGGCCCTGTTCGGCTTCTCCATCGCCCTGATGGCCGGCATCATCATCGGCACCTATTCGTCGGTCTATGTCGCCGCGCCGATCATCCTGCTGTGGGGCGTCAAGCGCGGCGAGTTCGCCGAGGACGCCAAGCCGATCAAGCTGGGGATGGCGAGTCGGCCGTAGGTTTGGGTGGCTGGTGGTTGGTGGCTGGTGGCTGGTGGCTGGGCAGTGATTGGTGGCTAGTGGTTGGTGATTGTCGCTTCAGCGCGGTGAGGTGCCGGTGAGGCCCCGGAGTTGGCGAGACAGCAATCACCATCCACTAACCACCAGCCACCAACCACCAACCACCCCGCGCGCCTGCCTTCTCCCCGCGCACGAATAACGCTAAGCGTCCGTGCAACACGACACGGGGGACCGCCATGGCCAATCTGCTTTCGAACTTCAGGAACACCCTGATCCTCAGCCTGCTGCTGGCGGCGGTGATGATCTTTGCCTTTGGCCGGGCGGCCCCGGGCGGCTTCGACCTCAGCTTCTGGCAGGCCACGGCCCGCTGGAGCCATGTCGGCTTCGGCATCCTGTGGATCGGGCTGCTGTACTATTTCAACTTCGTTCAGATCCGGGTCATGCCGACGATCCCCGCTGACCTGAAGCCGGCGGTGACCAAGCACATCGCGCCCGAGGCCCTGTTCTGGTTCCGCTGGTCGGCTCTCCTGACCGTGGTTGCCGGTGTGGCGGTCATGGGCCTGCGCGGCCATGCCTATGCCGCCGAAGTGTTCAGCCTGGGCTTTGCCGGGGGTCTGGTCGACGGCGATCAGGGTTATGCCCTGATGGGGGTCGGGGTGTGGCTGGCCATCATCATGTTCCTGAACGTCTGGGGCCTGATCTGGCCGAACCAGAAGCGGGCGCTGGGGATCGTGGTCGTCGACGACGAGAAGAAGGCCAAGGCCGCCCGGGTCGCCATGCTGGGCAGCCGCACCAACCTGCTGCTCAGCCTGCCGATGCTGACCTCCATGGCGATGTACCAGACCCTGTTTGGCTGAGCCGGCCGACAGCCTCGACGAGCGGGTCCGAAAGGCCGATCCGGACCGCTGGCTGTCCAGCCGGTTCATCGGTAACGCCCGGGCGCGGGCGGATGTCATCACCCTCTACGCGTTCGAGGCCGAGCTGATGGCCATTCCGGCGCGGGTGACCCAGCCGCTGCTGGCCGAGATGCGCTATGTCTGGTGGCGCGAGCAGATGGACGGGGTCTTTGCCGGGGTGGCGAGGAGGGGCCATCCGGTGCTGGAGGCCCTGACCGATGTCGTGGGCCAGCATCGGCTGGATCGGGAGCCGTTCGACGCGCTGATCGAGGCGCATGTCGGCCGGGTGCAGGAGCAGCCGCACGATCTGGACGCCTTCTATGTCGGCCCCATGCAGGCGGCGGTGCAGGTGCTGGCCGGCCCTGGGCACGCGGCGGCCGTGGTCGAGGCAGGTCGGGTCCGTGCGCTGACCGAGGTTGGCCGCGCCGATGAGGCCAATGCGCTGCGAGCCTTGGCCAACAGGGCGCTCAAGGCACTGCCGGCCGGTGCCTTTCCGGCCGTCGCCCACGCGGCGCTGAAA
Source organism: Brevundimonas sp. R86498 (assembly GCF_044598075.1). Classification (GTDB taxonomy): domain Bacteria; phylum Pseudomonadota; class Alphaproteobacteria; order Caulobacterales; family Caulobacteraceae; genus Brevundimonas. Next base: position 2,566,787 of record NZ_CP139004.1, on the reverse strand, counting down.
GCCGGGACGCCCGAGCCGGTGAAGCGGCTCAGACTGGTCTGGGCCACCGCGAGGGGGCGGATCTGATGGCGCAGACCCGGACCGACGTGGTCGTTCTGGGCGGCGGTCACAATGGACTGGTGTGCGCCTTCTATCTGGCGCGGGCCGGGCTGAAGGTCACGGTGCTGGAGCGGCGCGGCGTGGTCGGCGGGGCGGCGGTGACGGAGGAATTCCATCCCGGCTTCCGCAATTCGACGGCCAGCTACACCGTCAGCCTGCTGAACCCGAAGATCATCGCCGACATGGATCTGGCGGGGCACGGTCTGCGGATCGTGGAGCGGCGGATGGCGAACTTCCTGCCGCTGGACGGCGACTCGTTCTCGGCCGGGGAGGGGCGAACGCAAGCGGAGGTGGCCCGGTTCTCGACCCGGGATGCGGAGCGTCTGCCCGCCTATGAGGCGCGGCTGGAGGCGGTGGCGGCGATCCTGCGGGCGCTGGTGCTGGAGGTGCCTCCGAACCTGCCCGAGGGCGGATGGGTCGAGGCGATACCGGAACTGCTGAAGTCGGCCTCGGTCGCGCGCCGGATCGGCGGGCTGGATCTGACCGGGCGCCGCGATCTGCTGGACCTGTTCACCAAATCGGCCGGCGACTGGCTGGACGGCTGGTTCGAGAGCGATCCAGTCAAGGCCCTGTTCGGCTTCGACAGCGTCGTAGGGAACTACGCCAGCCCCTACACGCCGGGGTCGGCCTATGTGTTGCTGCATCATGTGTTCGGCGAGGTGAACGGCAAGCGCGGCGTGTGGGGCCATGCACTCGGCGGCATGGGGGCAATCACTGAGGCCATGGCGGCGGCCTGTGTGGCGCAAGGGGTGGAGATCCGGCTGGATACCGAGGTCGCGGCCGTCCTGACCGCAAATGGCCGGGCGGTCGGGGCGGTGACAGGGAATGGCGACACTGTCCACGCCCGCGTCGTGGTCAGCAATGTGCATCCGCGCTTGCTGTTCGAGCGGCTAGTCGATCCGGCGGTCGTGCCCGCGGATTTCACCGAGCGGATGGGACGGTATGCCTCCGGCTCGGGGACGTTCCGGATGAATGTGGCCCTGTCAGAGCTGCCGCAGTTCACGGCACGGCCGGAGCCCGGGGATCACCATACGGCGGGCATCATCATCGCCCCCAGCCTGGCCTATATGGACCGGGCCCATGCCGAGGCGCGGCTGAACGGCTGGTCCGGCCGGCCGATCGTGGAAATGCTGATCCCGTCGACCCTGGACGACAGTCTGGCCCCGCCGGGCCAGCATGTGGCCAGCCTGTTCTGCCAGCATGTCGACCCGACGCTGGGGGACGAACACCGCGAGACCGTCGCCGACCTGATGATCGATACGGTCGACTCCCATGCGCCGGGCTTCAAGGCGTCGGTGCTGGGGCGTCTGGCGCTGGGGCCGCGCGACCTGGAGCGGCGCTTCGGTCTGGTCGGGGGCGACATCTTCCACGGGCGGCTGACGCTGGACCAGCTGTTCAGCGCCCGGCCGGTCATGGGCCATGCCGATCACCGGATGCCGGTGCCGGGGCTGTATCTGTGCGGCGCCGGGGCCCATCCGGGCGGGGGCGTGACCGGGGCCCCCGGTCACAATGCGGCGGGTGTGATCCTGAAAGACCTCAGACGTCGGCGACGCCCATCGCCTTGAACAGGGCGGCGCGGATGGCGTTTTCGGTGAAAGGCTTCTGGATGGTGGCCTGGCCCCGCCAGGCGTCGGGCAGGCCGCCCTCGCCATAGCCGGTGGAGAAGACAAAGGGCACGCCCCGGGCCTTCAGGGCCTCGGCCACCGGAAACACCTCGCGCCCCGCGACATTGACGTCGAGCAGGGCGGCATCGAGGGGGGTGTCCTCAGCAATCTCGGTCAGGGCCTCGTCCACCGTGGCGAACGCTCCGACAGGAATGCAGCCCATGTCCTCGAGGATGGTCTCCATCAGCATGGCCACGAGCGATTCGTCCTCGACCACCAGGATGCGTCGTCCCGCGAGACCTTCAGCCATTGTGTTCTGTGTCCCGATCCAGCGGAACAGACAGTTCCGCGATAAAGCCGTCGTCCGGGTACCCTAGTTTCGCCTCACCTGCCAGATCGTGCCGGACGCTCCGCTCGATCAGCCGGCTGCCGAAGCCGCGCCGCGTCGGCGTCGAGACGGTCGGGCCGCCGGTCTCGCGCCATGTGACCGAGAGCGTCCGACGGGTCTGGTCCGCCACGGACCAGTCCACCAGCACCCGGCCCTCGGGTGACGACAGGGCCCCGTATTTGGCCGCATTGGTCGCCAGTTCGTGGAAGATCATGCCGAAGGACAGGGCCGAGGCCGGGTCGAGGGCGACGGGGGGGCCGTTCAGGACGATCCGTGAGGGGCCGTGGGCCGAGGTCTCGTGCTCGAGAATGTCCCGCAGGTCCGCACCTTCCCAGTGGCTGCGGGTCAGCAGGTCATGGGTATGGGACAGGGCCAGCAGGCGCTGCTGGAAGCTGTCGGCGAAGGTCAGGGGGTCGGGATGCGACCGGGCGGTCTGCATGGCGATGGACTGGACGGTGGCGAGGGTATTTTTGACGCGGTGATTCAGCTCGTCGATCATCAGCTTCTGGCGCTCGCCGGCGAGGACCGTCTGGGTCACCTCGTGGCCCTGGACGAAGATGCCGACCACCTTGCCGTCGTCATCGCGGACGGGCTGGTAGATGAAGTCCAGCCAGGCCACCTCGGGCGGGCCGGAGGGCCGGCGCTGGAGCTCGATCCGGCTGTTGCGGCCCTCGAACGGCTCGCCGGTGGCGAAGACCGTGTCCAGCAGCTCGAAGAAGCCCTGGCCCACGACCTCGGGCAGGGCTTCGCGCGCGGTCTTGCCCAGCAGGTCGCGGTGACCGAGGAGCTGGCCATAGGCGCTGTTGTACATCTGAAAGACGTGATCCGGGCCGCTCAGGATGGCGACGAAGCCCGGGGCCTGCATGAACATTTCGACGAGACGGTTCCGTTCGAGCTCCAGCCGACGGTTGGCTTCCTGGACCTGACGGGCGCGGTGGATCACGCTGCCGCCGAGCATGAGGTCCATGGCGCTGGTTTCGGGTTCGGCGACGCGCTCGCGGCGGAGGCGTTCAAGCTCGGTGATGTCGGTCGTGTGCTGCAGGATCAGCACCAGCTCGCCGGAGGCATTATAAAGGGGCGTGTGGGTCGCGCTCCAGTAGCGGTCCTCATGGTGGACTTCTCCATCCGGCCCCGTGACCGGCATGGCATAGTGGATCAGGGCGAGATGATCGCGCTCGCCGGTCGCCAGAACCTTCTCGAACGAATGTCTCAGCTGGCGCAGGTTCTCGGGGGCCTCCTCGCCGGGGCCGGCGTCGAAGACTTCGAAGAGGGGTTGGCCGATCAGCTGATCGCGGCTCATGCCGACTGCGGTCAGATAGGCGGCATTCATGCCGGCATACCGAAGGTCGGGCGTCAGCAGCATATAGGGGTTGGGCGACGCCTCGAACGCAGCCGCAAGGTCTATCGCCTGATCCAGTGCCCGCACGCCTCGCAACCCTCCGCCCCGCCGTGGCAACGCGTGGTGCCCAGGATCGCTCCGGCGCACCGTATTGTGGCCTGATTTACGCCTGTTAGGATCGAAGCATGGTTCTCGCAAGTCTGATGATGGCCGCCGTGATGTCCACCGCGACCGAAACGCCCCGCCCCCGTGCGGAGGTGACCGAGGGGGTTCTTCTCGGACGCGAGAGCGAGGGCGTGCGGGCCTTTCGCGCCATTCCGTATGCCGCGCCGCCCGTGGGGGCCCTGCGGTGGCGGCCGCCCGTCCCGGCTCCGGCGTGGTCCGGGGTGCGGGAGGCCGGTGAGCCCGGCGCGATCTGCATCCAGCCGCCCGCGAATGGCGACCCGGGCGTTGGGCCGCTGCCGATGAGCGAGGACTGTCTGACGCTGGATGTCTGGGCCCCGGCCGAGGCGGTCGGGCCGTTGCCGGTCATGGTCTGGATTCACGGCGGGGGCTACAACAACGGCTCCGGGACGGCGGCCCTGTATGACGGCTCGAACCTGGCCCGTCGCGGCGTGGTGGTGGTCACGATCAACTACCGGCTGGGCCGGCTGGGGTTCTTTGACCATCCGGCCCTGGCGGCCGAACGCGGGCCGGAGGAGTCCGCCGGCAACTATGGCGTCATGGACCAGATCGCGGCCCTGGCCTGGGTTCGGGACAATATTGCCCGCCTCGGGGGGGATCCGGAACGGGTCACGATCTTCGGCGAATCGGCGGGCGGGGCGGCGGTGACCCAGTTGATGGTCGCGCCGGGCGCACGCGGGTTGTTTCACGCCGCCGTGGTCCAGTCCGGCCTCGGTCGGCAGCGGTCGGCCCGGCTGGACGAGGACCGGCCCGGGCGGCCGGCGGCCCAGGCGCTGGGGGTGAGCTTTGCCCGGTCGGCGGGGGCGGGGACGGAGGCCACGGCCGATGCCCTCAGGGCAATCCCGGCCGAACGGCTGCTGAGCCCCATGCCGGCCTTCTATTCGGACAATCTGATCGTCGACGGCCGGGTCGTGCCCGAGGATGTGGTCGAGGCCTTTGCCGCCGGGCGGCAGGCTCCCGTGCCGCTGATGATCGGGACGAACAGTGCGGAGTTCTGGTGGATCCGGCCGTCAGACGCCGGGGTCTATGGGCGGACTGACGATGCCATGACCGATGCCGAGTATGACGCCCTGCTGGCGGCCTATGGCGGGCAGGCCGGGTATGATGCCCACGTCGTCAGCGACCTGATTTTCAACGAGCCCGCGCGGCATCTGGCGCGGCTGCATGCCGGGGCCGGGCATCCGACCTTCCTTTACCGGTTCGACGTGGTCCCCGCCTCCAATCCCGAGCCGAGCGGCGGGGCGACACACGCCTCGGAGCGCCCCTATGTGTTCGACAATCTGCACACGGTCGGGCGGCCGATGGGCGAGCGGGACGCGCGGGCCGCCACCGCCATGGCGGACTACTGGACGACCTTTGCCCGGTACGGGGATCCGAATGGCGGTAACCATCCGGCCTGGCCCGAGTTCGGGGCGGTGCCGGACCGGCTGCTGGAGTTCACCAACGACGGGCCGGTGGCGAAGGCGGTGCCCTTCGCCGACCGGCTGGATCTGATCGAGGGCTTCTACGCGCGCGTGCGGCGCTAGAGACAGGCCCCGTTGGTGCGGATGATCTCGGCATAGAGCAGGCCGGAATCCTTGATCGTCCGCTCCTGGGTCAGGAAGTTGACGTGGGTGATGCCGAACCGCTTCGAATAGCCCAGCGACCATTCCAGATTGTCGAGCAGCGACCAGGCCATATAGCCCTCCAGCTTGACGCCCTTGCCGAGCGCATCGTGGGCGGCCTTCAGGTGGTTCTTCAGATAGTCGACGCGCATGGGGTCGTGGATTCGGCCGTCGATGGCATGGGGCGGATCGTACCAGGCCGAGCCGTTCTCGGTGATCATGAGCGGCAGGCCATTGGTCTGTTCGTGAAGCCAGACCAGGGTGTCGGTGAGGGCAGGGGGATAGACCTCCCAGCCGGTCTCGGTGTGGGCGTGCTGGACCTGTTTGACCGGGCGGGCGCGGACCGGCCAGGCGTCCGGCGCATTCTCGGGCACGGCGCGGGTGTACCAGTTCAGGCCCATCCAGTCGGTGGGCTGGGCGATCAGCTCGAAATCCTCGGCCGGGAAGTCGCGCATGGCCTCGCCATAGACGTCCTTCAGCTCTTCCGGATAGCCGCGGCCCATCAGGGGGTCGAGGAACCAGCGGTTCATCTGGGCCTCGGCGCGTTTGCGGGCGGCCTCATCCTCCGGCTTGTCGCTGGCCGGGTATTTCGGCTCGATGTTGAGCACGATGCCGATGCGACCCTCGCCAACCTCGCGGAACCGCTTCACGGCCGCGCCGTGGGCCCGGAGCACATTGTGGCCGGCGATGACGGCCTCGAAGGCCGAGCGATGGCCGGGGGCCAGGGCCCCGTGCAGATAGCCGCCGTCGACGATCACCCAGGGCTCGTTGATCGTGCCCCAGGTCTTCACCCGCCCCTTGAAGCGCTCGAACAGCACCTGGCCATAGTCGGCGAACCAGTCGGCGATGTCGGGGTTGAGCCAGCCGCCGCGGTCATCCAGCGCGGCCGGCAGGTCCCAGTGGTACAGGGTGCACAGGGGTTCAATCCCGGCCTCGATCAGGCCGTCGATCAGGTCGTCGTAGAACTTGAGCCCCGCCTCGTTCAGGCGGCCGGTGCCGTCCGGCATGACCCGGCTCCAGCTGACCGAGAAGCGATAGGCCTTCAGGCCCAGCCGCTTCATGATCGCGATGTCCTCGCGCCAGCGGTTGTAGTGATCGCAGGCGATGTCACCGGTGTCACCGTCTTTCATCATGCCGGGCGTGTGGCTGAAGCGGTCCCAGATCGAGGCTCCGGCCCCGTCGGCCATGGACGAACCTTCGATCTGATAGGCGGCCGTCGCCGCCCCCCAGAGAAAGCCTTCGGGGAACTGGTAACTGGCGGTCATGGGCAGCTTTCGGTCTGGCTATTCGGGATCGCCGTCGGGGAGGTCTGGCGATGCAAGCAGGTCACGGCGGGAAGGGAATCCGTCCTTTGGCCAGACTACGGCACTTGCGGGGCGCATGGCCAGTATGTCATGTAACCGATTACAAACTTTTCGCCGACGGACCCCCGCGAAGAGGGCCGGCACGGTCGGGACGCTTCAGGACCATCGCGTGAACCGCATCCAGCCCCACACAGCCATCGGCAGTGCGCCGACAGGGCCGACGTCGTGAAAGCCGCGACGATCCGCGATGTGGCGGAGCGTGCCCGGGTGTCCGTGGCCTCGGTGTCGCGCGTGCTGACCGGTGCAGGTGCGGTCACCGCACCCACCCGGCTGAGGGTGATGGAGGCCGTTGAGGCCCTGTCCTATGTGCCCCATTCCGGCGCTCGCAGTCTGTCGACCAGCCGGACCGATACGGTCGGCGTTATCCTGCCGGACCTGTTCGGCGAGTTCTTCTCCGAGTTGATTCGCGGCATGGACCTGGCGGCGCGCGCCAGCGGCCTGCATCTGATCGTATCCAGTTCGCATGACGACGCCTCGGAGGCCGCAGCCGCGATTCGCTCCATGCGCGGGCGGGTCGATGGTCTGATCGTGCTGTCGCCCCACCTCGACTCGGTCAACCTGGCCGCCAGCCTGACGGGACGTCTGCCGGTCCTGCTGATGAACGGCGGGGCGGATGACGCCGGCCGGCCCTCGATTGTGGTCGACAACGTCGGCGGCGCGGTGACGGCGGTGGAGCACCTGCTGGCGCTCGGACGCCGCCGGATCGCCCACATCGGCGGTCCGGCCCGAAACCTTGAGGCGCATCAGCGCGAGGCTGGCTATGTCCAGGCCATGCGCGCGACCGGGGCGGAGCCCCGGGTTGTGGCCGGGGACTTCACCCAGGGCTCCGGGCATTCCGCCGCCCGGGCGCTTGTGGCCGGGCCCGACAGGCCGGATGCGATCTTCGCCGGCAACGACATGATGGCCATCGGCGCGCTGATCGCGCTGCAGGAAGCCGGTCTGCGCTGCCCCGAGGATGTGGCGCTCGTCGGATTCGACGATGTTCCGATTTCCGCACTCGTGCAGCCCGCCCTGACCACGCTTCGCGTCGATATCGTCGGGACCGGCCGGCACGCCATGGAACGGCTGGTCGCCCTGATCGCTGCCAGCACCGCCGGGGCCGCACCGGACGGCACCTGCGAAACGCTTCGCCCCCAACTCGTCATCCGCCAGTCCACTGGCGGCCTTCAGTCCCCTGTTGTCGATCCCGCGCCGCGGGTCACCCCTCACATCGAATCGAACGGAGAACCCGCATGACCCGAATGACCCTGCGCAACCGCGCCCTCGGCGCAGCCTCCGCCCTCGCGGTCGCGACCACCCTGCTGGGGGCCGGCGCTGCCGCCGCCCAGTCGACCACCTCGACCCTGCGGGGCACCATCTATGAAGGGGCCGCCCCGGAAGCAGGCGGGACGATCGTCGCGCGGGATGTGGACACCGGCTTCGTGACGCGCGGGCGCATCTCCGAGTCGGGCACCTATGTGCTCAACGGTCTGCGCCCCGGCACCTACGAGGTGACGGTCACCAGCGCTGACGGCCAGAGCGGCACGGACACGGTGACCCTGTCCGTGGGGCAGGTGGCAACGCTGGACCTCGACGTCGCGGCAGCCGGTATGGCCTCCACCGCCGAGGGGACCGATCTGGGTGACATCGTCGTCACCGGACGGCGGATCTTCGAGGTCCGGACCTCGGAAGTCGCCACCAACGTCAGCCAGCAGCAGATCAGCGCCCTGCCTCAGGTGGACCGCAACTTCCTTAACTTCGCCGCACTGGCTCCCGGCGTCGTGGTCAGCCAGGACCCGGCCGAGCGCACCATCGCAGCCGGTGCCCAGTCGGCCAACGCCATCAACGTTTTCATCGACGGGCAAAGCCAGAAGTCGAACATTCTGGACGGCGGTTTCGCCGGTCAGGACGACAGCCGCGGCAATCCCTTCCCCCAGGGAGCCATCCGTGAGTTCCGGGTCCTGACCCAGAATTTCAAGGCCGAGTACGAGCAGGCGTCCTCGGCAATCATCACCGCCGTGACCGCCTCGGGCACGAACGACTTCCACGGTGAGGTCTTCGTGACCTACCAGGACTCGGACTGGCGCTCGCAGGACATCTTTTCGGAGCGGCGGGGGCAGGCGAAGCCCCAACTCGATCGAATGGAGTATGGTGCCACCATCTCCGGCCCGATCATCCAGGACCGGCTGCATTTCCTGGCCAGCTATGAGCGCAAGGACGAGACCCGCTCCAACTCCGTGTTCCTGAACCGGACGGAGTTCACCAATCTGTTCGCCGACGAGCTCGGCGTGTTCGAAGCGCCATTCGAACAGGACCTGTATTTCGGCAAGCTGTCGTGGCAGATCGACGACCGTCAGATCGTCGATCTGACCGCGACCTACCGCACCGAGCAGGACATCCGCGACTTCGGTGGCCAGAACTCCTACAGCCGCGCCAATGCGATCAACAACGAGACCCAGTCCGTCGTGCTGCGGCACCAGTACCAGGGCGACGCCTTCCTGAACGTCGCGTCGATCGACTACCGGCAGTCGCTGTACAACCCCCAGGCGCTGAACTTCTCGGACTCGGGCCAGCAGTACCGGGTCTACCGTGATGCGAGTGCGACCACCCCGGGATTCCAGTTCGACTACAACCAGAGCGACTTCATCTTCGGTCGCGGTGGCGGCACCAACAACCAGAATATCGAAGACACGGTCGTCACCTTCCGCAACGACCTGACCTTCAACGAGATCGAGTTCTACGGCTTTCACACGGTCAAGATGGGCGTGCGTTACGCCATTCATGACTATTCGGTCGCCAAGTTCTTCAACCGGAACCCGCAGTTCTCCTATGACGTGACGGGCACGGTTCTCGGCAGCTCGACCATCCCGCTGCAGGTGACCTTGAACCTGCCGACCGTTCCGGCTGAAGTGACCAACAAACAGACCGGGCTCTATATCCAGGACGACTGGCAGATCACCGACAAGCTGGAACTCAACCTCGGCATCCGCTGGGACTATGAGGACAACGGCGTCAACAACGACTATGTGACGCCAGACAACGTTCGTCAGGTGCTGGCGGCGTTCGAGACACGGGCCGCATACGCGCCGCCCGTCAATGTTGACGACTATATCTCGGACGGTGACCGTGACGCTTTCACGGGGGCCTTCCAGCCGCGGATCGGCTTCTCCTATGATATCTTCGGTAACGAACAGACGGTTCTGTTCGGTGGGGCTGGCCGGTACTACGATCGGATCGGGTTCAACTTCGCCTTCTCCGAGCGTTATTCGCCGGTCAACCGCAGCCGCCAGATTTTCTTCTCGCCCAATGGCGGTGCGTTCGGCGGGCGCACGGACACGATCGCCTGGCGTCCGGAGTACGGGACGACGGCGGGTCTCGACACCCTGCTGGGCGGGACCCAGGGCCGTGGCGAGATCTTCCTGATCCGCAACGACGCGCCATTGCCCCACACCGACCAGTTCAACCTGGGCGCGCGCCAGAAGTTCGGGGACATCCAGACTGCGGTCACCTTCTCCTATGCCAAGACGGAGAATGAGTATGGCTGGTACCGGCTGAATGTGAACGACGCCAACGCGATCGTCGTGCGGCCTTCGGAGTTCACCGACCCGGCGACCGGTCAGCCCTATGCCTATAACGACAGCGTCTTCTATTCGGACCACGATCGCGAGCGCACCTACAAGGCCATGTATGTGACGATCGACCGGCCCTACACCCAGGACAGCGGCTACGGCTTCAACATCGCCTATACCCTGGCCGATGGCGAGCAGAACGGCAGCCGCGACCAGAGTCAGGGGGCCTTCGACTTCGACTATGCCACCCTGGACGCCTCGCCCTACTTCAACACGCCGGGCGTGGAGCGGCACCGGATCGTCGCTTCCGGGACCCTGCGTCTGCCGATGGACTTCATGCTGTCCTCGGTCGTCACCCTCGGCTCGGGCCGTCCGTTCACCATCGGCAACGTCGGCGGCGGGGCCAAGCCGGACTGGTTCGCGGGCTATCCGGACAGGCGCGCCTTTCTGCCGGGGCTGAACTTCGCCACGCGTCAGGTCGATCTGAGACTGAGCAAGGTCTTCACCGTGTTCGGCGAACAGACGGTCGAGGCGATGCTGGATGCGATCAACGTGTTCGATTTCCGCAACTACAACGGCTACAACACCGGCCTGCGGTTGAACAACAACACGCCGCTGGCGGACTTCAACCCGCTGTTCGGCGCGCCGACCTCACAGGCCCTCCCGACCCGCACGATCCAGCTGGGCCTGCGCTACCGGTTCTAGACGACGGTCTGACCCTGGCCGCCCCCGGATCCCCGGGGGCGGCCATTTCCGTTTCTGCAGGGGTGGACGTGATCCTGCCCCTGGTTTTGCGTATGAGGTTGCCCATGGATCGTCGCCGTTTTCTGATGGGTTCGACGGTGGCCGGGGCGATGCTGGCAGCCGGCGGCTGTGCCCCCGTGTCTGTGGCCGCGGCCCTGCCGCTCGACTCCGACGTGGCCGAGCTGCAGCGGCGGACCTTCGACTGGTTTGTCCATGTCACCGACCGCGAGCGGGGCCTGACGCCCGACCGCTGGCCCAGCCCGTCCTTCTGTTCCGTGGCGGCGGTGGGCTTCGCGCTGACCTGCTGGCCCGTCGGAGTGGAGAATGGCTGGATGACGCGGTCCGAGGCCCGGACCCGGACGCTGAACACCGTCCGGTTCTTCCACGATGCGCCCCAGGGGCCCGGGGCGACCGGCACGACCGGCTACAAGGGGTTCTTCTATCATTTCCTGAACCGGGAGACGGGGCACCGGCATGGCCGGGTCGAGCTGTCGACCGTGGACACCACCCTGCTGCTGGGCGGCATGCTGTTCGCCGCCCGCTGGTTCGACGGCGAGGACGCGGAAGAGGCCGAGATCCGGCGGCTAACCCAGGCCATCTATGACCGGGTCGAATGGGATTGGGCGGTCGTGCGGCCGAACCGGATCACCATGGGCTGGCACCCCGAGACCGGCTTCATCCGGGCCGACTGGAATGTCTACAACGAGGGCATGCTGGTGCTCTTGCTGGCCATGGGCAGCCGGACCCATCCGGTGTCGCCCGATGTCTGGACAGAGTGGTGCAGTGTCTATGACCGCAGCTGGACCGAGGACTACGGCCCGGCTCACCTGCATTTCCCGCCGATGTTCGGGCACCAGTACAGTCATATGTTCGTCGATTATCGCGGCATTCGCGATCCGTGGCTGAGGGCCAAGTCGGCCGAGATCGGTCCGTTCGACTATTTCGAGAACAGCCGCCGGGCGGTGCAGGGCCAGCGCGACTATGCGATCAGCAACCCGGGGGGCTGGGACGGTTATTCGGCCGAGATCTGGGGTCTGACCGCCTGCGACGGCCCCGGCGATTTCCGCCAGGTGATCGATGCCCGCGAGCGCCAGTTCTTCAGCTATTCGGCCCGGGGACCCGGAGACCGGGATGACGGGACGCTCGCCCCGACGGCCGCCATGGCCAGCTATCCGTTTGCGCCGGATGAGGTCACAGCCTGTCTGAAGGCGATGAAGGCGCGCTATCCGGCCGTCTACACGCCGTGGGGATTTCTCGATGCCTTCAACCCGACCCTGACGGAGCGGGAAGGGCGGCTGCAGCACGGGGCCATCGTTCCCGGCTTGGGCTGGGTCGCCGACGACTATCTGGGCATCGACCAGGGGCCGATCGTGATCATGATCGAGAACGCCCGGTCGGACCTGGTGTGGCGGCACATGCGCGGCGAGCCGAACCTGACGCGGGGCCTGCGGCTGGCGGGCTTTGACGGCGGATGGCTGGACGCGTGATCGATCGGCGGGCCGCGCTGGGACTGATGGCGGGCGCGGCGCTGGGTGGATGCGGTCGTCAGGACGGGATCACCCGGCTGACCGTCTGGGCCATGGGCAATGAGGGGACGCATCTGCCGGCCCTGTTGCCCGCCTTTCACGCTGCCAATCCCGGCATCCGCGTCCAGGTCCAGCCCCAGCCGTGGGGCGCGGCGCACCAGAAGCTGTTGACCGCCTATGCCGGCAACTCGCTGCCGGACGTCAGCCAGGTCGGCAACACCTGGGTGGCGGAGATGGCGGCGATCGGGGCGCTGTCGCCGACGCCCCCGGCGGCCGCCGACCTGTTGCGGGACCAGTTTCCGGCGGTGCTGGAGACCAATGCGATCGCCGGCCGGGCCATGGCCACGCCCTGGTATGTCGACACCCGGCTGCTGTTCTACCGGACCGATCTTCTGGCCCGGGCCGGATATGAGGCGGTGCCGGGCGACTGGGCCGGGTGGAAACGGTCGCTGCATGCGGTGAAACGGGTGGCGGGCGAGGGGGCTTACGCGATCCTGATGCCTCTGAACGAATTTGAGCAGTTGCTGACCTTTGGTCTACAGGGCGATCAACCATTGCTTCGTGATCGGGACAGCCGGGGCAATTTCGCCAGCGAGAGCTTTCTGGCCGCCCTGTCGTTCTACAAGAGCCTGTTCGACGAGGGCCTGGCCCCTGTGGTGACGGCGGCCCAGATCTCGAACGTCTGGACCGAGTTCGCGCGGGGCCTGTTCAGCTTCTATTTCTCCGGTCCCTGGACCATCGGCGACATGAAGTCCCGGCTGCCGGCGGAGGTCCAGCCGTACTGGATGACGGCGGGGGTGCCGGGGCCTGACGGACCCGGGGCGTCGGCCCCCGGGGGCTCGTCTCTGGCCGTGTTCCGGTCGTCGCCGCATCAGGACGCGGCCTGGGCGCTGGTGCGGTATCTGTCCGAGCCGGCGGTGCAGGCGCGGTTCAATGTCCTGACCGGAGACCTGCCGGCCCGGCCCTCGGCCTGGGCGGCGCCCGCCGTGGCCTCCGACCCCTATATCGCGCCCTTCCGGGATCAGCTGGCACGGGCTCGGGCGGTGCCCAAGGTACCGGAGTGGGAGCGGATCGTGACCGAGATGCAGATCGTCGCCGACCGGATGGTGCGGGGCCAGTTTACGGTCCGGGAGGCCGGGGCCGAGATCAACCGCCGGGCCGATCGCCTGCTGGAGAAACGCCGCTGGATGCTGGATCAGGGGCGGGCGGCATGATCGCGGCGAGAGAACGGGCCGCGTGGGGCTTTGTGGCCCCGGCCCTGATCGCGATCGCCGTCTTTTTCGTGGTGCCGGTCGTGGGGTCGCTGCTGCTCAGCGTCACCGATTTCGACATCTATGCCCTGGCTGATCTCGGCAATCTGCGGTTCGTCGGTCTGCAAAACTATGAGCGGCTGCTGACCAATCCGCTATTCTGGCAGGCGATGCGGAACACGGTCTGGTTCAGCGTTCTGGGCGTGCCCCTGACGATTGCGGCGTCGCTGGGCGCGGCGGTGATCCTGAACGCGCGGACGGTGAAGTGGCGGCCAATATGGCGGGTCATCTTCTTCGCGCCGTTCGTGACCACCCTCGTGGCCACGGCGGTGCTGTGGAACTATCTGCTGCACACCCGCTACGGGGTCATCAACTGGGTGATCACCAGTCTGGGTCTGCCCGCCGTCGACTGGCTGGGCGATCCCGCGACTTCGATCCCGGCGATCCTGATGTTCGTGGTGTGGAAGACCTTCGGCTACAACATGCTGATCTTTCTGGCCGTGCTTCAGACCGTGCCGGACGACCTTTATGAGGCCGCGCGGATCGACGGGGCCGGGCCCTGGAGCCGGTTCCGGCATGTCACCGTGCCCGCCATCGCCCCGACCCTGCTGCTGGTGTCGATCATCTCGGTGGCGGCCTTCTTCCAGCTGTTCGCCGAGCCCTATGTGATGACCCAGGGTGGGCCAGCGCAGTCGACCGTGACCGTGCTGTATTTCATGTACGAGGAGGGCTTCAAATGGTGGAACCTGGGCTCCGCCAGCGCCGTGGCCTTCATCCTGTTCCTGTGCATCTTCGCGGTGACGATGGTGCAGCTGGCCGTGTCGCGCCGGCTGGGCGGAGACCACACGTGAAGGCGCGCGTCCTGCTGCTGAACCTCGGCGTGGCCGCGATCGGACTGGTCGTGCTGTTTCCGCTGCTGTGGATGCTGTCGGTCAGCGTTATGGCCACAGGCGAGGCCGCGACCTTCCCCCCGCCCTTGCTGCCCGCACGGCCGACGCTGGAACACTATCGCGACCTGTTCGTGAACCAGGGCATGGGGCGCTATATGGCCAACAGTTTCGCCCTGGCCACGCTGGCGACGGGACTGGCGCTGGGGTTCACGGTTCCGGCCGGCTATGCCTTCGCCAAGCTGCGGTTCCGGGGGCGTGACCGGCTGTTCCAGGCCCTGATCGGGGCGCTGGTCATCCCGGCCCAGATCGGGACCCTGCCGTTGTTCCTGATGCTGAAGTCCATGGGGCTGGTGAACACCTATGCCGGCGCGCTGGTGCCATGGCTGGCCTCGATCTTCGGCCTGTTCCTCGTGCGCCAGTATGCCCTGTCGATCCCGGACGAGATGCTGGAGGCGGCGCGGGTTGACGGGGCCAGCGAGGGGCAGATCTTTCGCCGGATCGTCCTGCCGACCCTGTCGCCGATCCTCGTGACGCTGGGCCTGTTCGTGTTTCTGGGCAGCTGGAACGATTTCCTGTGGCCGCTGATCATCCTGACCGACCAGTCGAACTATACGCTGCCGGTGGCGTTGGCGGCCCTGTCGCGCGAACATGTGCAGGATATCGAGCTGATGATGGCCGGGGCGGTGATCACCGTGGCCCCGGTCCTGATCCTGTTTCTGGCCCTGCAGCGATTCTACATCCGCGGCATGCTGGCCGGGAGTGTCAAAGGTTGAACATGCGTTTGTTGCTGGGCCTTCTGGCCATCTTCGTCATCACGGCGCCGGCTTACGCCCAGTCGACGCGGACGCTGGATTCGTTCGAAGACCTGTCGGCGTGGACCGCTGATGCCTCGACGGATGTCTCCTCGATCCTGTCCGTTGCCTCCGGAGTGCGCGGCAAGGCGCTGCGGCTGGACTATGATTTCAATGGCCGCTCGGGCTATGCCTTCGCAGCGCGTGCGCTGTCATTTCAGGCTCCCGAAAACTACGAGATCACGTTCCGGATCCGGGGCGAGGGCCCGGCCAACACCTTCGAGGTCAAGTTCACGGACGCGGGCGGAGAGAACGTCCACTGGAACCAGACCCGGCAGTATGTCGCGCCCGAGGGCTGGACCCGGTTCACAATCAAGCGGCGACAGATCGTCTGGGCCTGGGGTCCCAACGCCGACCGAACCTTTCGGGGGGCCGAACGGATCGAGTTCGTGGTCACGGCCGGGGAGGGTGGCCGCGGCTTTATCGAGATCGACGATCTGACCCTGCGGACCCTGCCGCCGGAGCCGTCAGTTGCCCCGCGGCCGGTGGCCGAGGCGACGAGCGAGGACGGAACCGCGACCGCGTCACAGGCCGTGGACGATGACCCGGCCACCGTCTGGCGGACGACGGAGGCGGGGGCCCAGTCCCTGACGCTGGATCTTGGTTACGAGCGGGAGTTCGGCGGCCTGACCCTGCACTGGGTCGAGGGCCGGGCGGCGTCGCGCTATCGCGTCATGGCCTCGGGCGACCGGCGGTCGTGGCGCGAGATCGCCCGTGTCGACGGCGGCGACGGCGGGACCGACTGGCTGATGACCACGGAGGCCTCGGCCCGCTGGCTGCGGCTGGACCTGATCGAACCCCAGGCCGCCCTGGATGTCGGGGGCCAGATGGGCGCCGGCTTCGGCGGCGGACAGGCAGCGGCCGCCCACTACGCCCTTGCCGATCTGCGCATCGAGCCTCTGGCCTTCGGTGAGGACGAGACGGCCTTCCTGACCGCCGTGGCCGCCCAGAGCCGGCGGGGCCTTTATCCGCGCGGCTTCCGGGGGGAGCAGCCCTACTGGACCCTGGTCGGTGTCGACGGGGGCGGCGAGAGCGGGCTGATCTCGGAAGACGGGGCCATCGAGCTGAAGCGCGGCGGGCCGTCGATCGAGCCCTTCATGCTGGACGACGGCCGGCTGGTGACCTGGTCGGATGCGCGGATCGATCAGGCGCTGGTGGCGGACGACCTGCCGATCCCGACCGTGACCTGGGCCCATGACGACTGGACCCTGAAGGTCACGGCCATGGCCGAGGGGGTGCCCGATGCGGCGGCCCTCTACGGGCGCTACGACCTGACCAATACCGCGCGCCGGGCGCGGACCCTGACGCTGGCGCTTGCGACCCGGCCAATTCAGGTCAATGGGCCGGTGCAGTTCCTCGCGGTGCCGGGCGGCGCCAGTCCGATCCAGCAGGTGCAGTGGACCGGAGCCGAACTGGTGCTGAACGACGCCCTGCGAATCCAGCCGCTGGTCGCGCCGGACGAGGTGCGGCTGGCGACCTTCGCCGCCGGGGCCGATCCGCAGAGCCTGCTGGCCCGCGGCCCTGACGCCCGCCGGGATGCGGACGTGGAGTCCGACCGGACCGGCCTGATGAGTGGAGCCCTGTTGTATACGGTGACGCTGCAGCCGGGCGAGACGCGCAGTTTCGGCTGGGTGGCGGCGCTTGCGGGGCCCAGACCGGCCCTGCCGGCGACGGGCGCGGTGTCGGCGGCGCTGGATACGGTCGAGGCCCGCATCACGGCGGGCTGGCGCGAGAAGCTGGACCGGTTCGACCTGATCACGCCGCCGGAAGGCCAGCGGATCGAGGACACGATGAAGTCGTCCCTCGCCCATATGCTGATGTCGCGTCAGGGGGCGGTGCTGCAGCCCGGCACGCGGAGCTACAATCGCTCATGGATTCGCGACGGGGCCATGATGGCCGAGGGGCTGAACCGGCTGGGCCATGCCGATCTGAGTCAGGACTATCTGCGCTGGTACGCGCCGTTCGTGTTCGACAACGGCAAGGTGCCGTGCTGCGTCGATGCCCGGGGGGCGGATCCCGTTCCCGAGAACGACAGCCACGGGGAGTTCATCTTCCTCGCCGCCGAGACGTACCGCTACACCGGCGACCTGACCCAGTTGCGGGCGGTGTGGCCGCAGGTGCAGGGCGCGATCGCCTATATGGACGCCCTGCGTGCCTCGACCCGGACCGAGACCAACCGTACGCCGGCGACCCGTCACTTCCATGGCCTGCTGCCGCCGTCGATAAGTCATGAGGGCTATTCGGATAAGCCAGCCTGGTCCTACTGGGACAATTTCTGGGGCCTGCTCGGTTATCGCGATGCGATCGAGATCGCGACGGCGCTGGGGGAGACGGAGGCAGCGGCCCGGTTCGAGACCGCGCGCGCCGAGTTTCTGGCCGATGTGGTCGCCTCCATCGGCGGGACGGCCATGTATCACCGGATCGACTGGATCGCCGGGGCCGCGGACCGGGGCGACTTCGACGCCACCTCGACCACGATTGGCCTGTCCCCGGGCGGTCTGCAGGCCGAGCTGCCGCGGGGACTGATGATCCGGACGTTCGAGAAATACTGGGAGAACTTCACCGCCCGGCAGGCCAACCGGACCGCGTGGCGGGATTACACGCCCTATGAGCTGCGCACCGTCGGGGCGTTTGTGCGGCTGGGCCAGAGGGACCGGGCCATGGCGGCGCTCGACTTCTTCCTCGCTGACCGTCGGCCCCGCGCCTGGAACGGCTGGGCCGAAGTCGTGGGCCGGGATCTGCGTGAGCCGCGCTTCATCGGCGACATGCCCCATGCCTGGATCAGCTCGGACTACATCCGCTCGGCGCTCGACCTGTTCGTTTACGAGCGCGACGTGGACCATGCCCTGGTGCTGGCGGCGGGCCTGCCGATGCGCTGGATCGACAGCGCGACGGGGGTGGGCGTCCGCGAGGTCCGCACGCCCTATGGCGCGTTGACCTACGGGCTGCGGCGACGGGCGGGGGTGACCGTGCTGACCCTGTCGCCGGGCGTGACACCGCCTGGCGGGTTTGTCCTGCCCTGGCCGGAAGGCGAGACCCTGCCGACCCGGGTCCGGATCGACGGTCGCAATGCGGAGTGGACGGAGCGGGAACTGGCCATTCCCGCGGGCGCGCGGCGGGTCGAACTGCGCTGACGCTTTTCCGGACGCGGGTGAGGCGGTAGAGCACGGGCATGAGACAGACCCTCCGCCGCCTTCTCGACCTGCCCGGTGTGGCTGACCTCGAGGCGAAGGCATTGATGAAGCCCGGCTATGCCGATCCGTCGCGCCGCGATGAGTTTCCCGAGGTGGACGCGGTGCTGGTCGATATCTTCGGCCTGACGGCGGAGCAGGCCGAGGACGCGGCCCGGCCGGACGACTGGGACGGGATCGAGCGACTGTCTTCGGCGGATCAGGCCGAGGCGTTCGAGGCCGGGGGCTGGGATGTCCGGGACGCGAAGCGGAAGCCGTTGCGGATGCTGGCGGTGATGGCGGAGCCACTGGCTCTGGCCATGCGCGGCGTGGCGGGGACGCTGCCCGAGGCGCCGTTCGTGCCGGAACCGGCCGAGGAAAAGAGCGACTGGGGTTCGGGGCTGGCGGCCGAGGCGGCCAGGTTCCGGAAGCGCTGAGAGTCAGGACAGCCGGTTGAGGGCGGTCCTGAGGGCCTCCCCGCCGCCGTCGAGGCCCGACTCGATGTCCGCGTGCACCGCGCGCCAGACGGGTGTTGCGGCTGCAAGCAGGGTGGAGCCCTGCGGGGTCAGACTCGCCCGTCGGCCACGGCGGTCGCTGCGATCGACGTCGAGGGACACGGCCCCCATCCGCTCCAGCGGCTTAAGGTTCGCCGTCACCGTCGAGCGATCCATGCCCAGCAATAGAGCGACGGCCCCGATCGTCGGCGGGTCCGGACGGTTGAGACTGTTCAGGATGGAGAACTGGCCTGACGTGATCCCGAGGGCGCGGAAGGCGGTGTCGAATCGGCGTGACAGCGTGCGGGCCGCCCGCTGGGCATGCAGGCATAGGCAGGTGTCCCGCACATGCAGGGTAGTGGCGTAGGGCTCTGGCACCGCTTGCGTCATGGATTTGAGTATGTTGATATCAACATAAATGGTCAATGAACGACGGAGCCGCCCCATGAACCGTGTCACCGCCTTTGGCTGGGTGCCGTCTTTCGCCCAGGGATCGGTCCGTGACCTGCGGGTGCGCTGGGCGCTCGAGGAGGCGGGCGTCCCCTATGGCGATCACCTGATCGGGCCGGAGGATCAGGCGTCGCCGGCCTACCGGGCCCTGCAGCCCTTCGGTCAGGTGCCGGTCTATCGCGATGACAAGGTCCAGATGTTCGAGAGCGGCGCGATCGTTCTCTATATCGCCCAGACCTCGGACGCCCTGATGCCAACGGATCAGGCGGGCCGGGCCATGGTCATGACCTGGCTGTTTGCCGCTTCAAACAGTGTGGAGCCGATGGTCGGGGAGCTGGCCGGGATGGACCTGTTTCACGCCGGTGAGGACTGGGTGGCGGCACGCCGGCCCCAGGTAGAGACG
Source organism: Brevundimonas sp. R86498 (assembly GCF_044598075.1). GTDB lineage: Bacteria > Pseudomonadota > Alphaproteobacteria > Caulobacterales > Caulobacteraceae > Brevundimonas. The sequence goes on along the minus strand of NZ_CP139004.1, from coordinate 2,546,880 downwards.
ATGCTCAGGAAGCGACTGGCCGATCTGCAGTCGGCCCTGGGAGAGCGGAACTGGTTCGCCAACGACGTCTTCAGCGCTGCGGACATCATCATGACGGCCGTGCTGCGCGACCTGCGTCACACCGCGATCCTCGCGGACTATCCGGCGTTGGCCGCCTATGTCGCGCGCTGCGAGGGGCGTCCGGCATTCCGCCGAGCCCTCGCGGACCAGCTGGCCCCCTTCCGGGCGGCCGAGGCGAGCCAGCCGGAGCTGGCCGGGCGCTGACCCGCCGCTACAGTCGCCGGAAGGCGAGACCGTCCGCGTCGAACAGATGGGCTCGATCAGCGCCGACGTACAGGGTCAGGCGCTCGCCGACGGATGGGCGCACATCGCCGGGCAACTGCACCGTCAGGGTCTCGGTCGTGGCCGGATGGGTCACATAGGCATAGGTGGCGTGGCCGAGGGTCTCGACGAAGGCGACCGTCGCGGTGATGGCGTCACCGGGGCCGTGCAGTAACCAATGCTCGGGCCGGACGCCGAGGACGACCGGCTGACCGGGGCGGGTCCCGGCCGCGTGCACGGCGACCCGCACGGTCTCACCCGCAGTCGTCCGGACGACCGCGGCGGTTGCCGAGGCCTCGACCACCTCCGCCGGGATCAGGTTCATCTTCGGGCTGCCGATGAAGCCAGCGACGAAGCGGGTGCGGGGGTGTTCGTAGAGTTCCATCGGGGTGCCGACCTGTTCCACCACGCCGCTGTTCAGAACCACGATCCGGTCGGCCAGGGTCATGGCCTCGACCTGGTCGTGGGTGACATAGATCATGGTGGTCTTGAGCCGCGCGTGCAGGCTGGCGAACTCGTAGCGCATACGGACGCGAAGGGCCGCGTCGAGGTTGGACAGGGGCTCGTCGAACAGGAAGACCTCGGGCTCGCGCACAATGGCCCGGCCGATGGCGACGCGCTGGCGCTGGCCGCCGGACAGGGCCTTCGGCTTGCGGTCCAGCAGGTCGGTGATGTTCAGGGTTTCAGCGGCGGCGCTGACGCGGCGCTCGATCTCGGCCCGGTCGGTCTTCGCCAAGGTCAGGCCGAAGGCCATGTTCTGGCGCACGCTCATATGGGGGTAGAGGGCGTAGGACTGGAACACCATGGCGATGCCCCGGTCGGACGGAGAGAGGGCGTTGACGACCCGGCCGCCGATGGCAACCTCGCCGGTGTCCGCCTCTTCCAGTCCGGCGATGACCCGCAGCAGGGTGGACTTGCCGCACCCGGACGGGCCGACGAAGACCACGAACTCGCCGTCGGCGATGTCGAGGTCGACCCCCTTGAGCACCTCGGTGGCACCGAACGCTTTGCGAATGTCGCGAAGGGCGACGTTGGCCATACTGTGTTCCGTCCCGGCGAGCTTGTTTTGACGCGACTGTAAGCGGTTACAGTTTGCGCGCAAACAATCCTTCTCCCCTGCGGGAGAAGGATTCTCTAGTCCGGGCGGCGCTGGCCGGGGACGTCCTCGTCGGTGCGCGGCAGCTGGCCACGGCCGACGTTGCCCAGAAGCTGTTCCAGGATCGTCAGCTGGCGGCCGCGGGTCGGGGTCTCGCGATCGTTCATGGCCAGTTGCTGGCCATCCTCGAGACCCAGGCTGCGGACCTCGGTCACCTTGTCATCGGCCTTGTCGAACGTGATCACCGTGACCGTGCGCCGGGCCACCTGCGGGCGGTTGTAGGTGTAACGCTCCGAGGTCTGGGAGATGTAGTACCAGATATTGTCCTCGAAGGTGGACACGGCCGAGGGCGAACCCAGCTGGGCCAGGACCGTGGACTTGGTGTCCGTCCCGGCGACGATGTCCTTGGGATTGACGTCCACGACCTGGAAGCCGTGGTTGCCCACGACGGGCGCGCAGGCGACGGCCAGCGGCGCGAGCGCGGCGAAAAGGGCGAGGCGAACGACGGCTTTATTCATGGAAACGGGCGCCTGCGACGAAACAAGGTCTTTGACCTAACCGGACCCGCGTCCTAGTTCAACGGCGCGGCGGAAAAGGGGCCGCAAACCATGCTGAAGAACCTGTTCCGATCCCGATCCGCTGAACGGCCCGGCCTCGCCCTCTATGCGCAGGCGGTCGAACAGGCGCGCCGGCCCGAATTCTACACCATACTGGGCGTCTCCGATGAGATTGATGCCCGGTTCGAACTCTACACCCTGCACGTCCTGTTGTTGGTCCTGCGGCTGAAGGACGAGCCGGGGGCCGGGGCGGAACGCGGGGCCGATGCGGGCCAGGACCTGTTCGACGTCTATGTATCCGCCCTCGATCACGCCCTGCGCGAACTGGGCGTCCACGACGTCACCATCGCCAAGAAGATGCGCAAGCTGGGCGAGGCCCTGTATGGCCGGATGACGGCCTATGAGGGGCCGATCCGTTCCGGTGATGCCGCCGCCCTGTCCGCCGGCCTCGCCCGCAATGTCTATGAGAGCGACGATCCCGTCCGCGCCGCGGCCCTGACCGCCTATGCCCTGACGGCCCGGACCGGTCTGGAGGCCCAGCCGCTGGAGACCGTCCTGACGCGACCGCAATGGCCCGAGGTGGCAGCATGAACCCCGATCACCGTCTGCCCTTCAGCGATGTCGTACGGATCAATGAGATCGGTGCCGGCCTGACCCGTACCCTTGTGCCCGACGACGCGGCCCGGGCCCTGATCGTCAAGGCGCTGGATCTTGGGTCGCTGGAAAGGTTCGAGGCGGAGCTGGCGCTGGTGCCCGGCAGAGCCGGCTGGACCCTGAACGGCCGCGTGATCGCGCGGCTGGAGCAGATCTGCGGAATCACGCTGGAGCCTTTGCCGGTCGCGATCGACGAGCGATTCTCGGTCGAACTGGTTGAACCAACCGAGCGCGAACCCGACGAGGTCGAGGTCGAGATCACGCTCGACGACGACGCGCCCGATGTCATCGAGGACGGGCGAATCGATCTGGGTCAGTATGCGGTGGAACAGCTGGCCCTCACCCTGGACCCGTTCCCGCGCAAGCCGGGGGCCGAATTCGTCCAGCCGGAAGAACCCGCCGAGATCTCGCCCTTTGCCGTGCTGAAGGCCTTGCGGACGAAGGACGGCGACGAAAAAAGCTGACCCTGCGTCGGTGCCGTTTGCATCCGCGCGGCGCGACGGTATCCTGCGTTCAGCAGACCGCGCCGCCGTGACGGCGCACCGGAGTTTCCGAACCCTTGCCAACCCCCACCCTGATCTCGCTCGACGCCATGGGCGGCGACCTTGGCCCGCCCGTCGTCGTCGGCGGGATCCGCGACTACATCCAGCGCCACGGCGGCCAGGACGTGCGCTTCCTTGTGCACGGTGACGAGGCGGCCATCGTGACGGAGCTGGCCCGGTTCAATCTGACCACGGACGTCTGCGACATCCGCCATACCGACAAGGTCGTGGCCTCCGACGAAAAGCCGGCCCAGGCCATGCGCCGGGGCAAGGGTTCCAGCCTGTGGAATGCGATCGAGGCGGTGAAGACCGGCGAGGCCGGCGCGGTCGTTTCCGCCGGCAACACCGGGGCCCTGATGGCCATCTCCAAACTGATCCTGCGCATGTCCGCCCCGGGTCTGGAGCGGCCGGCCATTGTCGCCAGCTGGCCGACCCTGCGCGGCGTCACCGCCGTGCTGGACGTCGGGGCCAATATTGAGAGCGACGCGGAACAGCTGGTCGAGTTCGCCATCATGGGCGAGGCCTTCCATGCCGCCGTCCACGGCAGTGTCCGGCCGACCATCGGCATCCTCAACGTCGGCTCCGAGGACGTGAAGGGTCATGAGGAGGTCCGTGAGGCGGCCCGCCTCCTGCGCGAGGGCGGGCTGGGCCTCAACTATCACGGCTTCGTCGAGGGCGACGACATCGCCAAGGGCACGGTCGATGTGGTCGTCACCGACGGGTTCACCGGCAATATCGCGCTCAAGACGGCCGAGGGCGTGGCGCGGTTCATCTCGACCCTGCTGAAACAGGCCCTGACCTCAAGCCTGCAGGCCAAACTGGGCGCGGCCATTGCCATGCCGGCCCTGAAGACCATGGCCCAGAAGATCGATCCCAGCGCCATCAACGGCGGCCCCCTGCTGGGCCTGAACGGTATTGTCGTGAAAAGCCATGGCGGGGCGGACGCCAGGGGCTTCGGCAACGCCATCCGCATCGCCGTCGATCTGGCGCGCAGCGACTATCTGAAGACCGTCGGGGCCAATCTGGGCCGTCTCGATGCCGTGCTGCACCAGCCCCAGGCCCCGGTTGTTCCTGTCGAAGAGAGCGTTTCGTGAGTCTTGTCCGCAGCGCCGTCACCGGTGTCGGCTCCTTCCTGCCGGAACAGGTGGTCACCAACGCCGACCTGTCGAAATTCGTCGACACCTCGGACGAGTGGATTATCGAGCGGACCGGTATCCGCCAGCGGCATCAGGCGCGCGAGGATCAGCTGACCAGCGATCTGGCGGTCGAGGCGGCGCGACGCGCCCTCGAGGACGCCGGCCGTACGGCCGCCGACGTCGACATGATCATCGTGGCGACCACCACGCCTGACCTGACCTTTCCGGCCACGGCCTCGATCGTCCAGCGCAAGCTGGGTGCCCCGGTCTGTATCGCCTTCGACGTCCAGGCCGTCTGTTCGGGCTTCGTCTACGCCCTGAGCGTCGCCGACGGCTTCGTGGCGCGGGGCCTGTCGAAATGCGCCCTCGTCATCGGGGCCGAGGAGATGACCCGGCTGATGGACTGGACCGACCGCACCACCTGCGTCCTGTTCGGCGACGGGGCCGGGGCCGTGGTGGTCGAGCCGCGCGAAGGGCAGGGGACCTCCGCCGACCAGGGCATCCTGGGCTTTGCCCTGCGCTCGGACGGCACCAAGACCGATCTGCTGTATGTCGACGGCGGCCCGTCCAGCACCGGAACGGTGGGCCATCTGCGGATGGCGGGCAACCAGGTGTTCCGCCATGCCGTGGTGAACATCGCCGAGGCCATCACCGGGGCCTGCGCCGCCGCCGGCATCACCGTCCCCGAGGTCGACTGGTTTGTGCCACATCAGGCCAACCAGCGGATCATCAAGGGCGTCGGCGACCGGCTGGGTCTGGACGAGAACAAGGTCATCTCGACCGTCGCGATGCACGCCAACACCTCGGCCGCCTCCATCCCGCTGGCGCTCGACAGCGCCATCCGGGACGGACGAATCAAGCGCGGTGATCTGGTTCTGCTGGAAGCCATGGGCGGCGGCCTGACCTGGGGGGCCTGCGCGTTCCGCCTTTAACGATCCGGGGGCTTTGACTTCGCGGGCTTTTCGCCTCTTATGAGCGGGTCGGGACCACGGGGAGACAGACTTTGGGCGAAGTGCAAACCTTGACGCGTGCGGATCTGTGCGACGCCGTCCACGAGGAAGTGGGCCTGTCGCGGCAGGAATGCGCCTCTCTGGTCGAGCGGACACTGGACCTGATTGTCGAGAGTCTGGAACGGGGCGAGACGGTCAAACTGTCCGGATTCGGCGTCTTCCAGGTGCGCGACAAGCGGGCCCGGATGGGGCGAAATCCCAAGACCGGCGAGCCGGCGACGATCAACTCCCGCCGGGTGATCAGTTTCCGGGCCTCCCAGATCATGAAGTCGCGCGTTCACGGCGCGGTCAACGGCGCCTGATGGCCAAGAGCCCCAACGCTTTCCGGACGATTTCGGAAGCTGCGGAGGCGGTCGGGGCCCCGCAGCATGTGCTGCGGTTCTGGGAAACGAAATTCCCCTTTGTCGCGCCGGTGAAACGGGCCGGCGGGCGGCGATTCTACCGACCCCAGGATGTGATCGTGCTGAAGGCCATCCGGCGGCTTCTGCATGACGAGGGGCTGACGATCCGGGGCGTGCAGCGGCTGTACCGGGAACAGGGGTTGGCCCGTCTGGCGGCCTATGGCGACCCGTCCGCCCCTTTCAGCATGGACGCGGTTCCCGGCGAGCCCGGAGACACCCATACCCGAGAAACCCATCCGGAAGGCCCGGTGGACGAGGTCCGGCTGCGTCGGCTGCTGGCGGAAATCGAGAGTGCCCGAGCCCGGCTGGATGCGGTTCTGGCGGGCTGAGGCGAACGATCCGTCGGCGGATGCGAATTGGGGTTTGCGGCGACGCCAACCCCCCGCTATAGGACCGGCCTCTCGGAGCGTGGCGCAGCCTGGTAGCGCACTTGACTGGGGGTCAAGGGGTCGCAGGTTCGAATCCTGTCGCTCCGACCATCGATTTTCGATCGTCGGATTTTAGGGGGTCGCTTTCGGGCGGCCCCTTATTCTTTGGCCTCCGCGTCGGTCCGTTGACGGCCCCACATGGACTTGCCCTCGGCCCAGGACAGCAGGGGCAGCAGGGGAATCCCCCAGGCCGTGCCGGCAATGCCGTAGAAGGCGAGGGTCGCCAGCGGGTGATCGGGCACCCGGGTGCCGATGGCGATCACCAGCCAGACGTAGAAGACGAGGAAGACGACGATCCCGAGGGAGGCGATCGCCCGGCGCGCGCGAAGGCCCATCAGCGTGTGTTCCGGAACAGATAGAAGGTGATCAGGCAGGCGACGGTCCCGACGCCCGCCCAGATCATCCAGCCGGTTTCATCCATGGTGGCGACCCCGAAGACCCGCACGGCGAGAAATCCGCCGCAGAGCGCGCCGGTCCCGGCGACCAGGGTGGCGGCGAACAGACCCCGGCGCCCGGTCAGCGAATCGGCGATCCAGCCCAGGGCGAAGACGCCCACGACCGCGATGATGATGTCGGCGTACTCCAATCGGGCCTCCCGGCGGGCCGCCGTGCGACCTCGCGTCATGACTTCAGACTTTGATCTCGCCACGATCGGGGAGCATATCGCCCCCGTCGCCGCGATTGGCGTCACTGTATCTGTCGGAGCGTCGGGCGTCGAATGAACCGTTTCAGCAGCGGCGATCAGTCCAGACCGGTTGCGATCTGGCTGTTCTTCACCGCCGCCATGGTGTTCGCCATGGTGGTGATCGGCGGGATCACCCGGCTGACCGGATCGGGGCTTTCGATCACGGAATGGAAGCCGATCATGGGGGCCCTGCCGCCCCTGAACGCGGCCGACTGGACCGAGGCGTTCGAGAAATACAGGGCCATTCCCCAGTACCAGCTGGTCAATGCGGGCATGAGCATGGCCGAGTTCCAGACCATCTTCTGGTGGGAATGGGCGCATCGGCTGTTCGGGCGGTTGATCGGGGTCGTCTTCGCCATCCCTTTCATGATCTTCCTGATCCTGCGCTTCCTGCCCGAGCGGTCGATGCTGGGGCGACAAGCCATGCCGACGCGGCTGATCTGGCGTTGCGCCCTGCTGCTGGGGTTGGGGGGGCTGCAGGGGCTGATCGGCTGGTGGATGGTCTCGTCGGGCCTGTCCGAACGGGTCGATGTCGCGCCTGAGCGGCTGACCACCCATCTGGGCCTGGCCTTCATCATCTTCGCCGGCCTGATCTGGACCGGGCTGGAGGCCTGGTCGGGTTCGGAGCTCAACCGCCCGCCGGCCGGCTGGAGCCGGGGCGCGACGGTGCTGCTGGCCGCCGTCTTCATCCAGTGTCTGCTGGGCGGGCTGGTGGCCGGGGCCAAGGCGGGCTTCATCTATACCGACTGGCCGCTGATGAACGGCCAGGTCCTGGCCCCCGTCGACTGGGGCCTCGGGGGCCTCGCCTTCCTGCACGATCACGCCCTCGTCCAGTTCAATCACCGGATCTGGGGCTATGGCCTGCTGATCGGGGCCACCGTCTATGCGGTCCAGGCCTGGCGCTGGCGGCTGGCCGAGGGTCTGGGTCTGGCCGCCTTCGTGGTGGTCGGATCCATCTGGCTGCAGGCGGCCCTCGGGGTGGTAACCCTGATCCACGTCGTGCCGATCTGGCTGGGCGGTCTGCACCAGGCCGGCGCAGCGATCGTCCTGGCCCTCGCGACCGCCAATCTGTGGCTGGTCCGGCGCTCCCAGCCCCGGCTTTTCATGTCCGGACCGCGTCTGTAGGTGGAGATCGGTGCGGTATTTTAATACCGCTATCGGAAAATCGTTTAGATACAGAGGCGTAGTGGATATTCCGCGACACAACCGGCATTGACGGCCGGGAGTGCATCCTCTACTGACCCGCCTTCGCTCGCGCCGGACCGTCCGGGGCGACCCTCCGATCGGGAAACCCTCATGCTGAAGAGCACCACGGCTGCGTTGAAGCCGTCCGAGGTCGACAAGAAGTGGATCGTCATCGACGCCGAAGGCGTCGTCGTCGGCCGTCTCGCGACCTTCATCGCCATGCGCCTGCGTGGCAAGCACCTGCCGACCTACACCCCCCACGTTGACTCGGGCGACCATGTCGTCGTCGTCAACGCCGACAAGGTGGTGTTCACCGGCAAGAAGCTGACCGACAAGGTCTACTATCGCCACACCGGCCACCCGGGCGGCATCAAGGCGACCACCCCGCAGAAGGTCCTGAACGGCCGCTTCCCCGAGCGCGTGCTCGAGAAGGCCGTCGAGCGCATGCTGCCCAAGGAAAGCCCGCTGGCCCGCCAGCAGATGACGCACCTGCGCATCTTCGCCGGCCCGACCCACACGCACGACGCCCAACAGCCGGAGACGATCGACTTCAAGTCGATGTCCGCCAAGAACTTCCGGAGCCTCTGATCATGACCGACGTGCAGAACGACGCGCCCGCCGCGACCGGTTTCGACGCCCTCAAGGGCCTCGCCACCTCGGACAACGGCTACGACAACTCGGCCCCGGTCTATGAAAAGAAGATCGACGCCCAGGGCCGCGCCTATTCGACCGGGAAGCGCAAGAACGCCATCGCCCGCGTGTGGGTGATGCCGGGCACCGGCAAGTTCACCATCAACGGCAAGGACCAGCTGCAGTATTTCGCCCGCGAAATCCTGCGCATGATGATCGCCCAGCCGCTGGTCGTCTGCGGTCGCGAGACCGAGTTCGACGTGGTCTGCACTGTCGAGGGCTCGGGCCTGTCCGGCCAGGCCGGCGCCATCCGCCACGGCCTGTCGCACGCCCTGACCCACTATGAGCCGGCCCTGCGCCCGGTCCTGAAGCCGCACGGCTTCCTGACCCGCGACAGCCGCGTCGTCGAGCGCAAGAAGTACGGCCGCGCCAAGGCTCGCCGTTCCTTCCAGTTCTCGAAGCGCTAGGCCGTTTCACCACGGTTGGATGGGGGCGCTTCGGGACACCGAAGCGCCCTTTTTCTTGGGCGGAATGAAGCCATGACCCATACCATCTTCATCGACGGCGAGGCCGGGACCACGGGGCTGGAGATCCGCCAGCGGCTGGCGGGCCGGGGGGATCTCGACTTCATCTCCCTGACCGGCGACCGCCGGAAGGACCCGGCCGCCCGGGCCGAGGCGTTGAACGCGGCGGATGCGGTGATCCTTTGTTTGCCCGACGATGCGGCGAAGGAGGCCGTGGCCATGATCGAGAACCCGGACGTCCGGGTCATCGACGCCTCGACCGCCTTCCGGGTCGCCACCGGCTGGACCTATGGCTTTCCCGAGATGGATGCGGTCCAGCGCGGCGAGATCGTTGGCTCGCGCCGGGTGTCCAATCCGGGCTGCTATCCCACCGGCTTCATCGGCCTGGTGCGACCCCTGGTGAAGGCGGGTCTGATCCCCGCCCACTGGCCGCTGACGGTGAACGCCGTCTCGGGCTATTCCGGAGGTGGAAAATCAATGATTGCCGAGTTTGAACAGGGGAAGGGCGCACCGGCCTTCCGCGCCTATGGCCTGTCCCTGCGCCACAAGCACGTGCCCGAGATGACGCGGCATGCGGGCCTCCGCCACGACGTCCTGTTCGCTCCCGCCGTCGGCCACTATCGCCAGGGCATGCTGGTCGAGGTGCCGCTACAGCTGTCGGCCCTGCCCGAGACGCCCTCGATCGACCGCCTGCACGGGGCGCTTGTGGAGGCCTATGACGGCTGCCGTTTCGTCGAGGTCGCGGGTCTGGATGACACCGACGCCATGACCGGTATGGATCCCGAGGGGCTGAACGGCACCAACCGGATGCGGCTGCATGTGTTCGGCGATCGCGACGGCCATCAGGCCCGGCTGGTGGCCCTGTTGGACAATCTCGGCAAGGGAGCCTCAGGCGCGGCGGTCCAGAACCTCAATCTGATGCTGGGACTGGACGAGGCGACCGGGCTCAGCTGATCAGGACGACCTCGGGCGCACCGGCGCGGGCGAAGCGCCGGTCGAACGTCGCCACGTCCCTGCACCTCGCGCGGGCGGCTTCATGGAGTACGACCCCGTCGGAGAAGTCCGCGCCCGCGGCCAGCATGGCAAGGCCCGCATGGGCCGCCTCGCGATCCAGATGAATCCTGTCCACCTCCATCAGACGTTGCAGAATGGTCGCAAGCCGATCGGGAGGCCGTCGATAGACACTGCGCAGGACCCAGGCCAGTTCGCACAGGACGATATTGGCGATGAAGATGTCCTCGTCACCACTGAACACATTTTCCGCCTGGGCCGTCAGGACCGGATCATCCCGTTCGAAGATCCGGACCAGCACATTGGTGTCGACCGCCCTCACGCGGCCTCGCCGTCATCCAGGGCTGACCCATCCGCCTGAGGCAGACCGCTTTCCACGGCACCCCGACCGATTCCGGCCTGGATTTCGGCCTCGGTGACCGGTGGCCCCGGCCGCGGCTCGAACAGACTGAACAGGGACGACATCGGCTTTCGCTCGCGAAGCGGCTCCAGCTGCACCTTGCCGCCCGGCATCATGACCAGCTCAAGCCGGTCTCCGGAGCGAACACCCATATGATCGAGGACACCCTTTTTCAGGGTGATCTGGCCCTTCGATGTCGGCTTGATGATCGTGGTCATGGCGCACACCTCCAGAGGTAATGTAACGTCTCCATTACTTCTTGGCCAGTCTGGCCCTTGAAACCGCGGCGGTCATCCCGACGTATGTAGGATCATGAGCCAGACCCTCACGACCTCCCGCCGGACCCTGCTGCTGGGGGCCACGGCCGCCGTTCTGGGGGCCTGTTCCTCCGGCGAGGCAGACGCCTCCACGGCACAGTATGCGAGTTCGCCCTTCCGCCGCCTGACCGACGCCCAGTGGCGCGAGCGGCTCCCGGCGGCGGCCTACAATGTCCTGCGCAACGAGGCGACCGAGAGGCCCTACACCAGCCCGCTGAACGACGAGCATCGGCGTGGGACGTACCTGTGCCGCGGCTGCGACCTGCCCTTGTTCCGGTCGGAGACAAAATACGATTCCGGCACTGGCTGGCCCAGCTTCTATGACGTGATCCCGGGCGCAATCGGCACCAAGACCGATTTCGCCATCGGCATCCCCCGCACCGAATATCACTGCGCGCGCTGCCTCGGTCATCAGGGGCATGTCTTCGATGACGGTCCCCGCCCAACCGGCAAACGCTACTGCAACAACGGCCTGGCGCTCAGCTTTCAGCCCGCCTGACTCGCATCGCTGAGCGGACCGTCAACCCGAACAGGACGGTCGCGATAATGATCAGCAGGGCGAAATCCTGCCCCGGCAGGAACACCGGAGTTGCAGCGAAGCTGAGGACCAGCAACGGAATGACCATGCCGATGGGAAGGCCGATGACGCGTTCCGGAATCAAGGGCGGCGGCAGGACGACGGCGCGGCGCTCGATCAGGGTGTTGATCACCACATAGGCGGCCGAAAACCCGGCGGCGACGAGGACATAGCGCACGAGGAAATCAGGACGCCCGAAAACTCCCGCCGTCAGGACCAGCAGGATCAGCGCCATCCCTGTGGAGAAGGCGAGTGCCTGGTTGGGTTCGATTTTCAACTCTTCACCTTCACATAGCTGCCGGGCGCCGGCTCGATCGGCTTCAGGGGGCCGGTCTTCGGATCCCGCGCCGGAACCCAGTCGCCGGACCTGTCATGCAGCCAGTTCGCCCAGTGGGGCCACCAGCTACCGGGATGTTCCACGGCCTGCGCCTGCCATTCGCCCAGCGAGGCGGGCAGGGTGGTATTGGTCCAGTGCTGGTATTTGTTGGCCGACGGCGGATTGATCACCCCCGCGATATGGCCCGACCCGGCCAGGGTGAGGGTCACCTCGGCATTTTTAAACGCCCGCGCCGAGCGATAGACCGAGTTCATCGGCGCGATATGGTCCTCGCGGCTGGCCTGGAAATACAGCGGGATCTTCACCTTCGAGAGATCGACCTTGACCCCGCCAATCTCGAACTCGCCCTTCGTCAGAAGGTTCTGTCCGTACATCGACCGCAGATAGTCCAGATGTAGACGTTTGGGCATCCGCGTCTGGTCGGCGTTCCAGAACAGCAGGTCGAAGGCCGGCGGCGACTGGCCCATCAGATAGTTGCTGACGAAGAACGACCAGATCAGGTCGTTGGCCCGAAGCGCGTTGAAGGTCTCGGCCATGGCGGCCCCGGGCAGGACCCCGCCGGCCGCATCCATCTGCTGCTCGACCTCCTTGAGCCAGTGCTCGTCGGTGAAAAGCAGCAGGTCGCCGGCCTCGGCGAAGTCATGCTGGGCGGCAAAGAAGGTGGTCGCGGCGACGCGGGTGTCCTTTTTCGCTGCCATATGGGCCAGAGCCGCGCCCATCAGGGTCCCGCCGATGCAGTAGCCGACCGTGTTCAGCGTCTTTGACCCGGTCTGCTCCAGCGTCTTCTCGATGGCCCGGTAGATCCCCTTGTCCAGATACTCGTCGAAGCCGAACCCGGCCTTGTCCCGATCCGGGTTGACCCACGAGCAGACGAACACCGTGAACCCCTGGGCCGACAGCCAGCGGATCAGGGAGTTCTGCGGCTGCAGGTCCATGATGTAGAATTTGTTGATCCACGGCGGGAAGATCAGCAGCGGGATGGCGCGCTGGTTGTCCGTTGCCGCATCGAACTGGATCAGTTCGAACAGCTCGTCGCGCCAGACCACCTGCCCCGGGGCGGTGGCGACATTCTCGCCGACGACGAACTGGCCATAGTCCGCCTGGCTGATCTTCAGCTTGCCCAGACCCCGCTCCAGATCGGCGGCGAAGTTCTGCATCCCCTTGACCAGCGATTCGCCGTTGGTCTCGGCCATGGCCTTGAGGGCCACCGGATTGGAGGCCAGGAAGTTGGAGGGCGAGAAGGCGTCGGTCAGCAGCTTCGTGAAAAACTCCGCCCGCCGCTTGGTGCGCGGATCGATGTCCTCGACCGAGGCCACCAACCCGTTCATCCAGTCCGAGGTCACCAGATAGGACTGGCGCATGATGTCGAACATCGGGTTCTCGGACCAGGCCGGGTCCCTGAACCGCTTGTCCTTTGACGGGGTACCGGGCTCCTCGCCGGCCGCCCGGCGGGTCGAGGCGGCCCACAGATCCATATAGCGGTTGAACAGATCCGCCTGGGCGGCGAACAATTTATCCGGACGCGAGGCCAGGCTGGTCATCACCGCGTTCATCGCCGGGCCGACATTGAACGGATCGGGCGACAGGGCGGCGGGGCGATCGGCCTGACTGAGTGCAGCCTCGGCAATGGCCGACTGGGCGGTCATGGCGGCGCGCGCCAGGTTCAGCGACAGGGTCTCCAGAATCTGGCGCTGCTCCGCCCCCACGGCGGAGAAGTCCGGAGGAGGGGCGGTTGGGGCAGACGCAGCCGTCTCAGGGACATCAGCCGCAGACGCCGGCCCGGATACCGGGGCCGTCTCCGGGGCTGTCTCCTGGGCCACCTTCGCCGCCTTGGGCCTCGGGGTGCGGGCCTTTACCGAGGTCGGGCGTCCGGCCTTTCGCGGCGCGCGCGCAGCGGCGACAGGCTCGGGCGGGGTCCGGGGGGATTTGGCCATCGGCAGGTCTCCGCGCGCTTCCTGAAAAGGGGAGGGCCTGAGCACCGCCCTTCCGCCTGTCACGATCATCGCATATGAACGCCCCCGAGATGAACGCGCGTCGGGCGAAAAAGATAGGCGGATCCTTGCTGGTCGCGTCGTGGCTGATCGGATCCGGCGGATGCGCCAGCGTCCCCGAGGCTGCGCCTGCGGCCGAGGCCCCGATCGCCCCCCGTATCGCCGCCCTCGTCGAGGCCAACCGGGTCTACCCGCGCTGGGCCGATTTCCCTCGCGCGACGGAGTCCCTGCCTGAACCGGCCGAGGTCGCGGCCCGCGTCGGAAGCCTGCGCGGAACTGGTGACAGCCTCGCCTCCGAGGCCGCCCGGATCGAATGGACCCTGCAGGACCCCGCGACCTTCGTGGCGGAGGTCAACAGCCGCATGGACGCCCGGGCCATGGCCCCGCTTTCGGTCCAGACCCCGGAAGAGATCGAGGCCTTTGCGGAACAGACCCGCCGGCGCGGCGCCGCCCCGCCACCGGTCGACCGGTCCTCCCCGCGCTGACCCGCAAAACCCTTCGCCCGGTCGAGAGAATCCGGGGATTATCGCCTCAGGAGCACCGACATGGCTGAAAACGCCCCCACTGCCTCGACCGCCTTTTCCGCAACACTGGCCGCCGATGCCGCCATGGTCACCGAACTGGCGGCGATCGCCTCTTGGGCCCAGATCGGCCGGGGCGATGAAAAACACGCCGACCAGCTCGCGGTCGATGCCATGCGCACCGCCCTGAACAGCCTCGACATCGACGGCAAGATCGTCATCGGCGAGGGCGAGCGGGACGAGGCCCCGATGCTCTACATCGGCGAGAAGGTCGGCACCGGGAAGGGCCCGGCCATCGACATCGCCCTCGATCCGCTGGAAGGGACGACCCTGACCGCCAAGGCCATGGCCAACGCCCTGACGGTGCTGTCCATGTCCGCCGCCGGGGGCATGCTGCACGCGCCCGACACCTATATGGACAAGATCGCCATCGGCCCCGGCTATGCGCCCGGCACCGTCGATCTGGACATGACACCCGGCGACAATGTCCGTTCGCTCGCCGCCGCCAAGGGCGTCCGCCCGGACCAGATCACGGTCTGCTGCATGGATCGCCCGCGTCACGAGGCCCTGATTGCGGCCCTGCGCGAGGTCGGGGCCCGGGTCATGCTGATCACCGACGGCGACGTGGCCGGCGTCATTCATACGGCCGAGCCCGAAACCGGCATCGACCTGTATCTGGGGTCCGGCGGCGCGCCCGAGGGCGTTCTGGCGGCCTCGGCGCTGAAATGCGTCGGCGGTCACTTCCAGGGCCGGCTGCTGTTCCGCAACGACGACGAGCGCGCCCGGGCGGAACGGACCGGCGTCACCGACTTCGACCGCAAATATGACCTGCATGAGTTGGTCTCGAAGGACGCCGTCTTCGCGGCCACGGGCGTGACCAAGGGGGCGATGCTGGACGGCGTGCGCATGCACGGCGGTTTCGTCACCACCCATACGCTGGTGATGGACTCCTCCACCCGGACCGTGCGCCGCATCCGCACGACCCGCCCGGTCTGATGCCTGACGGCGCGCCGGTCCCGGGTCCGGCACCGACGTTCCTCGATGTCTCGCGCTCCCTGTCCGGGCGTGCCTGGCGGCAGAGACCGGCGGAGGCGGGTGTCATCCGCGCCCATATGCAGGGTCAGGGGCTGATCGAGCCCCTGGCGCGCGCGCTCGCGGCGCGGGGCGTCACGGCGGAGCAGGGGGCGGACTTCCTCGCCCCCACCCTGAAGCGCCTGTTCCCCGACCCGTCGTCCTTCATGGACATGGACGCGGCGGCGGCGGCCATCGTCGCGGCCCTGACGGCCGGTGACCGGATCCATGTCTTTGCCGACTATGACGTCGACGGAGCCTCCAGCGCCGCCCTGCTGGTGCGCTGGTTCCGGCTCATGGGCTCCGAACTGCCCATCTATGTCCCGGACCGCCTGACCGAGGGCTACGGCCCCAGCCCGCTGGCGTTCGATCGGCTGAAGGCCTCCGGGGCCGATCTGGTCATCACGGTCGACTGCGGCGCGGCGGCCAATGAGGCCATCGCCCACGCCTGCGCCATCGGCCTGAAGGTGGTGGTCATAGACCACCATATGATGCGGGAGGAGCCGCCGGCCTGTCTGGCCGTCGTCAATCCGAATCGCCCGGGCGACACCTCGGGGCAGGGAAACCTCGCCGCCGCCGGGGTGGTGTTCGTCCTGCTGGCCGCCCTGAACCGCGAGGCCCGGCGGCTGGGGCTGTTCGCCGACCGCCCCGAGCCCGACATCCGCCAGTGGCTCGATCTGGCGGCGCTGGGGGCGATCTGCGACGTCACGGCCCTGACCGGCTTCAACCGTGCCCTGACCGGGCTGGGGCTGCAGGTCATGTCCGGCTGGACCAATCCGGGGCTGAAGGCCCTGCTGGCCGTTGCTGGCGTGGAGTCCGGGCCCGCCAAGTCGAATCACGCCGGTTTCATCCTTGGCCCCCGAATCAATGCCGGGGGCCGGATCGGTCGCGCGGATCTGGGGGCCCGACTGCTCTCGACCGACGACGCCGACGAGGCCCGCGCGCTCGCAGAGGAGCTGGACGCCCTCAACATCGCCCGGCGCGAGGTCGAGCGGGAGGTGACCGAGACGGCCACCCGTCGCGTCGAGGCGACCGGCCATCATGCCGATGGCTCTGCCGTCGTCGTGGTCTCTGGCGAGGACTGGCACCCCGGCGTGGTCGGCATCGTGGCCGGGCGGCTGCGGGAGCGCTGGCGCAAGCCGGTGATCGTCATCGGCATCGACGCCCTGGCAGGGGTGGGGAAGGGCTCTGGTCGCTCGCAGCCGGGCATGAATCTGGGCCGGGCCATCCAGTCGGCCTGGCGGGATGGCCTGCTGCTGGCCGGGGGCGGTCACGCCATGGCGGCGGGGCTGACTGTCCGGCCCGACGGCATTGACGCCCTGCGCGACTATCTCAACGCGGGACTGGCCGGCGAACAGGCGGGGGCCGAGGCCCTGGACTGGGTCGAGGTTGATGCCCTGCTCGATCCCGGCGCGGCGACCCGGGACCTGTTCGAGGCCTTCGAGCGCCTCGCCCCCTTCGGCCCGGCCAATCCCGAGCCCCTCTTCGCGCTGGACGGTGTGCGGGCGCGCGAAGCCGTGGCGATGAATGGGGGCCACGTCCGGTGCCGTCTGACAGGTCCTGACGGGGCCTCGGTGAAGGCCATCGCCTGGCGCTGCGCCGACCTGCCCACGGGCCAGGCCCTGCTGTCGGGGCAGGGTGGACTGAGCGTTGTGGGCCGTCTGAAGGCGGACGACTGGAACGGCCGCAGGGGGGTTCAGTTCGAGATCGAGGACGTCGCAGATCCAAGGATGGCAACTTAGTTCGAAAGGCCGCTTGCGCCCCCCGAAATCGCCCGCTATATCGCCCGCTCTCGCGCAGCGGTCCCTTCGTCTATCGGTTAGGACGTCAGGTTTTCAACCTGAAAAGAGGGGTTCGACTCCCCTAGGGACTGCCACGCGGGGTGCCCCCGAAAGCGTCGTCGAACCGCCACCTGCGGGCAGCCCGTGGGTGGTCGAATACTCCGACAAATCGTCGCACCCGTGCCATGACTTTCCAGCCTTGGCGCACGTCGGGTTGAGTAACGGCTGAAATACCCGTTTTCGGTTTTCGCGTGTTCACAGAACCGTGTTAAACATGCGCAGTCTGCGGGGAGAGCAGACGGGGAGCATGACGTGTCTGACTACGAGGGGCTGGAAGCACCGGATACGGTCCGGATTTCCGGCCGGGTGAAATGGTTTGATGCCGGCAAGGGCTATGGCTTCATCGTGCCTGACGAGCCTGGCCATACCGGATCCGCGGATGTGCTGCTCCACATCAGCAGCCTCAGGGATGGCGGCTGGGCCGCAGCCGGCGAGGGGGCGACCATCACCTTTGACTGCGCACGTCGGTCCAAGGGCTGGCAGGTCACGACCGTGCATGAGTTGGGCGAGAGCGAGATCGAGCCTTCGCCGCCCCGACGCACCGCCTACGACGGACTGAAGGCCGACGGGCGCTCGCTTGGCCACGGGACCCCGATCAGTGCCACCACCGATCTCGAGGCCGCGACCGTCAAATGGTTCAATCGCACCAAGGGCTACGGATTCGTGGTGCGCGCGACCGATCCGGGCGATATCTTCGTCCACATCGAGACCCTGCGCCGCTGCGGACTGGACGATCTGGTCCCCGGTGAAACGGTCGCGGTGCGCTTCGCCGAGGGCCCCAAGGGCCTTGTGGTTGCGGAAATCAAGCCGGGCGGCTGATCGGCCGCCCCGAAAGGGCGGTCATGCTGTCGAGACGTTTTCTGGTCCTGTCCGCGGTCGCGACCGCGCTGTGCCTGTCCGCCTGTGCCGCCCGCACGCCTGTGCCGACCGACGAAGCCGGCCGGCCACTGGAGGCCCTGACCATCGTCACGGCCACCGGCGAGCATGATTTCATGGTCGAGATCGCCGATGACGAACCCGAGCGTCAGCGGGGCCTCATGTTCCGGCCACCATTGGCGGATGACCGCGGCATGCTGTTCCAGTTCCCCGACTCGGCCGAGCGGGGCTTCTGGATGCGCAACACCCCCAGCTCACTGGACATTGTCTATATCGACCCGACCGGCCGGATCGTCTCGATCGCCCGCCATACGACCCCCTATTCGGAGACGACCATCCCCTCCAACGGGCCGGCCAATGGCGTGCTTGAGCTCCGCGCCGGCCGCGCCGACGAGATCGGAGCGAAGGCCGGCGACACCGTCAAACACCCCTTCTTCCGCCCATGAACACGATCGGCCGTTGCGGTCGCGGCCGGTTGCTGGCAGACACCTCCGCCGGAGTGTAGCGCAGCCTGGTAGCGCATCTGGTTTGGGACCAGAGGGTCGGAGGTTCGAATCCTCTCACTCCGACCATTAACCCCCCGAGTGGCCATCGCTCGACGCGCGGCGTCCCGCGGCGTGGGCCACGGATGTTGTGAGACCGCCATGCTCGCCCGCATCTACCGCCCCGCCAAGACCGCGATGCAGTCCGGCAAGGCAAAGTCGAAAGACTGGCGTCTGGAGTTCGAGCCGGCCTCTGCCCGGACGCTGGATCCCCTGATGGGCTGGACCAGCTCGACCGACATGAATGGCCAGGTCCGGCTGTCTTTCGAGACGAAGGAAGACGCCGTCGCCTATGCCGAACGGCACGGCATTCCGTTTCGTCTCCATGAGCCCCAGGAGCCGCCGGTGATTCTCAAGGCCTACGCCGACAACTTCGCGACCGGCCGCAAACAGCCCTGGACGCACTGATTGGTCAGGGCGGCTATCGCTCACGACACGTTCGTTCGCTAATTGAGCCGAGACGCAATTCTCCAGACACGCGCCCATAGCTCAACCGGATAGAGCACCCGCCTTCTAAGCGGGATGTTGCAGGTTCGAGTCCTGCTGGGCGCGCCACCTTCCTCACGGGACGATCATGGCCGAGTTTCGCAATCAGGTGCTTCAGGGCCGGCAGCCGCTGGACGGTAACACCTTCCACGACTGCGAATTCCGCAACGCCGAACTGGTTTTCACCGGCGGGGCCCAGCCGGGTTTCGCCAACTGCCGCTTCGTCCAGAGCCGGTTCGTATTCGAGGGCGAGGCCGCCATCACCGTGAACCTGCTGCGCGGCATGCTGCAGCCGCAGAGCAATCTGCGGTCTCTCGTCCTGGGCATGATGCCCGAGATCGGCGGCGTCGCGCCGATCAGGTAACGGCGTCGCGCCACACCGCCAGACCCTGGTCCAGGTCGGCGATCAGATCCGCCGGGTCCTCCAGCCCGATGTGCAGGCGGAGCAGGGGGCCTTCCAGGTCCGGCCGGGCCTGCCGCCACGCCATCTGCGGCGTCTCGTGGGTGATCAGGCTCTCGAATCCGCCCCACGAATACCCCAGCCCAAACCGCGTCAGGGCGTTCAGCATCCGCTCCGCCCCGGCGTCGGACCCGCCGGCCAGCACCACCCCGAACAGCGAAGCCGCCCCGCTGTAGTCCCGCGCCCACAGCGCGTGACCCGGGTCTCCCGGCAGGGCGGGGTACAGGACCCGGGCCACCTCGGGCCGTGCGGCCAGCCAGCGCGCGACCTCCAGCGCCGAGCGCCCCTGTTCGCCATAGCGCAGCGGAAGGGTCCGGATGCCGCGCAGGGCCAGCCAGGCGTCGTCGGGCGAGACGCACAGACCCAGATCCTCGATCGCCTGGCCCAGCGCTCGCCGCACCGCCGGATCGCTGGCGCAGATCGAGCCCAGCATCAGGTCCGAATGGCCGCCGACATATTTCGTCAGGGCCTGGACGCTGACATCGACGCCGTGTTCGACGGGCTTGAACGCCAGTCCGGCCGCCCAGGTGTTGTCCATCACCGTGTGGACGCCGCGCGTCCGGGCGGCGACGGCGATCGCCGGGACATCCACCATCTCGAAGGTCAGGGAGGCCGGTGATTCAATCAGCACGACCCGGGTTCGATCTCCGATCAGGCCTCCAATCTCTCCGGCCGTCGCGTCCGGCGCATGGAAACGGGTCGTGATCCCGCGCGCCGCCAGATGTCGCTCCAGAAACCGGCGCACCGGGCCATACAGGGCGTCGGTTGTCAGGACCTCGTCGCCCGGCCGCGTCAGGGCCAGCAGGGGCAGGGTTACGGCACTCAGTCCCGAAGGAACCAGCCACGCCTCTTCCGCCCGCTCCAGATCGGCCAAGGCGGAGCGCAACGCGCCCTGGGAGGCGGTCCCCTCAATCCCGTAGACCGGACCGGGAGCGGGATCGCGCATGGCTGAGACCGAATCCGACAGCAGGGTGGAGGCCCGTTCAATCGGCGGATTGACCGGACGTCGCCCCTGACCCCGTTGCGTGGCGGGCGCAATCAGTCGGGTGCGGTCTGAAAGCGGGTCCAAGGCGGCACTCCACGGCTTGCGAATGGGTCTCCAAAGGCCTCTAAAGCGGCAGGGGCGCAAGAGGCGGCGGACACGCCGGCGCCGGAGCACACGCGGGACAGATCATGGGCGCTCAGGCCACGGGTTTCTGGATGCGGCTGGCGGCACTGGGCGGCCTGTCCCTTCTGGCTGCCTGCGGATCGGAGACGGATCGCGTCGCAGCCGGACCCGAGGGAGATGTCCCCACGGCGACGACCGGCCCCGCCGTTCAGGCTCCGGTCGAGAGTCCGACGCTTGCAGCGATCAAGCGTCGCGGTCGACTGAACTGCGGCGTCAACCAGGGCCTGGTCGGCTTCGCCTATCTGGATAACCGTGGCGAATGGAGGGGCTTTGACGTCGATTTCTGTCGCGGTCTGGCGGCGGCGATCTTTGGCAATCCCGACGCAGTCCGGTTCGTGCCCCTGAACGCCAGCGACCGGTTTCAGGCCCTGGCCGACGGCCGGATCGACGTCCTGTGGCGTAACACCTCCTGGACGATGGAGCGCGATACGGGCGGCACGCTCGCCTTCGCCGGCGTCAACTATTATGACGGTCAGGGCTTTCTGGTCCGCCGCTCGCTGGACCTGACCAGCGCGGCCGAGCTGACCGGGGCCCGTGTCTGTGTCCAGGCCGGCTCGACCAGCGCCCTGAACGTCGACGACTATTTCCGTAGCCGGGGCATCGACTACCGGCCGGTCGTCCAGCCCACGGAGGAGGCAGCCCGTCTGGCCTATGGCCGCGAGGACTGCGACGCCTTCAGCGCCGATGTCTCGGCCCTCGCCGCGGCCCGCACCACCCTGTCGGATCCCCAGCAGCACGTGATCCTGCCCGATGTCATCTCCAAGGAGCCGCTGGGTCCCGTGACCCGACGCGGCGACGAACAGTGGACGGCCGCGGTGCGCTGGACCCTCAACGCCCTGATTCTGGCCGAGGAACTGGGTGTCACCCAGGCCAATGTCACAACCGATTCGGCGGCCAACCGCGATCCGCGGATCGGGCGTCTGCTGGGCACCGAGGGCGAGTTCGGAACCCGGTTGGGCCTGCCCCGGACCTGGGCCGCCGATGCCATCGGGGCGGTGGGCAACTATGGCGAGATCTTCGAGCGTAACGTGGGTTCGCAATCACCGCTCGACCTGGCCCGTGGCTTGAATGCACAATGGAACGCCAGACCGGGCGGCCTGATCTACGGCCTGCCTGTGCGGTAATGCTCCAGTCGATCTCCGGATGGGGAGACGGCGGCTTTTCGGGGGACGAATGACTACGAAGAAGACGGGCGGAATTCCGCTCCACTGGCTGATGCTGATCGGCTTTGTCGTGGGCCTGGGATCAGGGCTGCTGGTCAACCAGTACGTTGGGCCCGACGTCTACTGGGTCCAGTGGGTGACGGCGAACGTGACTGGCCCGGCCGGCCAGATCTTCCTGCGCCTCCTGTTCATGCTGGTCATCCCCCTCCTGTTCTCCGCCCTCGTCGTGGGCGTCGCCGAGATGGGCGATCTCCAGTCCCTCGGCCGCGCGGGCTTCAAGACCCTGATGCTGACCATTCTGGTCTCCACCATCGCCGTTATCATCGGCCTTGGCATGGTCAATTGGTTCCGGCCCGGAGACGGCGTCGATCCGGCTCTGGCCCAACGGCTGCTGGCCGAGGGCGCGGACGGGGCGGCGGCGATCGTCGGCAATGCGCCCGAGGGCGTCCAGTTGGGCAGCTTCTTCCTCGACCTGATCCCGTCCAACGTCTTCACGGCGGCGGCAGGCAACCAGATTCTGCCCGTCATGATCTTCGCCCTGCTGTTCGGCATCGGACTGGTGATGGCGAAAAGTCCCGCGACCGACCGGCTGCAGCAGACCATCGAGGGCATCCTCGAGGTCACGATGAAGCTCATAAACCTCGTCATCAAACTGGCCCCGATTGCCATCGCCTGTCTGATGTTCAACCTCGCGGCCCTGTTCGGCTGGGACCTGCTGGTGCGGCTGGCGGCCTTCGTCGGCGTGGCCGTGGGCGCGATGGCGATCCACATGTTCGTGGTCTATCCACTGGTCGTCCTGATCCTCGGCCGGATGTCGCCTATCCGGTTCTTCCGGGGCGTGCAGCGGCCGATGATCGTCGCCTTCTCCACCGCCTCGTCCAACGCCACCCTGCCGGTCGCCCTGAAGGCCGCCGAGGAGGAGCTGAAGCTGCCGCGCAAGATCGCCCGCTTCGTCCTGACGGTCGGGGCCACAGCCAACCAGAACGGCACCGCCCTGTTCGAGGGCGTGACCGTCCTGTTCCTCGCCCAGTTCTTCCAGATCGAGCTGTCGATCACCCAGCAGGTGGTCGTCATGCTGGTCTGTATCCTGGGCGGCATCGGTACGGCCGGTGTGCCGGCCGGGTCCCTGCCGGTCATCGCCATGATCCTGGTCATGGTCGGGGTGCCGGCCGAGGGCATCGGCCTGATCCTCGGTGTCGACCGATTCCTCGACATGTGCCGGACCGTGCTGAACGTGACCGGCGATCTGGTTCTGGCCACGGTCGTTTCGCGGGGCGAGAAGGACGACCCGGTCGTGTCCGAGCCGGAGCCACCGGTTACGGTCGCGACCGTCGCCTGAGCCTAGGGGCCGGTCACGACCTCTGTGTCGGACCGGCCGCCCCATTCGGCCCACGACCCGTCGTAGAGGGCGCTGTCCTCGCCCAGCTGCGCCAGGGCCAGGGTCAGGATGGCCGCCGTCACGCCCGAGCCGCAGCTGGTGATGATCGGCCGGTCAAACGCCACGCCGGCCTCGGCAAGGCGCGCCCGCAGCGCCTCCCGTTCCAGCAACCGCCCGTCCTCGCCCAGCACGCTCGGGAAGGGCACGTTGACCGCGCCCGGCATATGACCCGAACGCAGGCCCGCCCGCGGCTCGGCCGCCACTCCGGCGAATCGCGCCGCTGGCCGCGCATCCAGAATCTGCGCCTCGCCGGTCAGGGCGGCCAGCACGGTCGGCAGGTCGGCGACCGCTCCACTCCGGCGCGATGGCGTAAACCGGGCCGGGGTAGGGGTCTGTGCCGCGTTGGTGTCCAGCGGCCGTCCCTCGTCCCGCCAGCGTGGGAGGCCACCGTCCAGCACGCGGAGGTTGGTCGCGCCCATCAGCCGGAAGGTCCACCACACCCGGGGCGCGGACCGCAGGCCGACCGTGTCATAGACGACGATCGTATCGGTCTCGGTGATCCCGAGGGCCCCGACCGCCCCGGCGAAGGCTGCGGCAGTCGGCAGCATGTGCGGCAGCTCCGAGCTGTGGTCAGACACCGCCTCCAGGTCGAAGAAGACCGCACCGGGCAACCGCTCGCGGTCGAAGTCCGCCCGGGCATCCCGGCCGTCCAGATGCCAGGATCCATCCACGATCCGCAGCGTCGGATCATCCAGCAGGTCGGCGAGTTCACCGGTCGAGATCAGGGGAGTATCGGTCATGCCCGACCCTAGCACGCAGGCCTCGCCGACAGGCAGGGGGCGGCTGCGGCTGGTGCTGGGCGACCAGCTGTCCGATCGCCTGTCCGCCCTGCCGGATCTCGATCCGGACCGCGACGTCGTCCTCATGGCCGAGGTCCGGGCCGAGGCCACCTATGTCGGTCACCACAAACAGAAGATCGCCCTGATCTTCGCCGCCATGCGCAGTTTCGCGCTGCGGCTGGAAGCCCGCGGCGTCACCGTCCGCTACGTCCGCATCGACGATCCGGCCAATACCCACAGCATCGTCGGCGAGCTGCAGCGCGCGCTCGACGACCAGCCCTTCGAAGGCGTGGTCGTGACCGAATGTGGGGAATGGCGGCTGGCCGAGGCCCTGTCCGCTTTCGCCAGATCGACCAGCCTAAGTGTCGAAATTCGCCAGGATGACCGATTCCTCTGCGCCCACGACCGGTTCCGGCGCTGGGCCTCCGGCAAGTCCCAGCTGCGCATGGAGTTCTTCTACCGCGAGATGCGGCGCGAGACCGGCCTGCTGATGGACGACGGCCAGCCCGCGGGCGGGCAGTGGAACTATGACGCCGAGAACCGCAAACGCCTGCCGAAAGGCCTGCGGCCTCCCGGGCGACTGCGCACCGCCCCTGACGCTCTGGCCCTCGAGGCCATCGCCGATGTCGCCCGCCTGTTTCCCGACCATTTCGGTGCCCTTGACCAGTTCGGATGGCCGACGACGGCCGAACAGGCCGAGGCGGTTCTGGACGATTTCCTGCGTCACATCCTGCCCGGCTTCGGCGATTGGCAGGACGCTATGGCGCAGGGCGAGCCGTGGATGTGGCACGGCCTGATCTCGACCTCGCTGAATCTGGGCCTGCTCGATCCCCTCGACATCTGCCGCCGCGCCGAGGCGGAGTTCCGGGCCGGTCGCTCCCCCCTCAATGCCGTCGAGGGCTTCATCCGCCAGATCCTCGGCTGGCGCGAGTTCGTGCGCGGCATCTACTGGCTGAAGATGCCCGAGTACGGCCGGCGCAACTACCTCGACGCCGACCGGGTGCTGCCGTGGTTCTTCTGGTCGGGGGAGACCGACATGGCCTGTGTCGCCGATGCCGTGGCCGCCACCCGCGACCAGGCCTATGCGCACCACATCCAGCGGCTGATGGTCACCGGCAACCTCGCCATGCTGCTCGGCGTCCACCCGGACGAAGTCGATGACTGGTACCTGAGCGTCTATGCCGACGCCTACGAATGGGTCGAGATGCCCAACACTCGCGGCATGGCCACCTTCGCCGACGGCGGCATCGTCGGCTCCAAACCCTATGCCGCCTCCGGAGCCTATATCGACCGGATGAGCGACCACTGTGGCGGTTGCCGCTACGACGTGGAGGCCAAGACGGGAGAGAACGCCTGTCCGTTCAACCGCTTGTACTGGGGCTTTCTGGAACGGAATTACCCGCGCCTGCGCGACAACGTCCGTCTCGCCATGCCCTACCGAACCCTCGAAAACTTCGGCCCCGAACGCCGCGCCGCCCTGCTGGCCGAGGCGGAGGCGACGCGGATTATGCTGGGGGCGGTGAAGCGCTGATCCTTCTCCCCTTGCGGGAGAAGGTGCCCCGAAGGGGCGGATGAGGGGTAACTCCATCTCTCTGGCGTGGGCGTCGATCAGGCCGCTCTTCGCCGCCGGGAGTCACCCCTCATCCGACCTCGCTTCGCTCGGCCACCTTCTCCCGCAAGGGGAGAAGGACCTATGTCCGGGACAGCGCCAGCTGGATCACATCCGTCCGCCGCGAGCGGAAACCCGCCTCGCAATAGGCCAGATAGAAGCGCCACAGCCGCCGGAACCGCTCATCGAACCCGCCCATCCGGCGGATGTCGTCCCACGCCGCCTGGAAGCGCTGGTCCCAGTGTTGCAGGGTGTCGGCATAGTCGATGCCGAACCGCTCCACCGCATCCCAGCGCAGGCCCGCCGCCTCCACCACCGGCTGCAGCCTTGCCTCACTGGGCAGCATCCCGCCGGGGAAGACGTATTTCTGGATGAAGTCCGTCCGGGCGTTGTATTCCTCGAACAGCGCATCCTGGATGGTGATGATCTGCAGCCCGGCCCGGCCGCCCGGCTTCAGGACGTCGTGGATCTTGTCGAAATAGGCCCCCCAGTATTCCTTGCCGACCGCCTCGAACATCTCGATCGAGGCCACCCGGTCGAAGCTCCCGCTGAGGTCGCGATAGTCCATCAGCTGGATGTTGACCCGGTCCGACAGCCCGGCGTTGAACAGCCGCTCCCGGGCCAGGTCGTGCTGTTCCTGCGAGATGGTGACCCCGGTCACTGTGGCCCCGACCTCGCGCGCCGCATAGTCGGCGAACCCGCCCCAACCGCAGCCGATCTCCAGCACGCTCATGCCGGGCTTCAGGTCCATGGCCCGGGCGAGGGCCTCGTACTTCCGCCTCTGGGCCACCTCCAGCGGCTCGGACGGGCTTGCAAACCGCGCCGCCGAATAGGTCATCGAGCCGTCCAGCCAGGCGGCATAGAAGGCATTGCCCAGATCATAGTGGGCGGTGATGTTCTTCCTCGAGCCGCTGCGGCTGTTGCGGTTCAGCTTGTGGCCGATCCAGTTGACCGCCAGCATCAGGATATTGCCGTCGAACAGCCTCCGGATATGGTCATAGTTGCTGGCCAGGGTCTCCAGCAGCACGGCCAGATGCGGGCTGTCCCATTCCCCGGCCATATAGCCCTCGGCATAGCCGATATCGCCATTGGCCAGCACCCGGGCGGCGAACCGGTAGTCCAGCACCGTCATCATCGCATTCGGCCCGGGCGTCTCGCCCTCCAGCCGGTGCACCTCGCCGTTCGGCAGGGTCAGGGTCAGCCGCCCATAGGTCCAGTTGGCCGACAGCAGCCGGATCAGCAGGGCGAACACCCGGGGCGTGCGATCGGCGGCGGCGCTGGTCTGGTCGGTGAGGACGGTCATCAAGCTGAGCCTTTCGCCATCCCCGAACACCGGTCAATCCGGTGCGGCATCTTGTCCGCGACCGGTGATGACCTTGAGCGCCGCCAGCGCCCGGTCCCGCGCCTCGGCATGGTCGACGAGGGGCCGGGGATAGGTGTGGCCCAGCCGCACCCCGGCGTCGCGCAGGACTTCGGCCGGCGCGGTCCAGGGCGCATGGGCCCATTTTGCGGGTACCCGGGCCAGCTCAGGGCACCAGCGTTTGATGTAGCGACCGTCGGCATCGAACTTCTGTCCCTGGGTGACCGGATTGAAGATTCGGAAATACGGTGAAGCATCGGCCCCGGATCCGGCGACCCACTGCCAATTCTGCGAATTTGACGCCAGATCGGCATCCACCAGCGTGTCCTCGAACCAGGCTTGGCCCCGCCGCCAGTCGATCAGCAAGTCCTTGATCAGGAAGGAGGCCACAATCATCCGCACCCGGTTGTGCATCCAGCCCGTGGTCCACAGCTGGCGCATGCCCGCGTCCACGATGGGATAGCCGGTCATCCCCCGGGTCCAGGCCCGGAACCCGGCTTCGTCGTCCCGCCACGGAAAGCCGTCGTACTCCGGTCGAAAGGCCCGCTCCGGCAGGGTCGGGAAATGGTGCAGCAGATGGGCGGAGAATTCGCGCCAGCCGATCTCGGCCACGAACTTGTCGGCCTCGGACGCCTTCACCGTCCCGGCCTGCGCTGCCGCCCGCGCCGCCGCGATCGCCCGCCACGGACTGATCTCGCCACGGTGCAGATGGGGCGACAGCCGGCTGGTGGCGGGCCGCGAGGGGATGTCCCGCCCCGCGCCATAGTCCGCCAGCCCCCCGGCCACGAAGGCGTGGAGCGCCGCTTCCGCCCCGGCCTCGCCGGGCGTCCAGTCGAACCCGGTCGACCAGTCCGGCCGGGTCGGGTGCAGCCCCCAGTCCTCGACCCGGTCGCTGTCCAGCCGGGGTGCGCCGGAAAGGTCGCGCGGCCCCGTGGTGTGCGCCGGGGCCTCGGCCGTGGCCAGGAGAGCCTTCAGGAACGGCGTGAACACCTTGTACGGCCCGCCGCTGCCGTTCAGCACGGACCCCGGCCGGGCCAGCAGACTGGCGTTGTAGCCCTTGCACTCCACCCCTTCGGCCTTCAGCCCATGCGCGATGTCGGCGTCGCGCGCCCAGGCCTCCGGCTCGAACAGCCGGTTCAGGAATACGGTGTCGGCCCCCGTCTGGTCGATCAGCCGGCGCAGCTCGGCCTCCGAATCCCCCCGCCGCAGGATCAGGGTCGCGCCCCGCTCCGCCAGCCCCGCCGCCAAGGCCCGCAGCGATTTGTCCAGCCACCAGCGGCTGGCCTCCCCCAGCGGCCGCGCGGCCGGGGCCTCGTCATGGATATAGACCGGCACCACGGGCCGCCCGGCAGCGTGGGCCCGGGTCAGGGCCGGGTTGTCGGCCAGTCGCAGATCGCGGCGAAACCACAAAAGAACGGGTCTCTGGCCCTGAGTGGTCACGCCTTCGATCTCCGTGATAGGTTGCGCACCCCGGCGGACGGGGCCATTTCCCCGCCCTTAGGCGCGGCAATCATCCCGCGCCAGCCGTCAAATGTCGCACAGAGAAGGCCATTCCGTTGAGCGCACCCAACTCCGTCATCACCCTGTCCGGTTCCGGCATCACCACGCCGGTCGTCATCGGCGGCGGCGCGCGCATCGCCTTCATCGCCGGCCCCTGCCAGCTGGAAAGCCGCCAGCACGCGCTGGAAATGGCCCATGCGCTCAAGGAGATGGCCGCACGGCTGAACGTCGGCATCATCTACAAGACCAGTTTCGACAAGGCCAACCGCACCAGCGCCTCGGCCGCCCGCGGCATCGGTCTGGAGGGGGCCCTGCCGATCTTTGCCGAGATCCGCGAGGTCACCGGCCTGCCGGTCCTGACCGACGTCCATAACGAGGAACAGTGCGCCATCGCCGCCCAGGCCGTGGACGTGCTCCAGATCCCCGCCTTCCTCAGCCGCCAGACCGACCTGCTGCTGGCCGCCGCCGCCACCGGCAAGGCCATCAACATCAAGAAGGGCCAGTTCCTCGCCCCCTGGGACATGAAGAACGTGATCGCCAAGGTCGTCGGGGCCGGCAATCCGAACGTCATGGCCTGCGAGCGCGGGGCCAGCTTCGGCTACAACACCCTGGTCAGCGACATGCGCGCCCTGCCGGTGCTGCGCGACATCGGCTGCCCCGTCGTGTTCGACGCGACCCACAGCGTGCAGCAGCCGGGCGGGCAGGGGACCTCCTCGGGCGGCCAGCGCGAGTTCGTCCCGGTCCTGGCCCGCGCCGCCGTGGCCGTCGGAGTCGACGCCGTCTTCATGGAAACCCACCAGGACCCCGACCACGCCCCCTCCGACGGCCCCAACATGGTCCCCCTGTCCGAGTTCGAGGCCCTCGCCGCCGAACTGATCGCCTACGACGACCTGTCCAAGGCCCGGATGGCGAAGGCGGCCTAGGGACAGCGACGCACGATGTCTCCTCCCCGTCGCAAAGCGATGGGGAGGTGGATCCGCAGCGAAGCGGAGGAGACGGAGGGGTTCTTCACCCCCTGTCCAAAGCGTAACTTGCGTCGCCGCCGCCCAACGGCTGAGCTCGGGGCATGCGTATTGTCCTGTCGGCCCTCCTGTCCCTGATGCTCGCGGTTGCCCCGACCGCCCCTGCCGCCGCCACCGAGGCGGACCCCGTCGAAACCCGTCTGGTCCAAACCATCGACGGCTACGTCCGCAATCGCGGCTTCAACGGCGTGGTGCTGGTGGCCAATGCCGACGGCGTGATCGTGCATCAGGCCCGGGGCCAGTCCTCGCTCGAACTCGGCACCGCGCTTGATCCCGACGCCGTCTTCCGCATCGGCTCGCTGACCAAGCCGCTCACCGCCGTCCTCGTCCTGTCGCTGGTCCAGGACGGCCGACTGCGCCTCGACGGTTCACTGGGCGAGTATCTGCCGGAGCTGTACGCAGACACGCCCGCCAGCGCGGTGACAGTCGAACAGCTGCTGGCGCATACCTCGGGGCTCAAGGATCTGCCGAGCAACTACTACGACCCCTTCTGGCAGACGACGGCGCGCCAGACCTTCACCCCTGACGCCTTCGCCAGCGCCTGGATTCCGCCGGAACTCTCCAGTGCGCCCGGCCGGATGCGGTACAACAACAACGGCTTCTATCTGCTTGGGATGATTGTGGAACGGGTGACCGGGACGCCCTATGCCGACGCCCTTAGAGATCGCGTTCTGGTCCCCGCCGGCATGATGCACAGCGGGGTGTACGACCCCCATACGGTCGTGCCGGATCTGGCCAGCGGCTATGCGCGCTCGGACCTCGGGGTGATGGACCGGCCCATGACCATCGACCCGACGGTCAGCTATGCGGCCGCCGGGGCCTTTTCCACGGCGCAGGACCTGCTGGCCTTCAGCCGGGCCCTGTCCGGCGACCGGCTGCTGCCAGCCGACCTGAAAGCCCGTATGTTCACCCAGGACGCCGATGAATATGGTCTGGGCTGGGGCGTGGAGCGCTGGCCGACGACCGGGGGCGACCGCATGGCGGTGCAGACCCACACCGGCAGCATCCCCGGCTACCAGAGCCTGTTCGTCCGGGCCGACGACGGGACCGTCGTCGTCATCCTCAACAACTTCTGGCAGGGGGCGACGACGGTCGAGATGGGGCGCGCCCTGTTCGCCGTCGTCCACGGTGCCCCGGCCCCGGCCCCCAAACGCCTGCTCGGCGACCTGCTCACGCCCATCGCCGCCCGCGACGACGTGGACGCCATGGAGGCGGCTTACCGCGCCGCCCCGACCGGCGGTCCCGAGGCCTATGACGTCAGCGAAGGCGCGCTGAATACCCTCGGCTACAGCCTGATGCGCAAGGGCTTCCGGGAGGCGGCAATCCGGGTGTTCGAATGGAACGTCGCGGCCAACCCCCGCTCGGCCAATGTGCATGACAGCCTGGGCGAGGCCTACCTCGGTGCCGGCCGCCGCGACGACGCCCGCCGCAGCTACGAAACCGCCCTCCGGCTCGACCCCTCCAGCACCAGCGCCAGGGCCGCCCTCGCGGGGCTTTGAGCCGCGAAGGGCAAGGTGCGTCCGGAGCCTTCTGGCACCGTGATGGAGGGGTTCTTCACCCCACATACGGTCCGAGGCCAGGAGACTTCACCGTTGAATGGGCTTCTCGGGACGGGCCCGAGGATGACGCGAGGAAGGCCAGAGCGGGTGTCGCCGTGGCGCACCGGTGCGATGGCCGATCCCTACCCATGTGGGGCAGTCAGCGGGTGCGGTTCCCGCCGCCACGTTTCAGATCAGCCCATCCGCTGCCAATCCTGCCTTCCAGTCCCGAAAGTCCACCCTCAACCCCGGCACCCGGTCTCCCCGCGCCAGCTCCACCACCAGCGTTCCGATCTCGGACGGATGGGGCAGGGTCTCCGGATCCTCGCCCGGGAAGGCCTGGGCGCGCATCTGGGTGCGCATGCGGCCAGGGTCAAGGACGCTGACGCGAATCGGCGTGTTCTCGATCTCGTCGGCCCAGGCCAGCATCAGGGCCTCGGCCCCCGCTTTTGTGGCCGCGTACAGGCCCCAGAAGGCCTTCGGCTCGCGGGCCACGCTGGTGGTCAGATGGATCACCCGGCCGGCCTCGGAGAGGCGCAGCAGGGGCTCCAGCGACCGGATCAGCCGGTAGACGGCGGTGAAATTGGTCTTCTCGATCTTGGCGAAGCCGCGCGGGTCGATGTGGCTGACCGGCGTCAGGCCCCCGGCTCCCAGGGTCGCCGCGGCATTTACCCATATGTCCAGCCGGCCGAAGCGTTCGAAGATGGCCCCGCCCAGCCGGTCGACACCGCCACCGTCGATGAGGTCGAACGGCACAAGGGTCGCGTGGCGGCCCGTGGCGGTGAAGATCTCGTCGTCCAGGGCTTCCAGCGCGCCTTGGGTCCGGGAAGTCGCCACCACATGGGCCCCGGCCTTCGCCATGGCGAGGGCGCTCTGATAGCCGATGCCGCGCGAGGCCCCGACGACGAGGGCGATACGGTCTTGCAGGGGGAGGGCGTCGGTCATGGCGCCTGATAGCGCGGCGCTCCCGCTCCGGCCAAGCGCCTAATCGACCAGGTCCGGTGCCGGCTGCAACAGGCTGAAGCTCATGCCCTGATCGTCACAGACCGAGACCGATCGACCGGAGGCACTGTCGGAGGGTACGGCGGCCCGACCGCCGAGGCGGGTCACCTCGGCGCAGGTGGCGTCGATATCCTCGACCCGGAAATAGAGGTTGGAATGATCCCGCGTCCGCTCGACCTTGGTGAAGCCACAGGCGGGTTCGGACGCCATCACATGGGCATAGGTCGGCCCGGAGGCGGCGTCATCGAAAGTCCAGCCGAACAGGGCCCCGAAAAAGGCTTTCGCCTTGTCGATATCAAGCGTTCCGAGAGTGAAATAGCCCAGGTTCACGGTCATGGGGATCAAGCGCTGACCAGCAGGGAAAGTTGCCGGCCGACGACCTCGCGGCCGCCTTCCTCAATCTCCCGATCCACCAGACGGGTCGGATAGTCGCCGGTGAAATAGTGGTCGGTGAACTGGGGCGCGGCATCATTGCGGCCCGTCTCGCCCATGGCCTTGTACAGGCCATCGACCGAGAGGAAGCCGAGCGAATCGACCTCCAGCATCTGGCGCATCTCTTCCATGGTCTTGTTGGCGGCGATGAGCTGATCCCGCTCCGGCATGTCGATGCCATAGAAGTCCGGCCACAGGATGGGCGGGCTGGCCGAGCGCAGATGCACCTCGGATGCGCCCGCATCGCGCACCGCCCGGACCAGTTTCACCGAGGTGGTGCCGCGCACGATCGAATCGTCGATCAGGACGACGCGCTTGCCCTCGATCACGGCCCGGTTGGGGCTGTGTTTCATGGCCACGCCCTTCTGGCGGGCCCCCTGGCTGGGCTGGATGAAGGTGCGGCCCAGATAGTGGCTGCGGATGATGCCCATCTCGTAGGGAATGCCGCTCTCCCGGGCATAGCCGAGGGCCGCCGGCACGCCGGAATCGGGGACGGGGACGACGACGTCGGCTTCGACGGCGTGCTCGCGGGCCAGGGCCTCGCCCATCCGCTTGCGGACACCATAGACCGAACGGCCGTTTACAACACTGTCGGGCCGGGAGAAGTAGACATATTCGAACAGGCAGGGCCGCGCGGCCCGGGCCGGGAAGGGCTTGATCGAACGGAAGCCGTGGTGGTCGATCACGATCACCTCGCCATGCTCGACATCGCGCTCGAAGGTCGCGCCGATCGTGTCCAGGGCGCAGGTCTCGGACGCCAGCACCCAGGCGTCGCCCAGCCGGCCCAGCACCAGCGGGCGGATGCCCAGCGGATCACGGGCCCCGATCATCTTGGTCCGGGTCTGGGCCACCAGGGCATAGCCGCCCTCGATCCGCGCCAGCGCGTCGATGAAGCGGTCGACGATCTTGGCCTTCCGGCTGCGGGCGATGAGGTGAAGGATAACTTCGGAATCCGACGTCGACTGGAAGATCGAGCCTTCCCCGACAAGCTGGTTCCGCAGATAGTGGAAGTTGGTCAGGTTTCCGTTGTGGCCGATGGCGATCCCGCCCTGGTCCAGATCGGCGAACATCGGCTGGATGTTGCGCAGGAAGCTCCCGCCGGCGGTGGAATAGCGGGTGTGACCCACAGCGGCGTGGCCGGGCATCCGTTTGGCCAGGTCCGTGCCGCCGAACGCCTCGCCGACATGGCCCATATGGCGTTCGGTGTGAAAGCGGTCGGCATTGACCGAGGCGATGCCACAGGCCTCCTGGCCGCGATGCTGCAGGGCGTGCAGACCCAGGGCGACGATCCCGGACGCCTCGTCCTTGTCGGCCCCCCAGACGCCACAGACGCCACACTCCAGCCGCGGGCGATCATCGTCCGCGTCTCGATGGTGCGCCCGGTGAACAACCGGGGCGGAAATGTCGTGGGTCAGGCTGCGCATCGTGGGGCTCCGATGACAGGCGAAGTTTACTCGGCGGTGGACGGGGGCGAGGTAGGGCCGGATTGGGTCGGGGGCAAGGCGTTTTCGTCGGAAAAGCCTCTGCGGACGGATGAATCGACGATCGGACTGATGGCATCGGCCCCGCGGCCGATCCCGGGCAGGATGATCTGGATGGCGCGGGCGGCCCCGGCGCTGAGCGGGCGCAGGGTGGCCTCGCTGAGCCAACGGGGCGTCCGCTCGCCCGGCATGGCGGCCACGATGACGAGATGGATGGCCCCGAGCAGCACGAGCGAGCGGCCCGCCCCGACCAGTATGCCCAGCAGGCGGTCGATCCCGCCCAGCTGGGGATGGGCTTGGGCCCGCTTCGACAGCACCGACCCGAAGATCCGGATTCCAAAGTAAATCAACAGGAAAGATGCGATTGCGGCTGCGATGGATCCGGCCCAGTCGGGGTCGATCAGCGCCCGGCCGACGGGGGCCGTCAGGGGCAGGGCGACCAGGGCAACGAAGGCCGCCAGCACGAAGCTGAGCAGGGTGATGATCTCGCGCGTGCCACCCCGCACCCAGCCGGCGGCGGCCGAGGCGAGAATGACGATCAGGGCAAAGGCGTCGAAGCCGGTCATTCAGGTCCCGTAAGCCGCATCGATCCCTAATACCTGTTCTGCGAGATTCGTTCGACGGCTTCCGTCAATCGGCTGATCCCCGTGATCTGCACCCCGCCGCCCTTCACCGTTAGGGGCGGGGACAGGGCCTGGTCAAAGCCCAGTTTCTGCGCCTCCCTCAGCCGCGCCTCGGCCCGGCCCACGGCCCGGACCTCGCCCGACAGGCTGATCTCGCCAAAGACGATACAGCCCTGGGGCAGGGGCATGTCGGTGGCCGAGGAGATCAGGGCGGCCGCCGCAGCCAGATCGGCCGCAGGCTCGTTGATGCGCAGCCCCCCGGCGACATTCAGATAGACGTCCTGATCGCCGAAACCGAAGCCACACCGGGCCTCCAGTACCGCCAGCACCATGGCCAGCCGACCGGTCTCCCAGCCAATTACGGCCCGGCGCGGCGTGCCATAGGCGGATTTGGACACCAGGGCCTGGATCTCGACCAGAACCGGCCGGCTGCCCTCAATCCCGGCAAACACTGCCGCCCCCGGGGCACGGTCCCGCCCTTCGCCGAGGAACAGGGCCGACGGATTTGCGACCTCGCGCAGGCCGGAGTCGCCCATTTCGAACACGCCGATCTCGTCGGTGGCCCCGAAGCGGTTCTTGCCGGCCCGCAGGATGCGGAACGGATAGCCCCGCTCACCCTCGAAGCTCAGAACGGCATCGACCATATGTTCGACCACGCGGGGGCCGGCGACCTGGCCGTCCTTGGTCACATGGCCGACCAGCACGACGGCCGTGCCCTGGGATTTAGCCAGCCGGACCATCTCACCGGCGCAGGCCCGGACCTGGGTGACCGAACCGGGCCCCGCCTCATGGGCGTCGGACCACAGGGTCTGGATCGAATCGACGATGACGATGTCGAACTTCTCGCGTTTCAGCGTGCCGAGGATGTCGCGCAGCGCCGTGGCGGAGGCGAGCTGGACAGGGGCCTTTTCCAGACCCATCCGTTTGGCCCGGGCGCGGATCTGCTCGATCGCCTCCTCACCCGAGATATAGGCGACCCGGACGCCCTTCAGCGCCGCCCGGCCGGCCACGTCCAGCAACAGGGTCGACTTGCCGACCCCGGGATCCCCGGACAGCAGGATCGCCGATCCGGGCACGACCCCGCCGCCACACACCCGGTCGAACTCCGTCACCCCCGTCACGATCCGTGGCGGCTCGGGCGTCTCCGACAGCAGGGATTCAAAATGCAGTCCGCGCGCCTTGGCCGTCGCCGCGGGCTTCAGTGTGCCGGGCGGACCGGAGCGGCCCTCCTCGACAATGGTGTTCCAGTTGCCGCAAGCCCCGCACTGGCCCGCCCACTTGCCGTGGACTGCCCCGCAGGACTGACAGACATAGATCGCGCCGTCTTTTGCCATGGGGACGGCTTACAGGAGTCGGACGGGGCGGGGCAGGGGCCGCAACCAGGCGTACGACCAATTCTGTCGTAGGTATCGGCCGCTGGCGGAAGCGGTGGGATTCGAACCCACGGACGGCTTGCACCGTCGCTGGTTTTCAAGACCAGTGCCTTAAACCACTCGGCCACACTTCCTCGGGCGGAGGAGATAGCAGCGACCGGGGCGTTAACCAAAACAGAAATCGGAGCGGCGATGATCGGCGCATGTGGACGCTCCCTTCCGTTTGCGCCCGGCCCCTGCGGGTCGTCGGCGTCGCCGCCCTGATCTCGCTGCTGGCGGCCTGCGCCAGCGTGGGGGGAGCCGGCGGGCCGAACCGCGGTCGCGCGCCCGCTGCCCCGGTTGTCACAGACCCCGCCCCCATCGTTTCGGGGACCATGCGCCGCTACCAGATCCGCGGCCGCTGGTATCAGCCGGCCGAGCAGCCGGACTATGACGTCGTCGGCCTGGCCTCCTGGTACGGCGATCAGTTCCACGGCCGGCCCACGGCGACCGGCGAGCGGTTCGACATGCATGCCCTGACAGCGGCTCACAAGACCTTGCCGCTGCCGGGGCTGGTGGAGGTGACGAACCTGGCCAATGGCCGGACGGTGATCCTTCGCGTCAACGACCGGGGTCCCTTCGTCGAAGACCGGATCATCGATCTGTCGCGCGGCGCGGCCGATGCGCTCGATCTGCGGACCCGGGGCGTGGGCGAGGTTCGGGTGCGCTATCTGGGCCGGGCCCCGCGTCTGGGGGGCGGTCAGGTGCTGCAGAGGGCCGCCGTCGGGGAGGCCGCGCCGGTGGCTTCTGCCCCGCTCCCGATCCCTGCCATCGCCAGCCCGCCCGTCTGGCTCCAGGTCGCCGCGTTCGCCACCCGGGCCGAGGCCGAGGCGGCGGCCAGCCGGGTCGGTGCGCCGGCCCTTGTCCAGGCGGCCTCGAACCAGCGGAGCTACCGGATTCTCCTTGGCCCATGGACCGATCCCAATGCGGCGGAGCGCGCGCGCCTGGCCGTGGCGGAACGCGGGTTCGGCCAGGCGGCGCTGATTCCCGGGGGATAGGACGCATCCGCCCTTGGCCCGAAGCCCCCGGGCCGCCATTGTGCGGCCGTGGCACGCGGTCGATTCATTACATTCGAGGGCGGGGAGGGGACCGGGAAATCCACCCAGGTCGGCCGCCTCGTCGAGAGGCTTTCGGCCACCGGGCTGGAGGTCGTGCGGACGCGCGAACCCGGCGGCTCGCCCGGGGCCGAGGCGATCCGCGATCTGGTTGTGTCCGGGACCGCGGATCGCTGGTCGCCCCGGACCGAACTGCTGCTGATGTATGCGTCGCGCTCCGACCATCTGGAACGCACCATCCGCCCAGCACTGGAGGCCGGCAGCTGGGTCGTCTGCGACCGGTTCGCCAATTCCAGCCGGGCCTATCAGGGGGCCGGGGGCGGTGCCGCCGCAGACCTGATCGAGACGCTCGATCGTGAAATCGTCGGCGGCGATCAGCCCGATCTGACGCTGGTGTTCGACCTGCCGGTCGAGGTCGGTCTGGAGCGCGCGCTGGGGCGCGGCGCGGCCGAGACCCGGTTCGAGTCCAAGGGTCTGGAGTTCCATCGCCGGCTCCGCGACGGCTTTGCCACCATCGCCATGCGCTACCCCGAGCGTTGTCGGCTGATCGACGCGACCGGAACACCGGATGAGGTCGCCGACCGGGTCTGGGCCGCCGTCCAGCCTGTGCTGCCATGAGCGACCACCCCCGCGACCGGTTCGACCTCAAACCTTCGCTGGAGGCCGAGACCGCCTTCGTCGACGCGCAGGACCGGGGCCGGCTGCACCATGCCTGGCTGCTGTGCGGGCCGGAGGGCGTGGGCAAGGCGACCTTCGCCTATCGTGCCGCGCGCCGCCTGCTGGGGGCCGCGCCCGACCCGACGCGTGGCCCCCTCGGTGCCCGGCCGGACGATGCGGTCAGTCAGCTGGTCAGCGCCCGGTCCCACCCCGATCTTCTGGTGCTGGAGCGGCTGGTCGAGGGCGGAAAGACGAAGAAATCCATCTCGGTCGAACAGGCCCGGGACCTGCCCGAGTTCTTTTCCAAAAGCCCGTCCCAGGCGACCCACCGGGTGGCCATCATTGATACGGCCGATGACCTGAATATCAATGCCGCCAATGCCTTGCTGAAGGTTCTTGAGGAACCGCCGGAACGCGGCGTTCTGTTCCTGATCAGCCATGCGCCGGGCCGGCTGTTGCCGACGATCCGCTCGCGGTGCCGGCGGCTGGCCTTCCCGCCGTGGCCGCAGGCGGAGGTCGCAGCCCTGGTTCGGCGCATGACCGATCTGCCCGAGGACGAGGCGGAGCGGATTGCCGGCATGGCCCGGGGCTCGCCTGGTGCCGCCCTGGATCTCGCCTCTGCCGCCAGTCTGGAGACCGAACGGCTGGCCCGGGACTGGGTCGAGGCCCCGGCCATCGATCGCGCCGAACAGCTGGCCATTGCCGACGGCTTTCGCGGGGCTGAAGGGCAGGCCCGGTTCGAGGCCCTGCTGGATAGGCTGGCGGCGGCGGTGAAGGTTCGGGCCCTGACCGGCG
Source organism: Brevundimonas sp. R86498 (assembly GCF_044598075.1). GTDB lineage: Bacteria > Pseudomonadota > Alphaproteobacteria > Caulobacterales > Caulobacteraceae > Brevundimonas. The sequence continues at coordinate 2,508,247 of NZ_CP139004.1, read as the reverse complement.
GGGCAGGGGGCGAGGCCTGGGCCGGGCTGTGGTCACGTCTGACCGACCTGCCGGAGCGGGCCGCCGCCATCAATCTGGACCGCGGCGACCTGCTGGCGTCGGCGCTGGCCGACCTCGCCCGTGTGAAGGCCATGAGCCGCTGATGCTGATCGACAGCCACGTCAACCTGCACGCCCCCCAGTTCGATGAGGATCGCGACGCCGTCATCGCGAGGGCCCGGGAAGCCGGGGTCGGGCTGATGGTCGAGATCTCTGACAAGCTGTCGACCTTCGAGGCCACCCACGGCCTCGCCATGGCTCATCCCGACATCTGGTGCACCGTCGGCGTCCATCCGCACGAGGCGAAGGATTACACCCGTCTGACGGCCGATGAGCTGGTAAATCTTGCTGCCCGGCCCCGGGTGGTCGGGATTGGTGAATGCGGCCTCGACTTCCACTATGACCTGAGCCCGCGCGAGACCCAGGCCGAAGTCTTCCGCCTCCATATCGAGGCCGCGCGCTGCACCGGCCTGCCGCTGGTGGTCCACACGCGCGAGGCGGACGACACCATGGCCGCCATTCTGGAGGAAGAGCGGGCCGCCGGTCCGTTCCGCTTCCTCATGCATTGCTACACGAGCGGCCCGGAACTGGCGGAAAAGGCGGCGGCCATGGGGGCCTGGTTCTCGGTCTCCGGCATCGCCACCTTCAAGGCCGCCGAGGATGTCCGGGCCGTGATCCGGGGCATGCCGGCGGACCGGATCATCGTGGAGACCGACTGCCCCTATCTGGCCCCGGTCCCGCATCGCGGCCGCCGCAATGAACCGGCCTATGTCGGCCACGTTCTCCAGGCCCTGGCCGACATTCGCGGCTGGTCGCGGGAGGAGGCGTTGATGAGAACGACCGACGCCTTCTTCGCCCTGTTCGACCGGATTCCGCGCGAGGACGGCCGATGACCGCGCCGTCGGCGGGGGCAGGGGCCATGCTGGAGGTCCGGCTGCTCGGGACGGGGTCGTCCGGCGGCGTGCCACGCGGCGACGGCGACTGGGGCGTCTGCGATCCGGCCGAGCCCCGCAACCGCCGCAGCCGCTGTTCCATGCTGGCCCGGCGGCGCGACGCGGACGGCGAGACCTGTGTTCTGATCGACACCTCGCCGGACCTGCGCGAACAGATGCTGGCGGCCGGTACTCGCGATGTGGACGCCGTCCTCTACACCCACGACCACGCCGACCAGACCCATGGCATCGACGATCTCAGGGTTTTCGCCCTGCGTCGCCGTCAGCGCATTCCGGCGTGGATGGATGGGGCCACACGCTCGGCCCTGACCGCAAGGTTTCCTTATATCTTCGAAAGTATAGAGGGTTATCCGGCGATCCTCAATGCCTGCGACATCCCGGCCCACGGCGAACCGTGGTCGGTGAGTGGGGGCGGGGGACCGGTGCCGGTCGTGACGTTCGATCAGGGGCACGGACCCATCCGGTCGGTCGGCTACCGTCTGGGCCCGGTGGCCTATTCCAGCGATGTCTCGGACCTCGACGACGCCGCGTTTGCCGCGCTCGACGGCTGCAGCCTCTGGATCGTCGATGCGTTGCGCTGGACGGCGCATCCGACCCACAGCCATGTTGACCGGACCCTGGACTGGATCGCACGATCCGGCGTCCAACGCGCGGTTCTGACGAACCTGCATATCGATCTGGATTACAACGCTCTGGCGGCCGTGCTGCCGGCTGGCGTCGAGGTTGGATACGACGGCTGGATGGCCAGCCTGCCGCTCTAGCCCATACTACGATTTCGCATAATATCTCTTAGGCGATAAAAGGAAACGCCCCTATGTGTCGGTTTCCCCAGTCGCTGCGACTCCCGCGCGACTCGCGGTCTCAGCGGGGAAATCTGCAGGTTTTGCTGATTTCCTTTCCCTACCGATGCGACTCCCCGTGTGCGTGCCAAGCCGTATCGCACTGTCGCTTGCTCCGTGGGATGCTGAGGAATGCGCCGCACTCAGGTCATCGTCACAGTGGAGCAGCTGGAGCCCTCGCTTCGATAGCAAGGCATTGGAGCCATCTACCTGTTCGGATCTCTCGCGCGAGAGACGCAGACCGACTTTTCGGACATCGACCTGGCGTTCGACCTCGCGCCAGGCGCGACCGAGCGCTTCTCCTTGATCGATCAATCGCGCATCCAACGCCAATTGGCGGCAGCGCTCGGCACCAAGGTTGATCTGGTCGAGCGGGAGTATCTCCGACCGCGGGTCTCTGGTCGTGCGGAACGAGACATGATCCAGATATTCTAAGGCCCCTCCCCCGCTCAACGTCAGGCCAGCGCCGGTCCCGGACACCCCTCGCCGACCAGCAGCCTTTCGATTGTGCCCGCGGCTTTACTCCGCCGAAGTCTCCCGGGGCATAGCGGCTCGAAACTGGGTCATCACCTCATCCATCTCCGGATCTTCCTCCCAGTCGAAAGACACCTTCTGGCCCATTCTGACCCGACCTGTTGATGGTTCAAGGCACAGGCCGAACCAACTGTTGGATTTCGTATCGTATTTGCGAACCAGCAAGTGAGCCTCAAGTCGCTGCTCCGCCTCGGCGGCGGGGAAAGTATTGCTATGAACCGTGACGCCCGTGCCAGCGAAGCCCATCGAGAAATCGGACCTTCCCCGCCGACCCGCCTCTATGATCACGCGATCGACGCCATTCGCCAGACACTCAATTGAGCGACCACTCAACTCATAAAGAAGCAGGCCGAACTCAATCATAGACGCTTGGGGACTGGCCTCGATCACCTTCAGGACCTGATCGAGCACCCGCCCGTAGATCGCTGTCAGTATGCCTTCAGGCGTTCGACGTCCTGGCAAACCGATGCGTCGCGCGCTCATGGCGATCTCTAGATCGGCGACGAAATCATCCTCGAGCACCACCGCGTCGTGGTCGTCGTCGGGCCAAAGATTATATTTCAAATGGTACGCCAGCAGGGTCATCTCGTGCTGGAAGATCATTTTGGTACCGAAGCGCGCGCGCAACTCTAGATAGCTGAGCAGCCGTAGAGGCCGGTCGAGCATCTCGCAGACGGCGTCGAGAGCGAAAACATCTATGACCAGAGGAGCCAACACCCCGTCGATCGCGCGCGCTTTTAGGAATTGTCCGGTCTGATAGTTGAGGGCTGGATAATGATCCGCCACCACGCAGATCGGATGGACCTGCCTGATAGGCTCTTCGAGTTTCAAAACCTGTCCGTCCGCCAAAACCAACTTCACGGCCGGATCCAACAACTGCTCGGCGCGCCGAAGCGCTTGGTCGTACGCAGCCTGAACGCCATTTTGGAAATCGCGGCGGATCTGCAGGTCGTTGCCGCGGCGCGCCTCCAGGGTGAGCCGCTTTGATTTGACCTCGATGACCACGGCTCGGTCCGCGAAAACCGCCAAGACATCGATCTCGATACGCTCGCCCTTGCGCTTCTCCAGGTGAACGCCGCGGTAAACCCGGCCTAGCCCAAAGACGGCCTCCAAGCGGCTCAGAGCGAAGGTCTCGGTAAAGTCGCCGCGGTGAGTGAAATGAGTGGTCTTGTACGCTTCGTCTGCAGCCATCCAATAATAGGGCGACTCGTACAGAGCTTCAGCCAAGGCGTTAAAATGGAACAGGAGGCGGCGACCGTCGCCACATTCCAGGACCGGCGACGCGTTGACGGCGTTGAAGTCGCTCAGGCGTTGGAAGGACGGGTTTCGATCAGACGTCCCAAACGTGAGGGGGGCGATGGCGGACCTGACCACAGCGGGATCCCCATTGAGCCGTTGGGCCGCCTGATCCAGATCAACCATGAAAGCCTCAAGGAGCGCCGGATCGCCTGCTATGAGCGGTCCGCTTTTGAGCACTTCGCTCACTTGGAGGCGCGTCGCCTCATCCATGGCCAGCGCCACCGCCACGATCTCGTCGATCGACACGCCATGTCGCGTCATGAGCCACTGGGCGTCCTCACGATATTTCAACGTCGCGAGTTCGCAGTTCTGGAACGGGAAACCGCCCTCCCCGCCGTAGAAAATCGCTTCCCGCAGATCGGCGTCCGGCCGCTCAATCGATCCCGTTGGCTTGCCCTGGAACATCGCCAGCATCGACTGTCGCCAAGGCTCGCTCAGACTGTCGTGCAGCTCGCCAAGGAGGCTATCCGTCCGTGCAACGAGATCGGCGGCGTCTTCAGGTGGAGGCGCTGCATAGTCGGGGGCCGCCTGAACCATCAGGCCGATCAATGTGAACATTTCTGTCCGGATAAGTCGCGAACGCGAATAAAAATGCTGCATGTCGTCTGCGGTGATCTCGCCGCTGAACAGCGTGAAATTATCTCGCGCACAGAGATAGGCGATGATGTGGGCAAAGCCTGGCGTGGCCGCGAGAATGCGCAACTCCTCGAAGACGGTTTGTTCGGCCCGAGGCGGTTTGCGCTCGGTGCCGCCACGCAGTTCGCCGGTGTCCTCGCTCACCGCTTGCGCCGGGATTTCGGGCGCGCTTTCACTTGGCGTCTTTCGGCTGTGCTAACGGTACCGCTCGAGCGCGGAGCTGTTCCGCTTCGGCCTTAACAGCAGCATAGTCGTTGCGCAGAACCGACGGTGCGGCGATCGAGGCGCAAGTCAGCCCAACCACCTTTCCTTGCGGGTCGAAGGTCGCCACCATGACCGCCATCTTGCGAGCATCGCCCATCAAGCATCCGGCTTCTGCATGGCGGTGCAGCTCTGCTTCACTGGGATACGCGCCTAGCCGGCAGACCCAGATCTGAATCGGATCCTCGTCGCCCAGCTGCAGGCAACGTCGCGGGTGCTGCGCCAGTGTTGGGACCAGATCAGAGATGGTCTGCGCCAGAGCGTCTCGCAGGTCTCCGCTCATATCTCGAAGATGCCCATCCATTTCCAGCCACCCTGCAGGTCGAATACGGGCCAGCCCATCCAGAAGGGCCTGCATCATCTCGGGGAAGTCTTGAGCGGGAACCGGCCGATCGCTCCAGTCTGGTCCTTCGAAATGCCGATCCACGAGATCGCTGAAATGCGACCAAGTGACCATATCCGCGGTCTTGAGCTGCTCTTTGATGTCGTAGTCGAACCGGTTGCCCGACACATAGGCGCCTAGGTGATCGGTCTCGTCGAACAGCAGGGCGTTGGGCAAGCCAGCTACGGCTTGGCGAACCTCGAGATAGTGGATGAGCTCTCCGGTCGTCGGCAAAAAGCGAGTCAGGACGAACAGGTCGTCAACTGACATGGACATGAACGGGTGGGCGTCGAGGATCGGGGTGACCTCGGGCAGCTCCTTTGCCATCGCCGAGAACGGCGTAAACGCCTCGACGGTCAGGCCGATGGGAAGCAGTAGCCTGAACCTCGCCTTTCTGAGCCGGCCGATCTCAACGTATTCACCATCCACGAGATGGAACAGCGGCGCTTCGGGTTGGCTGGCCAGATACTCTAAGAAGCGTCGACATTGTCGGTACGCCTTAACAATCAGATCCTGAATGACCCGCTCATGGCTGGCGAAGTTCGTCGCCGGCGACTGCATGGGCATGACGCCGGCTTTGGCTTCGACGACGACAAGGACATCGTCCAACGCGATGATCAGATCAGTCTCAGCCCAGTCTCCTGTCTTTGGGTCTCGATAGTAGACGCTCTCATAGATTTGAGCGCCGTCCAACTGGCTTGCGAAAATCGCTGGAAAGGCCTGTTCGACCACGCGCGCCTGGCGTTTTAGCCATTCGTCTCGGTAGGGCAGCCGCTTCCACAAGCCCCACTGGATCGCGCGATAGGCGGAATCCCTGATGAACTGGCCGTCTGTGGAATAGAAGTCGTCGCCAAGCTTTATCCCCGGTCGTGTCCGCCCGGGAAGTGTTCGCATCGGCGTTCCGGAAAACTCTCCAGGCGCGAAGAACCGGTCGTCCTGGCCCGGCTCGAACGAGAGGTCTTCGAGCAGGGCAACGGAGAGAGATGAGTGGCGGCTCAGATTGCATACGCCGCCGAAGAACATGTCCTGAGCGCTGGCTGAAAGGCCCGCCATGTAGTTTGGATCGGTCTCGCTCAGCTCTTTGACCACCGCGCCCATATCTGCGCCCGTGGCCTCAACTTGCGCCATGGCCCTGTCAAAGCCGGCGAATAGATTCTCGACTGCGTCACTGAACCCGGAGCGGAAGGCGTCAGAAATGTTCTGCAGGCCCTTCGCGATCGCCTCAGGCTCCATGCCATAGGCCTCGCGCAATGCCTCGGCATGAGGCGCAAGGACGTAGGTGAAGAACTCGTCTTCCAGAACTTGGTAGCGGTGCCCTCGGATCAGGGCCCAAGATGACTTAGCGTGAAACTCGGTTTGGGCCGATCGGCCGTCCACCACTGCCGCTGAACTCGCCATGCAATACATCATGGTGGTCGTTGAAAGCCGCTCCAAAACCTCCATCAGAGCGGTGACGCCTGGTTCGTCTAGATCGATCAACTCGTCCGCAAGGGGACTATGAGAGCTCCAGACGGCGTGGAGATACTCCAGGACGAATTGGAAGGTTTTAAGAACGTCTCGGTCAGGTCCTTCTTTCTCGTCGAAGGCGCTCATGTTCGCCATCTGGAAAAGGCTGAGCACGTAGGCGAGAAGCTTGACTGGAGGTTGGGCGACCACAAGAGCGGGCACTTGCCCAGCGAGATCTTCCATCTCGAGGCGCAACCTCTCAGCCTGCGCCATTAAATGGGCGCGGCGCGCGGTTTCATCTGTAGGGACAGGCGAGGTCATACGCGATCCGAAGCTAGGCTTTGCGAGCAATACGCTCGAAAGCCCCAGGTTGAAACTTCGCAAGCTTAGTTGGCATGCCGCGGTCAGGCAGATCGCTGTTCCGCCGTATCGTCAAGTTGGGTTGGGATTTCCCAATAATGGGCCGCCTTGGAGATCTCGCCCATGAGACCGGCCAGCTCTGGCGTCTTTGAAAGGACACGGCGCAAGTTCTCCGCCTTGCGTTTGTCGACATAGAGCCGACCCACATAGGGACCAAGGGCCGCGAGGTATGCATCATTGACGTCGCTGCCGGGGCGACGCAACTCCACCTGCCGGTGGCGCGACGACGCCTGGTGCAGCACCCAATGTGGACAGAGCTGCATCTTCACACTGGCGCGTAGCCTATAGAGGTCGAGCCCGGTTGCGTCCGCCACCACGTGTAACTGCTGACGAAACGTGCAGAGATCTCCGAGTTCATTGCTCGTCATATCCAAGCGAATCTCATCGCGACTGACACCGCGAGCTTCGGCGGTTCGGACAACGAAGTCCCAGATATCGCCTTCACCGCTGGGGACCGTGGCCTTCACCTGGTCGAAGAATTTTTCCGCAACCTCGTTCGGATTGCGGATCCGAGCATCGCCTTTGACAGCGATTTCCCGCCGCAGATTCTGCGTCATGATTCCGATCACCTCGCTTGTGTCTTCGGGCACACGGAAGCGCATCTTGATCAGGTCACCGATCAGGGTGGAGCCGAAACCGAAATCGACAGGAGCGATCGCCGCTACAGTTTGAACGCTGGCGTTTCTCGCTCGAAATAGTGGGCGAAGAACCCACCACACGTCGAGATCGCCCAGTGCGTCCGTTGCGGAGCCAAACCGGATCAAGCGCTGCATAGCCGCATCGCGAACGCTCAACAGGTCCGTCGCCCCCTCACATTGCACGACGGCTTCAGCGGCGAGGATGTCGGTAATCCCGCCCAATCCGTGAGGCGGCCGCTGTGATTTCAGCCAGGCGATCGAGGACAGGTTCGCGAGATACTCGAGCCGGGCCGCCACCACCTCGTCACGCTGGTGACTAAGCAGCTCTTCCAAGTGATGGAAGGTCAGCGTGAGCACATAGCCCCGATCGAGAAGACTGGCCGGAAAAGCCGCGGCCTTGTCTCGCATCGCGGAAGACGTCGAGGTCGCATCTTTGATCAGATTGGCCCAATGGGCGCTGTCTATCGTCAGCAGCTTGGGCCGATGGATCAGGGGGAATTCTTGATGCAACGGCAATCAGCCTACGAGGGCTTCATCGTTGAGAGGTCTCCAGCAGAATCCTCTAGGCGAACGCCATGTTCGCCCCCAGCAATCAGCTGACGCGCCATGTTCTGCGCTGCGCGTCCGGTCCATCGGTTGGTTCGTGCGATTTCGCCGGATGGTTTGTGAGTGAAGACGACGAGATAGCGCATAAGCTCAAGCTAGGAAGACGCGTCGGGGAGTCAATCGGCGCAGAGCAATTTGACGAACCAACTTGTCAGGTGTCCAACACGCCATGGTTCTGACGCCGACCCCGCTACCTCGTCGACTGGAAGAGCCACGCTTGGTCGCAACTCTAGCTCAAAAGCGCCAGCGGCGGGCCATCTAGTATGGGCATCAAGACAACGCCGCGGGTCGAGGTTTACTTTGGCGGTCCGCCCACCGACCGAACCGAAAACAAATTCCTCGCACGCCTAGAGGCGGACCTCTACCGGCTAGGACAAGACGCGGTCATCTTCGCCAACTTCTTGGTCGGCCCCAAGTCTCAACAGATCGACGCGCTCGTCGCGACCGAAACCGGCGCCTTGCTCGTCGAGATAAAAGGGTATGGTTCGCCCGTTCGCGGCGCGCTGAACGGCGCATGGTCCCAGCGAATGCCTGACGGGACCCGGCGTTCTCTTGGGAGCCGAAACCCTTATCATCAAGCGTCAGACGGGCGTTTTGCCGTCGCGGATCTAATCAAGACGCAGTTAAAGCGGGATGGTCTCCCGGCTTTAGATGGGTTGGTTTGTCTATACCCCTCTCCCCCATCGGGCACGGACCTGCCTACCGGTGATTTCAAAGCTTGGATCGGCGGATATGACCGCGCACTGGAGCTCTTGGAGAAACGGCGAATCCATCCGCTCGCGCTTGACGATTGGAGGACCTTGGCCCGATCGCTCAATCTTGAGCCTCGAGAACAGACTTACGCCAGCGCCGAACGCGTAGTCATCGACGACTATTGCCGTCGGTACGGTGAGTTGGCCGGCGTCCTGACGGGCCCCTACGCGCCAGTCGAGCTTCGTCTCGACGATTGCCTGCTCAATCTATCTACGGTCGGCGACCTTTTGCGCGATGGATCGCATCTGCAGATCGTTGGGCCATCGGGCTGCGGCAAGTCGGCCTTGCTCTCTCGTTTGGGCCAAGACGCCAACACCGGCAGGTTTGCGCCAATCCCGGTGTCTGCTCGCATGTTCACCGGTGATCTAGGCTCACTGATGAAACGCGGGCTCGCTTCAGCGACCGGTAAACACCTAAGCGAGTTTTTGCGCGCCGCCGACGTGACAGGGGTCGTGATCGTCCTGCTCATCGACGGCTTCAACGAATGCCCGACAAACTTTCAGAACGATCTGTTGAAAGCTCTGCTGGCTGCGCGGCTCCGCTATGGTGTGCAGATTGTTCTCACCAGCCAACACCCCGTTGATACACCTGTAGACTTGGATGAGGTGGTCCTTGAGTTGCCTCAGCCAAGCCCGGACCACACGCGCGCTATCGTCGAGGCCCGGCTCGATCGACCCCTAAGCTTGGATGAGCTTCCAGCTTTGGAGATCGTACGCACGGCCAACGACGCGGCGGTCCTCGCTGAAGTGATCCGAACACCACATGCTGCGGACGGGCGACACGCGCTCTACTCGGCCTTCGCGCGTCGGCGGATTGGCGATGCTGGTGAAAGCCACGGGGTGGGTCGGGGCCTGCGAAACTTGGCGACGCATATGCGCCAAGAATTTCATCAGCATCCTGCCTCGGGCGGCCGCCTTACGTCGCATCGCTCAAATCTCGCCGTCGTTGAAAGACCCCGACGAGACCTTAAGGCTCACCCTCGCTTCAGGCCTCTTGGAGGAGGAAGGCGAAGTCATTCGCTTTCGGCACGACCTCTTCGCTGACTTCTTTGCGGCGGATCAGCTTTTGGCCGATCATCCTGACTCGTCCGGATTGCGCAAGGCTCTCGCTCGACCCATTCACGCGGAGCTGGCGGAGTTTGTGGTAGGGGGCAGCGCTACGGCCGAGGTGCTTGATGCGGTTCTCGATGGCGCTTCAACCGGGTTGTTGGAAGCCTGCCTCCGCGGTGTTTGCGGAACGCGCGCCCGAAGGGCCGTTCTAGATCGTTACCAAGCCCTCTTCGATCGCCTTGACGCCAAATACGCTGCGCTTCGGTTCGAGCTTCCAGCGCAGTTTCACGAGACGGGTGTGCTGGCCAACCTAGAATGGGTGGTCGATGAGAAGCATCTGCTCTCCGACCAGGACGTCGTGTTGCTCAAGACCCTGCCGGTGGCCACGCGTCATGGTCTATTGCCTGACATTCTCACGATGATTCGTCGCGTAAGCGTATCGTTGAATATCGAGGCCGAACGCTTGCGCCAGGCCAATCCCTCACTCCGGTTGCGTTGGGAAACCGCCGTACAAAGCGAGGTCTACGGGCTTTCTTTCACCGCGGCCGGCCAGGATTTCCAAGACCTGTTTCAAGCGACGAAACTGTCGCTGTTCCGCCGGCAGGATAGCGATGGCGTCTATCCCTTGTTTGTGGCCGCCGCTGAGGCCCCACGGATTCTGGACTACGGAGAGATGTTCTTCCTGTTTGAAGGCATGTCTGGCTTCGACGATTTCGAGAGTCCGCCGCCGTCCAACCTGATTGAACTCGTTCAGCGAGCTTGGGACTCTCGAATCTATCACCTTCAGCTTCTTGCGACAGATATCGTGGTGCGGCTTGGCTCTCGCCTCACCGACGAGCGCCGCCTGGCGTTGGGCGAGGTGGTGGAAACCTGGTTCTCAAACAGCAATGCCTGGCTGAACGGCTCAGTCTTTGACGCGCTGCGCGCTATCGACTGCCTAGAAGAGACGTTTGACGTCGACACAGTAGCGGAACGGTTCGAAGCGGCCGTGGCGCTCCCAGACACACCTGAGGCCCGCCAAGAAGCTCTCACGCTTTATGGTCACACCATAGATCATCCCTATGACCACATCTTCTCGGAGGCCTTCTCCGAAAAGCTGACGGCTGAGCAGCGCCGGGTGATTCACGAACGCGCGTTTGGAGCAGCCGACGTCTTTTCGATGTTCAAGGCTTTTCTGGCGTCCGAGCTGTTCACAGATCCTGCGCCTAGCGCGATCGAGGTGCTCCGAACGGCCGTTGGCCCTCCCATGGTGGAGACTCATTCCATCCAGGACTCGGTGAGCATCTTTGTGCATGCCATCGGTGCCTTGGCTCGTTTGGAGGCTGGCCTACCGACCCGCGCCGATTTGCCGTCAAGTCCAGCTCAAGCTTGGAACGTGGCCGGTGATCTCGTCTATGAAATGAACCGCTCGAGTCCCTCGGAGCCGGCGATGCGGGCGGCTTGGGAACGGCTTGAAGCGCTCGGCGCGACCCTCGCCGTCGACGTCATCATCAAAATCTCGGAAGATCGCGGATACTTCTGCAAGGCGGACGTTGCGATTTACGATCGTTTCGCGGACGGCGTGCTACGTCTCTCGCGGACCGTCTTGGACGAAGACTATGAACCACAACTCCTGTTCGACCGGTTCGACAGAATCCGTGAAGGCTCTCTAAGACATCGTCGTTTCGCGCTAGAAATGATCGCCCTTGGGGGACGCTCATCGGACCTGCGATTGGTGAGGGGCTGGCTCGACGATCCCAGGCTGGGACCCATCGCACTCGAGACGGCGCGCCAGCTCGAGGCGAGACCGTCGGGTCTAGACCCATCGCCCGAAGCCTTAAGATAGCGCTGTGGAACCGTGCCGAAAGCCAGACCTTCATATGGGCCCCCGCTGATGGACCACTTCCGATCCAGAAGGCGATACGAATACCGAAGCCATGCTTCTCGCTTGAAACGGCGCGGGAGGACGCTGAACAATTCGATCTCGAAGCCCCTGGGCCGAAAGGATCCAACATGACAACAGACGCCTCCCCCAGTCTGCTCGAGGAAGCGCGCGAGACGCCCGAGCGTGCACTGCGCATCTATGCGCGCCTTTGGCAGTTCGAAACCTGGCTTCGGTCGATCGTCTATGTCGAACTTCGCGCCCTACATGGCGACGAGTGGAACAGATCGCTGCCTTCCAGCCCGAAGTCATTGGAGGCGGACAAGTTCCTGACGCACATGCCCACGCCCGAGATGAACGCGCTCAGCTATGCTTCGCTTGGACAACTGACGGGTCTGATCGACGCGCACTGGGACTGTTTCGCGCCTTACCTGCCACCGCAGCCGCTCTGGGAGGCCAAGCTCAAGGAAATCGCCCAGATCCGGCACCGCATCGCCCATTTCCGGACCGGCCATGCGGACGATCACCCGCGACTTCTGCAGTTCATGCGCGATGTCGACCGCGGCTTCTGGACCTTCTGTACAAGCTACAACGATGCCTTGCCGATCCTGCCGCCCGATCGCGATCCGGTGACGAGGCGTTTCGCTCATCTGGATCCCCTGCCTTGGGGCGAAATCGAGCCCGGTCATTGGGCAAAGGTCGGGTTCGTCGACAAGACGGAAGTCGTCAATATGCTGGTCAACGTGCTCCGTCGCCCTTGGGCGGCGGATTCCGACGTTGTCGATGGCGCACCGGGACGTCTGTATGATGTTGTGTTGATGTGCGGCAATAGTCGCACATTCGCCTACCCCGCCTTGCTGGAGCGCACGAAACCAACCCATGACCGACTGACCCATGTGATGCTGGACACCGGGGCGACCGTGCGCCTGACCATTCCCTCCATCCTCGGGGCTGAGGCGGTGATCGGGATCATCGATGCCTGGCTGGAGGCCGCTCGAAACAACGTCCGGCGCGGCCCATTCATTTCCGCCGAGGCCGCAAACGCCATCGCGGCCGAGTGGCCTGAGTACGTCCTGGGACCAGGCCATCCCCTCGCTTATCTGGCTCCGGACATGCCGTGCAGCTTCTTCGATGCCTGAGCGTGGAGTGTCTCGCTTCGCAGCTTCAGACATCGTCCTACGGGCTTGTTTCTGACCAGGTCCCGGCAGAGCGCAGGCGCGACACGCACGTTGCGGCTGATCGCCGGTCCCCATACATGTCCCGGATCGGGACAAAGGGGCCGGATGATGGACGACAAGACGACGAGCGCGCCGGCGGGGCTGGCAGGGTACGACTACCAGGTCGATCTCTCGATCTACCTTGCGCTCGACCTTATGCTCGTGCGGAAGCGGCTCGACGCGATCACACTCGAACCCGCCAACCATGAGGACCTCGCCGCTGACCTGAAGGACGAAACCCAGGTCTCGGCCGCGACGCGCATCACGATCGGGGGCTATCCGCTGATCGTCCAGGCCAAGCTCCGCCATGGCGAGCCATGGTCGGACACCGACCTCGAAACCCTTCTGACCAAGGGCAAGAAGCGAAAGTCGCCCAACACTCTCCTGACCGAAGAGACGTCGCTCCGGTATCTCCTGGTCACAAGCGCCGCCACCAAGGGTGTCGCCCGTGGTCTGCGGATGGGTTCGGTCGGCGGAGCCTGGCCCGCGAAGCTGCCGCCGGACATCGGGTCGCGGCTTCCGGGCTTGGACGGGCGCGTCGCCGTTCTCGACGGCCTCGATGAGGCGAAACTCGACGGTCACATTCGCGACCTGCTTCAAACGACCTGCAAGGTGCCGCTGCCGCACATCCCCGGCGGAATCAGGGAACTGCGGGTGATCGCGCTCGAACATATGCGCAATGGCCCCAGCGTCTGGACGCGCGAGGCGCTGGAGAAGACCATCACCGCCTTTGGCGGCTATCTGGCGACGGCGCCCGAAGTCGGCATGTTCGTCAAGCCGACGAACTGGAACGAGCTGCAGAACAAGCTGGCGACGCAGTACGGCGTGATCATCAGCGGCAGCTCGGGGACGGGCAAAACCATGGCCGCCGAAGTCCTGCTCGACGAACTACGCAGCGCGCCGGACGGCGCGTTCAAGGTGATCCGCGTGACGGACGGACCCGAACAGGTCTGGAAATCGAAGGAGCCAGGCCGCGTCGTCTTCATGATCGAGGATCCGTGGGGCAAGTACCGGTATCATCCCGAGCAGGGGGTCTGGAACCGCGACCTCGATCGCATGCTGAACGGGGCGCACGCCGACCGTCAGTTCATCGTCACCACCCGGTCCGATGTTCTCAAGGAGAGCGGTGAGCGACTGGCCGGCCGATGGTTCGTCCCGCTGGAGACGCGACACTACGGACAGCGCGAACGTTTCCGACTGTTCGACAACCAGATCCGGCTTCTGCCCGAGAACCTGAAGGCGACGGTCGACGCGCATCGCGACCTGGTCCTCAAGCGGCTCGAAAGCCCGTACGAGATCCAGAAATTCTTCGACGGTCTCGCGGACGACCGGCTGCCCGAAGAAACCGTGCCGAACTTCATTCACCGCTGCCTCGGTCGTGCGCACATCGACGCGATAGAGAATACGATCGTTGATCAGGTCGAGGACCGCCACGACACCCTTCCGGCGATCGCCGTCTGGGGCCTTCTCAAGGCGCTGCCGCGCCTTTCGTGGGAAGTGGTCCCCCGGCTCGCGGACGCGATCGGCGCGAGCGACCTGGAACTCGAGGACAAGATCGTCCCGCTGATCCGGTTCATGGCCGCGGGGCGTAATCTGCGTCAGCCGAACGATGTGCTCAGCTACTACCACCCGCGGGTCGAGGCGGGGCTCGAGCGGATTATCAAGGATCACGGCGGCCGCGCGGCCCGCCTTCTCGGCGTCATGGTCGATGTGCTGATCGCCCTCGATAGCGAAGACGACGCCGACTGGGGCCGGGAGGCGGCGGCGCGCCTTGTCCAGGGTGCCAAAAATGATCGCGTCCGGGTGAGGGTCAGCCAGATCGCCCAGGCAGCGCTCGACGCCTTCGTCAGGGGTCGGCTGCTTACGCCCTCCGACACGCTCGAAGCCGACCTCAAGCTGGCGGCCGACGTCGGTTCGCCCACTGACACGACTGCGCTGTTCGCGCGCTGGTTCGGCGCACGTGGAAAAACGTTCGGTCTGCTCCAGAACTGGCGCGAAACGCTCGTCAGCGCAGCCGATGCGGCTCGCATGGCGGCTGATCCCGATGTCAACCTCGTCGCGGGCCGCGTCGTTCGCGAGACGCTGGCGCGGACGAATGACCATTTCCCGGACGACTTCGCTGACCGCATCGCGGTCGTGGCCGGCGCCCAGACCGATGCCTTCCGCGACGCCGCGTTGCGGATGGTCGGCTTCGGTTACGACTTCAACGCCACCGTCGTCGGCAAGGGTGCCCTTGTCGACTTCGCCGGCTTCGAGGCCGTGATCGATGCTTCGATCGACGTGAGCATCCGCCTGCGCGACGACGACCACGGATCAATCTGGCTCGAAATCCGCAATGGCGAACACAGCGAGGGCTACGCCGAGCACCTCGCCGACATGCACCATGACGACGGCGACACAGCCGACAGCTTCATCCGGCTCTATGTTGCGGAGCTGCGCCGGCGGTCGGGCTGGATCGCCATCGTCGCGCGCGCCCAGTCTACAGAGTTGATCTGGGGCTGGATCCAGGTGCTCGCCGGCGACGGCGTCGTCCCGCAGCCGGGCGAAATGGTGGGCCTCGCCGACGCCGTGCGCGGGCACCGCCACGACGCGCGTTTCTGGGACATGGCGCGCAACAAATGGTCGGCCGATCTCGGCTCACGACTGGACGACTATCTGAAGACGCCCAGCCTCGCCGAGGATACGCGCCATGCTGTCCTGAAGACGATGATCGTGCACGAACCCGCGAAGGGACGGGCCTGGATTCGGGCGATGGCGACCGCCGGGGATCTGCAGGGCGTCCTGCGGGCGATGACTGATCTGCGCGCACTGGCGAACGGCTACGACCTGAAGTCCGAGGTCTCGGCCTTCGCGGCGGACGCGTCGGATCAAGCCGGACTCTATGCGCCATTGGCGCGGGCGGTGCTCGACGACGCCTCCTACCCCCTGTCGCCGACCGAGATCGATCAGCTTGAAGCTCTCGACGCCGCCGCCAACCCTGACCTGCAGCTGGCGCGAACCCGCCTCCTTGCGGCGGCGGGGCGCCCGGTCCGACCCGATGTCGAAAGCCTGCTCGCGACGGCGGGCGATGAAGGCGAGGACATTCAGCGCGCCACAGCCGCTCTGGCGATCGGGATCACGCAAGGCCTGACGGACATCGTCGAAGGCGCGCTGCAACACCGGTTCGCAGATGTCCGACGCGACGCGCTGCGCGCGATCGCGAACGGCCTCGCCGCGCCGCTTCCCGCTCATATCCTGGCGATGGCGCACGACAAGGGAAGCGGGGTGCGCAAGGCGCTCGTCGAGATCCTGGAAGCCCAGCCCGACGGCGCCCATCAACCGACCCTTATCGGCCTGATCGCCGACGATTGGACACGCGCCGAAATCTACTACGGGGAGGAGGCGAGCTACCCGATCGCCAACGCCGCGGCCAAGTTGCTCAGCGACCAGGGCCCGCTCTTCGCCGACGCGATCGACACCCTGCTGACGCGGGCAGCCGTCACCAATGATTCCGACCTGCGCGACGCCCTGCTGCTGGCGGTCGCCAAGCAGGGCGACGTTGCGGGCCGCGATCGGCTGGCGGACCTGGCGCTCGAGATGGGGCGCCCGGGTTTGCATGCGGCCGCCGCCGAGGCCCTTTTTCTCGTCAGGGATCGGTCGCCCGCCCGGGCCGCTCGCTTCGAACCCCACCTCCTGGGCGGGCGCGCGGCGTCGGTCGTCACGTCCATGGCGTTGGCGGTCGGCGCGACGGGCGACAAGGCCGCCGTCCTAGCGCTCGCCCGCACGCTCTACATGAATCCGGATCGTTCCGCCCTTGTCGTCCCGCTGCTGTTCGGCGCGATTTTCGGCGAGGCGGGTCTGAGTGACGGGATCGCGGCGATCCTGCCCGATGACATCCGCGACGGCCTCGCTCTCGCCTTCAACGGCGACGCCTTGGCACCGAGGACGCTTCTCGACGCGCTGGGTGATTTCAGGATCCGCGGTGCGGTCATCGACCGGTTGCGCACGTTCTTCGAGCCCAAGCCCAAGGATCCCCTGCCCGTGTTCGAGAAGGCGTCGTAGCGCACCAGGCGGCGGTCGAGCAGATCTCCCGTCGGGGAGGCCGGAAGTATCCACCGAGCTGTAAACTGTCATTTCCCGGGTCGACCAGGCGACGCTGATTCTTCTCACGCCAGAGCGGACACTCCGAACCGCCGCTTTGGGTCAAATGCGGCACCTAAACCGTTCGAGCTTCCGCTCGCATTCGGCTGATTGTCGCTTCGCTCACGTTGTACAGACGCGCCAGTTGGGCCGCGGTCCTACGCCCTGCCTCAAGGTTCTCGAGAATATCTGCCCGCTGGCCCGGGGTGAGCTTCCGCCGGCGTCCCCCTACCCTCCCCTCCGCACGAGCGGCGGCCAGACCGGCCGAGGTTCGCTCTCGGATCATCGCACGTTCGAACTCCGCGAAGGCGCCGACCATCTGCATCATCATCCGCCCGGCCGACGTTGTCGTATCGATCGCCTCTGTCAGTGAGCGGAAGCCCGCCCCGGTCGCCTCGATCTTCTCCAGGATGTGGATCAGGTCCTTGAGAGATCGCGACAGCCGATCGAGCTTCCAGGTCACCACGACGTCGCCCGGTCTGAGATGGTCGATCATCCGGAGCAGTTGGGGACGATCCCACCTGCCCCCGCTCGCGGCCTCCTCGAACATCCGCTCGCATCCGGCGTCCCTAAGAGCTCGAAGCTGAGCCGAAGTTGACTGATCGTCACCCTTGGACACCCGAGCATATCCGATCAGCATCGGCGGCCTTTCAAAAACGGTCGTTTATGCAAGAGCGCTCGAAACCTCGCACCCAATAGAACCCAGCCTTGCGATAAGGTCTTGCAAAACTCAATTCTATGGCAACTAGTTTTTGCAACCCCGACGCCCTCGTTGAGGTCAGCATTCTGGTGGGTGCGGATGCTGGTAAAATCGATCATTGAACACTGTCGTGAGCTTCGACGGTCCCGTTAGATTTGTTTCGGAGTCCCGGGCGGTAATTTCGACGAACCGACAATTCGTCCCTTAAGGCTCAAGATCACATTAGGCCTGTCGGGAAATTCAACCACGAACCTCAACTTGCCGCCAATCGCTTTGACGTTCTTTTCGAGCGTGGCGATCATCAGCCACAGGCGCTTGTCTTTCTCCAAGGCGGAGTCGTTTGCCTCTTGATCGCTGACGAGCGCTCTTCGTGACTTGGCTACGGCTAAACGCACTTGGCGTCGCGTGTAGGCTTCAAGGAGCTGCGCATCGCGGGCAACGCTAGCCTTTCTGACCTCTTCGGACAGGACGTTCAAGACATCTTCTAAAGGTAATGATCTATACGTCACTACATCTTCCCTTTCTTCACGACCTTGGCGTTCCAACAAAAATTGCGCACTTAATATTCCACGTAGCTATTATTTGTGACCGTGCGTATCACCAGTAAATTCAGACGAGAACGAGCGATCTTTCGACTGAAAGACAATTTTCAGGTCGCGATCAATCTGCTGTTTCATCTTGTCTGACATGCATTCGAGCTCGACGACATCAACCTTGGTCTCGAGCGCGTCTCCAAAAGCCGACGCGACCCAGCTCAAATCCCAGCCGCCGAATGGAGCCCCATCCGATACCTGAATCGCGATGTCGACATCCGAGTCAGGGCCGTCTTCTTGGCGCGCGACCGATCCGAACACGTAGACTGCGGACACACCCCGGGCCTCCAGTTCTCCTTGCAGCGCCCTCGCTGCTTCCTGAACCTTTGCAAGCCGCTTCCCCGGCGGGTCCAGACTGTCGTCGTCCGGATCAGCGCCGACTTCGATCAGGGCGGGCCTGATGGCAACGACAAGAGCAGTTGCATTCTCAATGGTTGAGCGCTTGCTGTGCCCATTGGCGGAGATGCTGGTCCAACGCCCCGTCAACTCCCGTCCGAACTCTCTCTGGCAGGTCTGAGAGGTGGCACAGCTCTGAAAGCCGATACGTCAGGACGTCATAGTAATCGAGGCTCGCCATGAGATCCATTTGGTTGGTCGACGTGATCTGGCGTTCGATCAGCTGGACCAGACGCCGCGCCCGCGAAAGCGATGGGCTCATGCTGGTGGAATCTTTCACGGCGCGTCCCATCTGTGTTCCCACGATCCATCCGAAGTCGAACGGTTCTTTCTGATCCGTGAAGCCGTCACTTGCTCAGCCCTCTCCAGTTCCCAGCGATCGCTGCACTCTCCTACGCAAAGTTGGCGAGCGAACCGATCACGACAGCTGCCCCCATGCGGCTCCTGAGGTCAGCAGGCCATGTGCTTGCCCGCCGCGCCAATTGATCAGCCGCTACCCCGTTCAGCCGCGTGAGGAGCAGGAACAATTCATCCGCGGCGGCACCGGTCAAACTTCGCTGAAGGTTGGTGCCGGGTCGGCGCGCGAGCTGTCTCAACCACGCCGGCGGCTCCTGATCGAGGGGCGGTGGCCGGGTCAATCCAGACAGGTATCGCAGAAGCGTCAGACGGGTCGTCGCTGGAACGCCCCAAAGCGCCGCAAACGGGAGGCGAGTCGACCCGACGTGGTCCCCACTAGCCGACAGGCCGAGCAGGTCACGCAACAGTGGTGCCCCTTGAGCTTGCGGTCCGGTCCGGGTCATCAGGGCATCTGTGAGATCGAAGACGGCATGGGCCATGGGCGCCCAGTCGGCTCGCCCCGGGGACAGCAGCCGCCGGCCATAGGCGAGATCGTCGTCAGTCGCTGCCTCAGCTTCCAACAGATGGTCGGCGAACGGTTCGAAGCTTGTGTGTCCGCTCGCTAACGTTACTTCGTGATCCCTTGGCCACGGCCGCAGGTAGACAGCATGTTCGAGGCAGAGCAACGCCAAGGGCTGACACCATAGCGCCAACAGCCGGAGCATCCTTTGGGGGCCGCCGGTCGACAGGCAGGCCGGGCAATAGGTCCACCAATCCTCTGCGCTTAGCTTCGGCGGCGTTTCCGGCATCAACCCGATCTCCCGCAGGCCGTCCACCACGTCGTGGGGCGCGGGCCAAGTCCTGCACGGCGCACCGACAGCGATATGATGGAGGATGGCTTCGCCGTAACCAGCGTCGAACTGCGAAGCCGTGAAGCCTTGTAGCTGGAGAATCTCGGCTGCTGCGAGGTCGTGGGCATGGGCGACGCGACAGATCCAGGCGGACGGCGCTTCACCTGGAAAGGGTTCAGGCGCAGCCGGGTAGCGACCCTTGCGGTCGGGCAGATCAGGCCCGTTCATGAGCCCAAGCCTTTCACTTGTCTGCGGCCGGCGATGCCCGGGAAGGGTGGCTCTGCGCACCGCAAAGTGTCTGCGGTGATGTGCTCCGCGCCGGACGCGATGGCGTGGGCTGCCGCCGCCTTGAGGATCCCGAACACGCCGCCAGGGAGCCCGTGTGTGCGGCCGAACAGCACCGTCATCAGCTCGGGAGTCACGGGACTGGGTTGGCGCAGGGGATAACGCCGCAACGTCGCTTCGACCACCTCGACGACCCACAACGCCTGAGGCCAGGCCTTGAACTCGAACACCCGCGTGCGGGCCGCCAAGTCGCGATCACCAGCGAGCACACGGACGTCCGGCGTGGACGACGTTAGTCCGAGATGAAAGTCCCCGCGGACGCTCAGGACGTGGAGATAGCGGACCAGTTGTTTGATCTGCTTATCAGGAAGTTGATCGATCTTGCGCACGAGCAGCAATCGCGTGCCTGCGTCGCGGATGGCGCGCAGCGCCTGCTGCTCGCCCTCGATGCTGCTTCGAGGCCGCCTGCCTGCTGCCTCCAGCACGACGCTGATGAGATGAGTGACCCGCGCCTCCGAGAAGGTCAGCAATCCCTCGACAATCACAGCACGTCGTTTCCGGCCGGAGCCCATTGCGCCCCGTCGCTCGATCTCCCGAAGCACAGAGCCGACGCCGCACAACGGCGGTGCGGAGAGTAGCAGATGAGGTGGCCCGAAGGACGCGGCATCGTTGATCCGCTTCTCGCATTCGGCAATGTAGGCGATGGCGTCGGGCCATGGCACGAAGCCGGAATCCTGCAGGAATGCCAGGCGGGTTCCCCTGCCCTCCAGAGCGATGTTGGCAACGTCCCGGTCCAGGTGGGAGAGATTCACTGGCCGCCCTCCATCAGACGTGTCCAGGAGGTCACGTTGTTTGGCCTCTGACCGGCCGACCCCTCGACGGCGGTTGTCGTCGACGCCCTCTCACGTCCGAAGCGTTCACCTTTGCTGAGCCTCAGGGCGTCCGCCTGGGCGGCTCGGCGGCGGACGATCTCGGTGATGATCATCCAACCGCGCGCTGGGCCAAGTTCGAGAATGCGGCGACGTCGCTGCTCGGCTTCGACCTCCCACAGGGAGATACGGGGACAGTCCGGATATCGGCTGAATACCGGAGTCCACATCCCCTCAAGGTTCTGGACGAACACGCGGGACAGATCATGCGGATCGTACCGCAGCTCGACCTTCTCCATCATGTGGCGACGAAGCTCCTGCAGGACCGGGCCGCAGTATTCCAAGGTGAACAACTGGATGCCCTGGCGTTGGATGGTGACCCGGCGGCACGGAAGAAAGCTCAGGTAGAACTGCTCAAGATTGGCCGGCCAGCGCGGAGCGATCTTTTGGTCGCGGCACATCGCCTCCCAGGCATGGCGGGGCGAACAGCCCAATCCGCCATGCCGTCGTTCGTGATAGTCGAGGATCTGTTCGACCAACCACCTTTCGAACTCCTCGATCGTCAGCGTCGCCTTGCCGGCGCTGTCGTACCTCTCCCGTTGGCGGATGTTGGAGAATGTGGTTCCAGGCAAGAAATGACACCGCGCCATCATGGTCCCTATGAGGCGTTCGATGTGAGCCCCGTCCCGTGGCTTGCCGATATCGCGCAGTTGCCGCTCGATATCGGAGTTGTCACACGCACGGCGGTAGGCGACGGACTTGGCGAATTCGGCCGCGTTGTCAGAGTGGAGGGCAACGGGCAGTCCGCAGATAGGCCAGTCGCCCGTTAGCCCAAGCCGCTCTAGCAGCGGGCCCTTTGCCTGTACCGCGCAAAGGAGCGCCATTGCGACGCTGCGGGCCCCGGGGCGGTCCCATGAGATGAAATAGCCAGCGACCATTCGGCTGGCGACGTCGATAATGAGCGTCAAGTAGGGCCGGCTTAGGACCTCACCATCAATGGCGCTGACGAGGAGGACGTCGACAGGGGTGTGGTCGATTTGCCATCGCTCCATTGGCGCGCGAACATCATAGCTGCCGGGTCGCAAGGTCAGGTCTTCCGCTTTGAGCAGTTCCCCTCGCCTTACCGCCACCATGTGCTGGTCAAGGCGGTCGATGCGGGCTTGAACCGCCTTGCGGCTCACCGGCTTCAACCCCTTCCCGTCGCAGACCTTCTGGATCCGCCGCACCATTTCGGCCAGCGAGATCTTCTGCTTGGTCAGGTAATCTCGGTGCAGGACGGATTGGATCGCGGCCTCGCGCGCGTTCGACAGGCAAGCGATACCGCGAGAAGGACCGGGCTGCCGGGGAAAGAGGTGAACGACCTCACCCTCGAACTTGTTGAGCAACCGATAGACCGTGGACCGGTCCAGGTTGAGTTTGAATGCGGCCTGCTGGGTCGCCAAACTCCGCGCCCGGCTGCGCGGTTCCAGCCGTTGGATGGCTCTGAATAGCCCGGCGGCTTGGCGCATCAGGGCCCAGTCCTCTTCAGAGTAGATGAGCATGCGGTCGAACACTGGCCCGCCTTCAATCGCATCGCTCATGGAATCGAGTGAGATCTTGGAACTGGTCATCGAGCCCTCCCTGGGGCCGCCAAGCCGCTAGCCAGCGCGCAGCCGTCAACGGCCGGTGTCGCTGCACCGCTTGACTCAATTGCAAATCGGGGGGAGGTTTGGGCGTCGAGCAAGACACCAAAACCATTGAGAGCCCCGTCGCGCCAACGGCGGGGTTTTTCTTTGCTATCCGCTTGGCATGGCAACCTCGCTGCGTCAGGATTGACGTTCGGGATCAGTATTCAATTAGCAAATGCCTTTCGCAAGACTCTAAAGTCGAGCGTGTCGGTTCGCTATATGTTTGAAAACTCCAGAAGTGCAGACGATATACTATCGTATATGAACGTAATTCAGTATCTGCGGCCTTGTTGCGGTTCAAATATCATCAAAGATGGATAGGCCGCCTTTACAATAATTAGAACCATACAACAGGGAATTCTGCTTCTAGCCCTGCAAATTGCTGGATTATAGACCGGCTGCCGCAGTATTAGATGCGGCCCGCACCCAGAATGGCCAGATGAGCTCTGAGCCGCTGCGTTGCAGTCTCGGTGCTATCGAAGCCGCGCGATCACACCTTAGCGTCGTTATCCAACTAGCAATGGCCTTCTGCGGTCTTTGCGACGGGAGCTGGTCGCGCCATCAAGGGGCGCAAGGTCGCGTTAGCCGTTGACGAAGGACCAGCCGTATGGCTTCGAAGCGATGAAATTCAGAGCGTTCAAGTCGCGCTAATCAGGAAAATCGACACTATGGCCGGTCTCAAGGACAAGCGCGGCTTCATCGACAAGGACCGGTTGGACCTGTCCGAACGTCAGGCCGTGGAATACTGGATGAAGCGCTGGGGCGTCACTCGCGACCAGATCACCGCGGCTCATCGCAAGGCCGGCCGCATGGTCAAGGACATTGCCGCCGAGCTCGGCAAGAAGCGCTGACGCCGCCACGAAAGCCGTCGTCAAACCGACCAGGATTCTCGACCAACTTCACCAGGGCCCGATCGAACATCGCCAGGATGACCAAACGGCTGCGTAGCCTGGTCTGCGGTGAACAGCCCGCCGCTAGAGGTGGATCGTCCGGCCGTAGGCGTCCAGGGCCGCTTCGTGCATCGCCTCGGACATGGTCGGGTGCGGATAGACGATGCCGTGGATGTCTTCCTCGGTCGCTTCCATGGTGATGGCGGTGACATAGCCCTGGATCATCTCGGTGACCTCGGCCCCGATCATATGGGCTCCGATCAGGGCCCCGGTCTTCGCATCGAAGATCGTCTTCACGAAGCCCTCTGTGTCACCCGAGGCGATGGCCTTGCCGTTCACCCTGAACGGGAACCGCCCGACCTTGACCTCGCGCTTGGCGTCGCGGGCTCCCTGCTCCGTGATCCCCACCGAGGCGACCTGGGGCTGGGCATAGGTGCAGCCGGCGATCGGCGAGACGACATGCGGTGACTTGAAGCCGGCGATGACCTCGGCGGCGTGGATGCCCTCATGGCTGGCCTTGTGCGCGAGCCACGGTGCGCCGGCGCAGTCGCCGATGGCGTACAGCCCCTTCACATTGGTCTGGCAGTGGCCGTCGATGGTGATGTGGCCCCGGTCCATCTTCACGCCCAGGGCTTCCAGACCGATCCCGTCAGTGTTGGCGGTGATCCCGACGGCCGAGATGCAGACCTCGGCTTCGAGAACTTCGGCCTTGCCGCCCGCCTCGATCGCGACCTGGACCCCCTTCCCGCCCTTCGACACCTTCGTGACCTTGCAGCCGGTCCGGAACGTCATGCCGCGCTTTTCGAAGGCCTTCCGGGCCGCGCCCGAGACCTCCTCGTCCTCGACCGGCATGATCCGGTCCAGCGCCTCCACGACGGTAACTTCTGCGCCCAGAGCCCTGTAAAAACTCCCGAATTCGATTCCGATGGCGCCCGACCCGATGACCACGATCGACTTCGGCATGGATTTCGGTGCCATCGCCTCGCGATAGGCCCAGATCCGGTCGCCGTCTGCTTCCAGTCCGATCTGGGGGATGGCGCGGGCCCGGGCGCCGACGGCCAGGATCACCGATTTTGACTTCGAGCGTGCGTGATCCGCCGGCTTTCAGGGCGATCACCACTTTCGGGGCGACGGTCCCCTTCTCCAGCTTCGCCGTGCCCTCGATGACCTCGATCTTGTTCTTCTTCATCAGGAAGCCGACGCCCTGATTCAGCTGTTTGGCCACGCCGCGCGAGCGGGCGATAATGGCGTCGAAATCAAAGCCGATCGACCCGGCCGACAGGCCATAGTCCTTCAGATGGCTGAGGCTCTCGTACTTTTCGCCCGACTTGAGAAGGGCCTTGGTCGGGATACAGCCCCAGTTCAGGCAGATGCCGCCCAGCGCCTCGCGCTCGACGATCGCCGTCTTCAGGCCCAGCTGACTGGCGCGGATGGCGGCCACATAGCCGCCGGGGCCTGAACCAATGACGATGAGATCGAAGTCGGCCAAGTCAGCCTCCCTTTTGCTTGAGTGGGGGTTCTAGCGGTGGATGTCCGGGTTCGAAAGCGACGGACGTGCGGCGTAACCCGCTGTGAAGAGGTTCAGTCCAGCAGATAGCTCCAGCCCCCGGTCTTGATCGGCTCCCAAAGGAAAAAGACGATCAGCAGGGGGACCCAGATGAGCAGGACATAGACAAAGCTGTGCAGGCCGCCGCGGAGGATCGCGGTCGACCATCGCGTGCCATAGAACGCCTTTAGCCCGCGGGTGAGCCACACCTGATACCCAAGGAAGGCGAGCTGGATTCCGCCGCCGAGAGCGAGGTTCCACAGCCCCCCCGCCATCAGCATCAGAAACATCAGACTGTGTCCCCAGAGCGCGAAGATCAGATGCTCGATCAACAGATGTCGCCGCGCGTACAGCCCCCAGAGCATCAGGGCATAGATGGGCATCAAGACCCAGATCGCCTGGGGCATCCAGTCGCCGAGGGCCTGATTGAGGGCGCTGGGGTCCTCGATGGTTGATCGCATGACCGTCATGACCGCGCGGTCGACATCATCACTGTCCTGCTGCTGGCGCGAGGCTACGTCGAAGGCCGCGACAACCGCCGGATCGGGGCGCTGGTTCAGGGGACGTTCCAGCCAGACCGGCAGGATCTCGAATCCGCCCGCCTGCCACTCCTCGCTGGTGCTCCGAACCCATGGCTCGCCGGTGCGGGTCACCTGCAGCTGCATCATCGAAATGCCGCTGAGGCCAAGGAACAGAAAAAAGATCAGGGAGGCCGTGAGGTAGAGCTTCACAGGGGAGAGGTAGCGGGAGCGGTCCCCGTCGAAATGGGCGCGAGGTATGGCCCCCGGCCTCAGGATCAGGTCCCTGAGCGTGCGCGGCGCGGCGGTCGTGAATGAGAAGACATTGTCCAGCAGGTCGTCGGCCAGATCGCGGAAGCGCCGGCTGGGAGGACGACTGTCATGACCACAGACGTGGCAGAAGCGCCCCACCAGAGCCGCCTCGCACTCCGCACACCCGGCTGGACCGGCCCCGTTCAGAGCAGGGCCTCAATAGGGCCGCTGATGTCCGCCGGCTCGACCTGCGGCGCGAACCGAGCCACCACCCTGCCCTCCCGATCGGTCAGGAATTTGGTGAAGTTCCATTTGATGTCGCGGCTACCCAGAAACCCCCTCTTCTGGCGCGTCAGCCAGTCATAGAGGGGGTGTCGGTTGGGGCCGTTGACCTCGATCTTGTCAAACATCGGGAAGTCGACACTGAACGTCGACGTGCAGAAGGCCGCGATTTCCGCCGCCTTGCCCGGCTCCTGATTGCCGAACTGGTTGCAGGGAAAACCCAGCACCTCGAACGGCCGGTCGGCGTACTGGCGTTGCAGGGCCTCCAGCCCGGCATACTGGCCGGTGAAACCGCATTTCGACGCCGTGTTGACGATCAGCAGGGCCTTGCCGCGAAAGCGATTCAGCGGCACGTCGGTGCCGTCGATCGCCGTCGCGGTGAAGTCATAGACCGTCGTCATGGCGCGCCTCAGGCCAGCATGGCGACGGGGTCTTCGATCAGGGGCTTGAACGCCTGCAGGAAGCGCGCGCCCGTGGCTCCGTCGACCACCCGGTGATCGCAGGTCAGGGTCACGGTCATAACGGTGGCCACGGCCAGCTGGCCGTCCTTGACCACGGGGCGCTGCTCGCCGGCCCCGACGCTCATGATCGCGCCCTGGGGCTCGTTGATGATCGAGCTGAAGGCCTTGATGCCGAACATGCCCAGGTTCGAGACGCTGAAGGTGCCGCCCTGGAACTCCTCGGGCTTCAGCTTCTTGTCCCGGGCGCGTTTGGCCAGATCCTTCGATTCAACAGCGATTTGCGAGAGAGATTTGGTTTCAGCCTTGAAGATGATCGGGGTGATCAGGCCGCCGTCGATGGCCACGGCCATGGCGACATCGGCGTGATGATGCATCGCGATCCCCTCGGGGCTGTAGGACGCATTGGCTTCGGGCACGGCCTTCAGGGCCAGGGCCGAGGCCTTGATCACGAAGTCATTGACCGAGACCTTGATGCCCTTCGGCTCGAGCAGGGCATTGACCCGGGCACGGGCGGCCAGCAGGGCGTCGATCTCGCAATCGATCGTGAGGGGGAAGTGCGGCACATCCCGGAAGCTCTCGGTCAGGCGCCGGGCGATGGCCTTGCGCATCCCGTCCAGCGGAACGAGGTCGTAGCTGCCGTCCGGAATGCCCATCTGGGTCAGGGACTGGACCTTGCGGGGTTCGGCGGTCTGCGCGGTTGCCCCGGCCGCAGCCGTCGGACGGGCTCCGCCCTGACTGGCGGCCTCGATATCGGCACGGACGATACGGCCATGCGGGCCGCTACCCTTCAGCGTCGCCAGATCCAGACCGGCGGCCTTCGCCAGGCGACGGGCAAGTGGAGAGGCAAAGATGCGCGTTCCCTCTGCGGCCGCCGCCGGGGCCGCCTTCGGCAGCACTGCTTCTGCGGATTTCACCCCATCGGGCGTGGCCACGCCCTGCCCGCTTTCGTGACCCGCCGGAGCCGGTGCATCGGCTTTCGCCGGAGTCGCGCTCTTCGGGGCCGGGGCGGCGGTGCCAACCTCCCCCGCCAGACGCGCGATCGGCGTGTTGACCTTCACATTCTCGGAGCCTTCGGCGACGAGGATCTCGGTGACCTCGCCCTCATCGACGGCCTCGACCTCCATGGTCGCCTTGTCGGTCTCGATCTCGGCGATGACGTCGCCAGCCTTGACCGTGTCACCGACCTTGACGTGCCATTTGGCCAGAACGCCCTCTTCCATGGTGGGCGACAGGGCGGGCATCAGGATGTCGGTCATGCCATCACCTTGCGCACCGCCGCGACGACCTTGTCCACGCCCGGGAGAGACAGGACTTCCAGATTGGCGGCGTAGGGAAGCGGCACGTCCTCCTGATGCACCCGCAGCGGCGGGGCATCCAGATAGTCGAAGGCATGCTCGATCACCCGGGCCACGACCTCGGCACCGACGCCCATCGGACCCCAGCCCTCTTCGGCCGAGACCAGACGGCTGGTCTTCTTGACGCTTTCGATGATGGTCTCATGGTCCAGTGGACGCAGGGTGCGCAGATCCACGACCTCACAGGAAATGCCCTCGGCCTCCAGCTGTTCGGCGGCCTGCAGGGCGAAGCCGACCATGCGGCTGTGCGCCGTGATGGTGACATCCGTGCCCTCGCGGCGAACCTTCGCCTTGCCGATCGGCACGATCCAGTCCTCGACCTCGGGCACATCGAACTCGATGCCGTACATCATCTCGTGTTCGAGGAAGACGACCGGGTTCGGATCGCGGATGGCGGCCTTCAGCAGGCCCTTGGCATCGGCGGCATCATAGGGGGCGACCACCTTCAGGCCCGGCACATGGGCGTACCAGCTGCCATAGTCCTGGCTGTGCTGGGCGCCAACGCGGCTGGCGGCACCGTTGGGGCCGCGAAACACGATGGGGGCCCGGATCTGGCCGCCCGACATGTACAGGGTCTTGGCGGCCGAGTTGATGATGTGATCGATCGCCTGCATGGCGAAGTTGAAGGTCATGAACTCGACGATGGGCTTGAGGCCCGCCATCGCCGCGCCAACGCCAAGGCCGGCGAAACCGTGCTCGGTGATCGGGGTGTCGACCACGCGGCGGTCGCCGAACTCCTGCAGCAGTTCGCGGCTGACCTTGTAGGCCCCCTGATACTGGGCGACTTCCTCGCCGATCAGGAAGACGGCCTCGTCGCGGCGCATCTCCTCGGCCATGGCGTCGCGCAGGGCGTCGCGAATGGTCGTCTTGACCATCGTGGCACCGGCCGGGATCTCGGGGTCCTTCAGCGCCGGCTTGGGCGTGGGCGTGCCGGTCTCGGCCGGGGCCTTTTCGGGATCGCCCGACTTCGCCTCGGCGGCGTCCGGCTTGGCCACGGGTGCGGCGACGGACGCGGCCTGGGTGGCCGGAGCCGCCGTCGAGCCTTCCTCGCCGGCCAGACGGGCGATCGGCGTGTTGACCTTGACGTTCTCGGAGCCCTCGGCGACGAGAATCTCGGCCACCTCGCCCTCGTCGACAGCCTCGACCTCCATCGTGGCCTTGTCGGTCTCGATCTCGGCGATCACATCGCCCGCCTTGACCGTGTCACCGGCCTTGACGTGCCACTTGGTCAGGGTGCCCTCTTCCATCGTGGGCGACAGCGCCGGCATCAGGATGTCGGTCACGCAGCGGTCTCCACATAGACGTCAGTATACAGTTCGGACGGGTCCGGTTCAGGGCTTTCCTGAGCGAATTGAACGGCTTCGGCCACGATCTGTTTGATCTCGGCGTCGATCGCCTTGATCTCGTCCTCGGTGGCCTTGGCCTGTTCCAGAAGCATCTTGACGTGGTCGATCGGGTCGCGGGTCTTCTTGACCTCGTCGACCTCGTCCTTGGAGCGGTATTTGGCCGGATCCGACATCGAGTGACCGCGGTAGCGATAGGTCTTCACTTCCAGAATGAAGGGGCCGCCGCCTTCACGGGCGCGCTTCACGGCGCGCTCGACCGCGTCCTTGACGGCCAGCACGTCCATTCCGTCGACCTGTTCGCCCGGGATGCCGAAGCTGGAGCCGCGCATGTAGAGCTCGGTCGTCGACGACGAGCGTTCGATGCTCGTGCCCATCGCGTACTGGTTGTTCTCGATGATGTAGATGGCGGGCAGCTTCCACAGCTGGGCCATGTTGAAGCTCTCGTAGACCTGACCCTGGTTCGAGGCACCGTCGCCGAAATAGATGAAGGCGACCGAATCGTCACCGCGGTACTTGCCAGCGAAGGCCAGGCCGGTGCCGAGCGCCACCTGGGCCCCGACGATGCCGTGACCGCCGTAGAAACCGGTCGGCACGTCGAACATGTGCATCGACCCGCCCTTGCCCTTCGACGACCCACCGGAGCGCCCGGTCAGTTCGGCCATCACCTCATTGGGGTCCATGCCGGCGGCCAGCATGTGGCCGTGGTCGCGATACCCGGTGATGATCTTGTCGTGGCCCTGTCTGACGCTCTCCTGAACGCCCACCGCTACGGCCTCCTGGCCGATGTAGAGGTGGCAGAAGCCGCCGATCAGACCCATGCCGTACAGCTGTCCGGCGCGCTCCTCGAAGCGGCGGATCAGGACCATCTCGCGATAGTACCTGAGCAGGTCCTCCTTCGACGCCGTGGGCGCGTTGGGGATTTTGGCGGACCCCTTGGAATCCGTGGTCTTCTGGGCGGCTCTCGCCATCCGGCATCTCCCGGGTGAGCCCCACGGCGAAACACGCCGCGCGGGGCCTCTTGTCGTTACGGAAAGGGGCTGTAGCAGCCTTCGTTCCTCGAAGGCAAAGCACGCGGCGCTGGCTGTAACAAGAGTTCAGGAGGTCGCCGGGGCCGTGACGGACACAGGCGTTGCGGAGACGCGGATCAGATAGTCACGCGGGTCGCTGAAGCCCAGCACCGCCCGCGCCCGCTCTTCCAGAAGGTCGCGCGACAGCGTGTCCGCCCGCAGATTGCGCACGCGGACCTCGAGGTCCGCGCGCTGCGACACCAGCGACGCCAATTGCTGTTCGCGCGCAACCAACAGTGCGTCGCGCTCGGCCCCGCTCAGCAGGCCCCGCTCTCCCGTCAGCGCCTGGACGCCCAGATAGACGACCAGCAGCAGCAGGAAGGCGGACAGGGCGTAGGGTTTCATCCGTTCAGGCATCACACACGCTCCTTCTGAGCGTCAGGTCACAATCCCTTATGTGTGACCGGAAATGCCTAACAAATCCTAGCTTTGCCTTAACCTATTTCAGCAACATGCCGTCGCCGTAGTAGGACGCCTGGTCGCCCAGCAGTTCCTCGATCCGGAGCAGCTGATTGTATTTGGCCGTGCGGTCCGATCGGGCCAGGGATCCGGTCTTAATCTGCCCGCAGTTGGTGGCGACGGCGAGGTCGGCGATGGTCGAGTCCTCGGTCTCGCCCGACCGGTGGCTCATGACGGCGGTATAGCCGGCGCGATGGGCCATATCGACGGCGTCGAGGGTCTCGGACAGGGTCCCGATCTGGTTGACCTTGATGAGGATGGAGTTCGCCAGCCCTTCACCGATGCCGGCGGCGAGGCGCGCGGGATTGGTGACGAAAAGATCGTCTCCGACAATCTGGATCCGGTCGCCGAGGGCTTCAGTCAGCAGCTTCCAGCCCTCGAAATCGTCCTCCGCACAGCCGTCCTCGATCGAGACGATCGGGAAGCGTTCGCACAGGTCCGCCAGATAGGCGACCATGCCATCCGCACCGAAGGTCTTGCCCTCCCCGGTCATCTGATAGGCCCCGTCCTTGAGGAACTCGGTGGCCGCCACATCGAGGCCGAGGTGGAAGTCCTCGCCTGCGAGATAGCCCGCCGCCTGCCCGGCCTTGGTGATGAAGCTCAGCGCCTCCTCGGCCGAGGCCAGGTTGGGGGCGAAGCCGCCCTCATCGCCGACATTGGTGTTGTGGCCGGCGTCCTTCAGCTGCTTGCGCAGGGCATGAAAGATCTCGGAGCCCATACGCAGGCCTTCGGAGAAGGTCTCGGCCCCCGTCGGCAGAATCATGAACTCCTGGATGTCGATCGGATTGTCCGCATGGGCCCCGCCGTTGATGATGTTCATCATCGGGGTCGGCAGGACCCGGGCCGAGATTCCACCGACGTAGCGGAACAGGGGCAGTCCAACCGAAATGGCGCTTGCCTTGGCCACCGCCAGTGAGACGCCCAGGATGGCGTTGGCCCCCAGCCGGCCCTTGTTCTCGGTGCCGTCGAGGGTGATCATGGCCTCATCGATGCGGCGCTGGTCCTCGGCGTCCATGCCGGACAGGGCGTCGAAGATCTCGCCATTGACGGCGTCGACGGCGTTCTGGACGCCCTTGCCGCCCCACAAGTCCTTGTCCCCGTCGCGCAGCTCGATCGCTTCATGCGCGCCGGTCGACGCGCCCGACGGCACGGCCGCCCGACCGAAGCTGCCGTCGTCCAGAACGACATCGACCTCAACCGTGGGGTGACCCCGGCTGTCGAGGATCTGGCGGGCGACGATGTCGGCGATGTCGGTCATGGGAGCCTTCGCGAATGCAATGGGGAACGGCGCGCCGGGGTTTAGCCCGGCACCGGCGAATCGCCAACCGTCCCCCGCCGCCCCTCAGGAGCAGCCTTCGACCAGCTGGATGGCCGGGCCGCCGACGTGGACCATGTTCACCCTGCCCTCGCCGTTGATCTCATAGCGGATGCCCCGGGCACCGGCCTCCTCGACATAGCTACCGGCCGACGCCGGACCGCCCTTCGTCCAGACAAAGATGTCCTCGGCCGGCGCAGCGACGTATTTGTGGGGCTCAGCCACCGCCGACGACCCGTAGGCCGCCTTGATCGATGTGGCCGGGTCCCCAACACCGAACCCGCGGTCGGTCTTCAGCGTCGACGGCTCCGATACCGAGATGCGCGTCAGCGTCCCGTCCTGGACCATCACCAGCAGGCCGTCAGGCGCGCGGGCGGGGCGCCACTGGTCGCAGGCCTCGGGCTCGGGACCGCCGACGGCACCCGGGTTGCTGTCCTCACCGAGGGCGCTGACGACCTCTGCGCGGCTCATTCCGATACGGAGTGGACCGAAGCCCTCCGCTGTCAGTGTATTGTCGTCGACTGCCGGGGCGGACACGGGCGGTGGCGTCGTGACGGGGCCCTCGGGCGCAGCGGACGGCGGGACCAACTCCGGGCTCCCGCAGGCGGCGAGCAAGAGGGCGACAGCGGCGGTCGCGGCCATGGGACGGATCATGTGGAGGCTCCTCGACGGGTGAGGCCCCATAAACGCACGAAAACGGCGCGCGGGTGAACCGCGCGCCGCAAACTTCATCGTTCCGTCGCGGACCGGGCGGTCCGCGCCCTGAACCCTAGTCTTCCTTGGGCGTCAGCACCTGACGGCCGCGATAGGTGCCGGTCTTCAGGTCGATGTGGTGCGAACGACGCAGCTCGCCCGTGTCCTTGTCCTCGGTATAGGGGTTGGTGCCCAGGGCATCGTGCGAGCGCCGCATATTGCGACGCGAGGGCGATACTTTGCGCTTCGGAACAGCCATGTCCGTCTCAATCTTAAGGTCGGGCGCTGCAGGAGCGCGAAAACAACAGCGGCGGCCCCGGAAACAGAGCCGCCACGCGAGGGCGGGCTTATGCCCCAACCGCGACCGGACTTCAAGTCGGTGTTGCACTTTGCGCCCACAGACCCCGTGACAGGCCGTAGTACAGGCTGTCCTTCCATTCGCCACCGACATTCCACGTTCGCGCGGCGAAGCCTGTCCGCACGAATTGCAGCCGTTCCAGCAGACGAATCGAGGCGGTGTTGTCGGGATCCACATCAGCGGTCAGATCCTCGACGGACCGGGTTCTGAACACGTGGTCCACCACCGCCCCGACGGCCTCGGTCGCAATCCCCTGTCCCCAGTGGTCGGGACGGAGGATGTAGCCAACGTCCGGCAGCCGCCAGAAGCCGGCCTTGCCGATGACCACGCCATCACGCTCGATGACGAAATCATCACTGCCCTCGAGGTTGCCCGCGATCATGCCGTCCAGCCATTCGCGGGTCTGGTCCAGCGACTCATGCGGCGGTGTGGACCACCAGCGCGTGGCCCGCGGATCGGACAGCACGGCATGCATGGCCGGCAGATCGTCCGGACGCGCGTGGCGCAGACGCAGACGCGGTGTATGGAGCACGGTCAAGGCAGCACCTTCTCCATGACGGCAAAATGCAGATCGTCGAGGAGCGGCAGGCCCAGCCGGGGATCGTCATACGGGAACGGGATGGTTTCGCCCGTCTCGCCATACCCCAGCCGACGGTACCAGCCGATCAGGGTGGCGCGTTGCGGAAAGACCTGGATCCGGATGCGCCGGACCTCGAAGCGGTCCGCCAGCGCAGTCTCGGCTGCCGCCACCATCCGGCGGCCCAGCCCGGCCGACTGAAGCCCCGGATCCACGGACAGCATACCGAAATAGCCGAGGGTCTCGCCGCGCCGGGCGATCAGCACGGAGGCCACAAGGCTCCCGTCCCGCCATCCGGTCAGAAGGGCCTGGTCGGGGTCCGCGAGAATGCCGGCCAGCTCGTCCGGATCGGTGCGCTGACCCTCCAGCAGGTCAGCCTCGGTCGTCCAGCCTGCGCGGGAGCTCTCGCCCCTGTAGGCGCTCTCGATCAGTCGGTGCAGGGCGGGGATGTCGGAGGCGACGGCGTCGCGCAGTTGAAGCTCAGTCATGCCCCAAGCATTGCCGCAACCGCCTCACCGATCGCAAGGGAACTGGTCAGGCCCGGACTCTCGATGCCGAACAGGGCCACAAGGCGGTCGATCCCGTGACTGTCACGGCCCCGCAGCTGGAAATCCGGCTGGGGTTCGCCCGGTCCATGCAGCTTGGGCCGAATGCCGGCATAGTCGGGCGTCAGGGCCCCGTCCGGCAGCCCCGGCCAGAACCGGCGGATGTAGTCGGCGAAACTCTCGGCCCGCGCGGGATCGACGCTGTAGTCTTCGCCCGCGACGTACTCGAGATCGGGCCCGAACACGGCCTGTCCGCCAAGATCCCGGCGATAGTGGATGCCGAGCGCCCCGGGGATGGGCGGCGGATAGATCAGCCGCTCGAACGGGGCCCTGCCGGTGAAGCGGAAATAGACCCCCTTGCCGAAATGGCCGGCGGGAATCTGGTCCGGCCGAAAGCCCTCGATCCGGCCCGCAACTGTCTGGGCCTGCAGGCCGGGGGCGGTGACCAGATGCCGCGCAGTCACGGTCGCACCGCCCTCCCCACCCGCCGTGATCCGGAAGCCGCCGCCCGGCAGAAGCTCGGCCCGTTCGAACGGTGTCGAGACCACGACCGACCCGCCGCCGTCCTCGATCTCGCCCTGCAGGGACAGCATGTAGTCGTGGCTGGCGAAGACGCCGCTCTCGGGCGACAGGATGGCGGCGTGGGCATTCAGGGCCGGTTCCAGCGCCCGCGCCTGCGCGCCGGTCAGATGCCCCAGCCCCTCGACGCCATTGGTCGTTGCCTGTTCGAAGATGCGCTCGATCGCCGGGACCTCCTCGGGCCGGGTGGCGACCACCAGTTTCCCGCATTTGCGATGATCGATCTTGTGGCTCTCCAGCCAGGTGTAGAGGGCCCGCCGACCCTCGACGCAGAACCGCGCCTTCAGCGATCCGGTCGGATAGTAGAGCCCGGCGTGAATGACCTCGGAGTTGCGCGACGACACCCCTTGGCCGATGTGATCCATCGCCTCCAGCACCAGAACGACCTGTCCCCGCCTCGACAGCGCCCGCCCGCAGGCCAGCCCGACCGCGCCGGCTCCCACCACAACGGCGTCGAAATCAAAGGGGGTCATCCGCCCTTGCCGTACCGCCGCGCCGCCTCGGCCTCGAAACTGCCGATCAGCAGGGACACCGCCCGATCAAAGTTGGCCTGCAGGGCGGCGTTCAGCAGCGGCGATTTGAAGGCGAAGTCGATCATGAACTCCAGCCGCGTGCCCTCCGGTACCGCGTGGAAGGTCCAGCGGTTCTTCAGATGCCGGAAGGGCCCCCGCAGCAGCCCGACCTCGACCAGCGGCGCATTCCGGTCATGCCGCACCCAGGTCGAGAACCGCTCCTTCAGGAACGAGAACCCCACCTGGGCCTCGGCATCCAGAACGTCCACGCCGGGCGCTTCCTCACGCCGGTTCCAGACCCGCATGGAATTCACCCATTTGACGAAGCGCGGATAGGCCTCCACGTCCGCGACCAGCTCGGCGAGCTGGGCGGGGGTGTAGGGCAGGATGCGGGTGACGCGGTGAACGGCCAAGCGGGCGTCAGCGTCCGGTCTGGGACAGGCGGGCCGCCTTCAGCCGGGCGAAGTCGTCTCCGGCATGGTGCGACGACCGGGTCAGGGGCGAGGCCGAGACCATCAGAAAGCCCTTGGCCCGGGCGATGGCCTCATAGGCCTTGAACTCTTCGGGCGTCACGAACCGGTCGATGGCGGCGTGTTTCCGCGTCGGCTGCAGATACTGGCCGATGGTGATGAAATCGACGCCGGCGGAGCGCATGTCATCCATGACCTGCATGACCTCTTCCTTGGTCTCGCCCAGACCGACCATGATGCCGGACTTGGTGAACTGGTTCGGGTCGCGTTCCTTGACCTGCTGCAGCAGCCGCAGCGAGTGGAAGTAGCGGGCTCCCGGCCGGATCTTCAGATACAGCCGCGGCACGGTCTCGAGGTTGTGGTTGAACACGTCCGGCCGGGCATCGATCATGACCTCGGCGGCCCCGTCTTTTCTCAGGAAGTCGGGCGTCAGGATCTCGATCGTCGTGGCCGGGGCCTGCAGCCGGATCTGCCGCACGACCTCGGCGAAATGGGCCGCGCCGCCGTCGGCGACGTCATCGCGATCCACCGAGGTGATGACGACGTGGTTCAGACCCAGTTGGGCGACCGCCAGCCCGACCTTGGCGGGCTCGTCCGGATCCAGCGGCTGGGGCAGGCCCGTCTTGACGTTGCAGAAGGCGCAGGCCCGGGTGCAGGTGTCGCCCATGATCATCAGGGTGGCGTGCTTCTGGCTCCAGCACTCGCCGATGTTCGGACAGGCCGCCTCCTCGCAGACGGTCACCAGCCCCTTGGACCGGACGATCTCCTTAGTGGCGTTGTACTGCCCAGAACCGGGGGCCTTGACCCGCAGCCAGTCAGGCTTGCGCAGCACCGCCGTCTCCGGCCGGTTCTGCTTTTCGGGGTGGCGCAGCTCGGAAGGCTTGCGCGTCAGGGTGTCGATGAGGGTGACCATCGAGGCGGGGTCGGCTCCACAGGCTGATGGCGGTATGTCGTCCTTCCGTCGGCGGATGGCAAGTCACGCCCGGTGTCGCGGCAGGGTCACGCGGCGTTACGCATCTTTTCATCGCAGGACGGCTTCACTAGTTTGGGCCCTCAGAGCGAGAGGGGCGACGTAGGCCCTCCGGAGGAGATGCGTAGTGTTCAGACCCGGCCTCGACCCTTCGGCGGGTGAAGAATCCCTCTTCGATGCCCTGATCGCGGCGCGGGCGCGCTACGGCGACAAGGAGATTCTCGAGGATCAGGATCGCAAGCCACTGACCTATACCGGCCTGATCCGCGCCGCCTTCGTGCTGGGCCGCAAGATCGCCGCCATGACGCAACCGGCCGAACGGGTCGGTATCCTGCTGCCGGCCTCCATGGGGACGGTCGTCACCTTCTTTGGCCTGCACGCCTTCGGGCGGGTGCCGGTCATGCTCAACTTCACCTCGGGAGAGCGCAACCTCAAGGCGGCGATCGAGGCGGCCGGGGTCAAACGGATCCTGTGCGCCCGCCGCTTCGTCGACCAGGCGAAGATCGAGGACCTCATGGCCGAACTGGCCACGGTGGCCGAAATCGTCTGGCTGGACGACGTCCGCGCCACGGTCGGACTGCAGGACAAGCTGTTCGGCCTCATGGCCGGCATCGCCCCCAAACGCTTCCGCACGCCCACCCGGTCGGATGATCCGGGCGTGGTGCTGTTCACCTCGGGGAGTTTCGGCGCGCCCAAGGGCATCCTCCTCAGCCAGAAGAACCTGGTCGCCAACGCCCGGCAGGTCGCGACCCATATCCCGCTGGATCCCGACTGGGTGATGTTCAATCCCCTGCCGACCTTCCACTGTTTCGGCCTGACCGGCGGCGTCATCCTGCCCATCCTGAACGGGCTGAAGACCTTCCAGTATCCCTCCCCCCTGCACGGGAAACAGATCGTCGCCCTGCTGGCCGAGGTGAACACTGCCGTCCTGTTCGCCACCGACACCTTCCTGAACCAGTGGGCCCGGGTCGCCGCGCCGGATGATTTCCGGACCGTGCAGTTCGTCGTCGCCGGGGCCGAGCGGGTGCGCGACGAGACCCATCACCTGTTCAATACAAAGTTCGGCGGCGTGAAACTTCTGGAAGGCTACGGCGCGACCGAGGCGGCCCCCGTGGTCGCGGTCAACCATCCCGATCGCAACCGCCCCGGCACCGTGGGTCAGCTGATGCCGGGCATGGAGGCGCGGCTGGAGCCGGTCGAGGGGATCAAGGAAGGCCAGCGGCTGTTCGTCCGGGGCCCCAATGTCATGGCCGGCTATATGACCCCCGGCGATCCGAAGCGGATCGAACCGCTGGACGGCGGCTGGCACGACACCGGCGACATCGTGGACCTGGATCCGGAGGGCTATATCTCGATCCTCGGCCGGGTGAAGCGGTTCGCCAAGATCGGCGGCGAGATGGTGTCCCTCAGCGCCGTCGAGGGACTGGTCAGCGCCGTCTGGCCCGATAGCCGCCACGCGGTGATTTCCATCGCCGACAGCCGCAAGGGCGAGAAGCTGGTATTGGTCACCGAGCGGAAGGACGCCGACGTGGGCCGTATCGCCGAATGGGCCCGGGAACACGGGGCACCGGAGCTGGCGGTCCCCAAGAAGATCATCCCGGTCGCCGTCCTGCCCGTGCTGGGCACCGGCAAGACCGACTATGTCGCCATCCAGTCGCTGGTCGATCTGGCCGAGGCGGCCTGACCGATCAGGACGCCCGTCATCGAGATCGACCCGCCCTCGATCACGTCGTTGAAGAAGGTGACGGCGTCTTCCGGCCCGGCCTGGGCGGCGACATAGAGCAGCGGCAGATAGTGTTCGTCGGTCGGGACGCTCATCTGCGCGTGCTCAGCCAGGCCGACCCAGTCGATCAGAGCGTCATGGTCGCCCCGTTCCAGCGCCGCTTTGACTGCGGAATTGAAGCCGGTCGCCCATCGATAGGCCTCACCGCCATCCCGCTTCCAGGTCCGCAGATTGTGCACGAAGTCGCCGCTGCCAGCGATGACAATACCCTCGTCCCGCAGCGGCCTGAGACGCTTCGCCAGCTCATAGTGGCCGCGGGCATCCAGGTTGCGGTCCAGCGACAGCTGCACAACCGGCACGTCAGCGTCCGGCCAGACATGGGCCAGAACGGACCAGGTGCCGTGATCGAGGCCCCACGCCTCCACCGCCTGCGCCCCCGTCAGTTGCGCGACGCGCGCGGCGAGGCGCGGGGACCCGGGTGCCGGATACTGCATCGCGTGCAATTCAGGCCCGAACCCTCCGAAATCAAGAAGGGTTTCGGGCCGTTCCTGCGCCGTCACGGCCAGCCCGCGGGTCTCCCAGTGGGCCGAGACCATCACCGCGCCGGCGGGCTTGCCCAGACCCTGCCCCACCCTGCGCCAGGCGTCCGCATACGGCCCGCCCAGCGCATTCATCGGCGAGCCATGGCCGAAGAAAACCGCCGGCTGGCGCATGGATCAGGCCTTAAGCTTCTTCGCCAGGCCGGCGATGTATTCACCCTGATGCCGGGCTCCGGCCAGTTCGTTGGCGCTCGGCTGACGCGACCCGTCGCCGCCGGTGATGGTCGTGGCTCCATAGGGCGAGCCGCCGGAAATCTCTTCCAGGGTCAGCTGGCCCTGAAAGGCGTACGGAAGGCCCACAACCACCATGCCGTGGTGCATTAGGGTCTGTATCATACCGATCAGGGTCGTCTCATTGCCGCCGTGCTGGCTGGCAGAGGAGGTGAAGGCCCCGCCGACCTTGCCGACCAGCTTGCCCTGGAACCACACCCCGCCGGTCTGATCCCAGAAATTGCGCATCTGGGCGGCAGCCGTCCCGAACCGGGTGCCCGCCCCGACTATGATAGCGTCATAGGTCTCAAGCTCATTGACGTTCGCAAGGGGCGCGGCCTGGTCCATCTTGTAGCCGGACTTGATGGCCAGCGCTTCGGGGACCGTCTCCTCGACCCGACGGATGTCGACCTCGACGCCCTCGACCGATCGTGCGCCTTCGGCGACGGCTTCAGCCATCTGTTCGATGTGGCCATAGGTCGAGTGATAGAGGACGAGAACCCGGGTCATGAGACGCTCCTGCTTCAGATCTGGCAGTTTGTAACTGCACCAGTGCCAGATTTAGTCATGACACCCGTTGGCGCAAGGTCTGCGGAGGATTTCTATCGCCGGACGGGACAGATTGCCGCGTAGTGAACGGCCTCCGCCGGGACCGGTTGCCCGCGGGCGGCCCGAAAGCGATGCTCGATGGCCATAGCCTGTTGTTCGATGTTCAGGTCCGGCCAGTCGCAGCGCACGGACGGATAGCGATAGGCCCCCGGCCCGTCCCCTGCCCTCAGCTTGGCCAGCAGCAGGTTGATGCCCGAGCGGGCCTGCCACACATGGACCATCTCATGGATCAGGACCGCCTGCAGCGAGACGGGGGCGACGCTGAAGTCGGCGGGCAGGTCCCGGCGGGGCCAGACCACCCAGTCGCGCCCGAACCCCCGCCCGGGCACGAAGGCCCGTGCCAGGGGCCAGGGCGCGGCGACCAGGCGCACAGCGTCCAGCGGCAGGGCGGACCCGAACTCTGCCCGGATCAGGGCGCATTCTCCGGCCGTCAGGGCCCGAATCACGGCGGGCCGGACTCCGACGGCGGGCCGACCCATTCCCAGTGCCAGGGCTCGTACAGATAGGGGACGAACCCGAACCGGCCGGCGTTCTTCACCAGCCAGCGATAGGTCGCGCCCTCGCTCATGTGGCGGCGGCTGTCCGGGTGGGTGGAATCGACCCCCATCCCCAGCAACTGGCCGACATAGAGGTCCACGGCCGTGCCGGTGCGGTGCGGCGAGCAGACGGCGCGCCGAATACCGTCGCAGTTGCGCTCGGCCGCGCACCGCGCGGCGTCGGCCTCGGGATCGCGGAAGCCGGAAAAGATCTGCAGCAGTTCGGGGTCGGCGCGGATCTCGGGCACCTCGGCGCGGGCGGCGGCCACCATCCGGCGATAGGCCTCCAGCACATCGCGGCGCAGCAGCCGGGTCAGGCGGTCGGCATGCTCCTCGGGGGCCTCCAGATAGCCGAGCTCGCGCAGGGGGGGTGGCTCAGGGCATTCGTCGCGGACCCGGGCCATGACGAAGGGCCGCCGCTCCTGCAGGACGCCCCGGAGGACAGTAAAGGTGGCCGGGTCGAACACGCCGGTCGCGGTCAGGCCGTACCGCGTCTGAAACGCTGCCAGCGCGGCGGCGAAGTCGGAGGTGCCGGGCTCGCAATCGGTGCCGATCTCCTTCTGGATCAGGGGCCGGTAGGGACCCCAGCCCCATTCGGCGGTCCCGAACGGGGCCCATTCGAGGGAATAAAGTGAGATGACATTGGCGAAGGCCTGGCCAGACCACTGGGCCCGCTGGGTCTCGCAGCGGGACTGGGCCGTCGCCTCCGCGGGCCGGGCCAGACCCAGCACCGACACGGCGATCAGAAGAAGCAGGCCCATCCGCATGGATGGAAGAAGCCTGAGGCGTGCCGCCGAGGCAAGGCCCCTCTCCCGCCGCGATCAAAACTGGCAAGGTGCCCTCCCCCGCCGACTCGCCCCGGCCCCGCTGGATGCCTGTATGTCCGAAGCCGCCCCGCCCGCGCCCGTCCGGCAGCCGAACAGGACCCTGGCCGCCTTTGCCGCCAGCTGCCTGCCGTATGCGGCGCTGGGACTGCCCGTCTATGTGACCCTGCCGGAGTTCTATGCCAGCCATGTCGGGGTCTCGCTGTCGGCGGTCAGTCTGATCTTTCTGATCGTGCGGCTGGCCGACATCGTGGTGGATCCCCTGCTGGGCGTCGTCATCGACCGGACCTCGACGAGGTGGGGCCGCTACCGGGTCTGGATGGCGATCGGGGCCCCGATCCTGATGGGATCGGTGGCCATGCTGTTCTTCGTCGGTCAGGGGGCCGGGGCGACCCATCTCGCGGTCTGGCTGGTGGTCATGTACCTCGGCTATTCGATCAGCCTGCTGAGCCAGATGAGCTGGGCGGCGGTGCTGTCGCCGGACTACGACCAGCGCTCGCGGATCTATGGCTTCTGGCAGGTGGCCAATATCCTCGGCGTGCTGGCCGTGCTGCTGATCCCGGTGGGAGCGCAAGGCTTGGGCTACAGCTATGTCGAGGCGGTGCGGATGCAGGGCGGGTTCATCGTGGCCCTTCTGCCCGTCGCGCTGGGGGTAACCTTCCTGTTCACGCCCGAACCCCGGGCCGTGGCCCCGCCGGCGCATGGGGGTGTCGGCCAGACGCTGGCGCTGATGCTCAAACCGGTGCTGAGGCGGCTGTTGCTGTCGGACCTGCTGCTGGGCGCGGCGCGGGGGCTGATCGGGGTGCTGTTCTTCTATTTCTTTGAGCAGGCGCGGGGGTTTGAGCGGGACCAGACCTCGATCCTGCTGCTGGTCTATTTCGTGGCCGGTCTGGTCGGCGCGCCGGTTTGGGCCTGGCTGGCGATCCGGATCGGCAAGCACCGGGCGCTGGCCTTGGGCAGCGTCTATTTCGCGCTCAGCTTTGCGGCGGCCACCCTGCTGGTCCCGGCCGGCAACCTGCCCGCGGCCATGGCCGCCCTGTTCGGGACCGGTCTGGCCTTCGGGGCCTCGGACCTGCTGCTGCGGGCCATGATGGCCGACGCGGCCGACGCGGTGCGGCTGGATGACGGGGCGGACCACACCGGGTTGCTGTTCTCGATCCTGAACGCCACCTCCAAGATGGGCTATGCGGTCTCGGTCGGGGCCTTCGCGGTGCTGGAGTGGATCGGCTTTGATGCAGCCCCGGGGGCCGTCAATGATCCGCAGGTCATCCTCGGGCTGCAGTGGCTGTTCATCGCCGCGCCGGTCGTCCTGCTGCTGGGCTCGGCCCTGGTGCTGCGCCTCTATCCCCTGACCCCGGCCCGTCATGCGGCGGTCCGGGCCGAGCTCGAGGCCCGCGAGGCGGGCCTTTCAAGGACGCCGACATGACCCCGACCGAACGCCTGCGCGACATCATGGTGCGGCTGCGCGACCCCGAGGGCGGCTGTCCGTGGGACGTGGAACAGACGTTCGCGACCATCGCCCCGTACACCATCGAGGAGGCCTATGAGGTCGCCGACGCTATCGACCGGGGCGACATGGGCGAGCTGAAGGGGGA
Source organism: Brevundimonas sp. R86498 (assembly GCF_044598075.1). Taxonomy (GTDB): domain Bacteria; phylum Pseudomonadota; class Alphaproteobacteria; order Caulobacterales; family Caulobacteraceae; genus Brevundimonas. The sequence continues at coordinate 2,465,208 of NZ_CP139004.1, read as the reverse complement.
GCTGGGTGACCTGCTGTTCCAGGTCGTGTTCCATGCCCGGATGGCCGAGGAGCAGGGGCTGTTCGCCTTCGACGACGTGGCCGAGGCCATGTCGGACAAGCTGATCCGGCGCCATCCGCACGTCTTCGGCGACGAGGCGGCCAGGGCCGACGGCCCGGCCCAGAAGCTGCGCTGGGAGGACATCAAGGCGGCCGAGCGGGCGGGCAAGGCGCAGCACGGCGTGCTGGACGACGTGCCCGTGGGCCTGCCGGCCCTGCACCGGGCGGCCAAGCTGACCAAGCGGGCGGCGCGGGTCGGGTTCGACTGGCCCTCGGTCGACGAGGTGTTCGACAAGCTGGACGAGGAGGTCGCCGAGCTGAAGGTCGAGATCGCCGCCGGGGACCTCGACAAGGCTCGTGAGGAGGTCGGCGACCTGCTGTTCGTGGTGGCCAACCTGGCCCGGAAGCTGGGCGTGGAGCCCGAGGACGCCCTGCGCGGGGCCAATGCCAAGTTCGTCCGGCGGTTCGGCTTCATCGAGGCGGAACTGGCGAAGGCGGGGCGGACACCGGAGCAGTCGGACCTCGCCGAGATGGACGCGCTGTGGAACGCGGCCAAGGTGGCGGAACGGGCGTAGGGAGTTTCATCGTGTCAGGGATCGATCAGGCGACCGCGGCGGCGCTCGGGTGGCCGAAGTCCAAATATGCCTGGGTCGAGCATGAGCGGCGCTGGCTGTGCCGGTCGGTGCCCTTCGACCGGGTGATCAGCGCCGAACGCTATACCGACCTGTATGTGACCGGCACCCAGCTGCGGCTGCGGGAGGCGATCCCGGCGGACGGCGGGCCGCCGATGCTGCGGCTGGGTCGAAAGGCCGACGTCAGCCCGTCGGTGCGGCTGCTGACCTCCATCTATCTGTCGCCCGAGGAGTTCCGCCTGCTGTCCTCGCTGCCGGGCCAGGTGCTGTGCAAGACCCGGCATTCGCTGGGAAAGGTCGACGGGGCCGACGTCTTCGTAGATGTCTTCGAGGGACCGCTGGACGGGCTGATCATGGCGGAAGCCGAGTTCGAAGGCCTGGAGGCGATGGCGCGCTACCCCACCCCCGACTTCGCCGTGCGCGAGGTCACCGATGACGTCCTCTACACCGGCGGCAGGCTGGCGACGGACGGACTGCCGGCCGGGTTCGCCGACTGACCGGGCGGCAAAGGAGCGCCGACAGGCAGCGGATTGGACTCCGGAAAAAACAGGGTGCAAAAGTGCAAAACCGTGAGCACTCCGGTGCAAGATGCTGTTTTAAAAGACATTGATCTTTTGCACCCTGTTGGACTCCGGTGCGGACCTGTGCCGCCACTCCAACACCTTCGCATGCGGCTACGTCAGAATCGGACGTATCGCCCCCCTGCCCCGCCCGGCCGGTTGCCGGGGCACGCTTTACCAGTCAGGGTTCACCCGCAAACCGGGAGATCACCATGGACGCCCACACCCTGAACGTCCTTGGCCATGTCGGCTCGGGGACGCTGGCCTTGCTGATCGGGCTGGTGCCGATGTTCAGCCGCAAGGGCGGGCCGCTGCATCGGTGGTCGGGGCGGGCGACCGTGGGGCTGGGGGCCGTGGTGCTGGGCAGCGCGGTGATCGCCGACATCCTGTTCGACCCGCCCGCCCCCCTGGTCGCGGCGACCCTGAGCGCCGGCTACCAGTATCTGAGCGGCCTGCGGACCCTGGCCCTCAAGCAGGCCGGACCGGGCTGGCCGGATGCGCTTCTGGCGCTGGCGGGGCTGGGGCTGGTCGGGCTGCTGGGCCTGCATATGGGGTCGGGGACCGCGTCCTGGCCGCCGGCCATCGGCTATGCCACCATCGGCTTCATCGGCACGATCATCGTCTATGACCTGAGCCGCCACCTGTGGATCGCGACCTGGCGGCGGCACGTCCGGCCGCTGGACCACGGGGTCAAGATGATCGGCTTCTGGTTCGCCATGCTGTCGGCCGGCGCCGGCAACCTGCTGGAACAGCTCCAGCCCCTCAGCCAGGTCCTGCCCTCGGTCCTCGGCATGGTCGCCATGGTGGGGTTTGTCGTCTGGTACAGTGTGAACCCGGTGGGGCGAAGGGCGATGGCGGCGGGGTGACGAGGCAATCCCCTCTCCCGGCGGGAGAGGAATCACGGGAGAGAACTCGCCTGAAGAAAAGGAAAGCTCTAAAATCTACGCCACGAAACGAAGCACCGAGCGTAACGAAAAGACCGGCTATTTTCCGGACCTCTAAAGCGAGCGCTGTTGCCACCGTTCAGACTGCATGCATCTTCGCAGGCAACATTTGCGTACCGTACGCCAAAGTCCGTGGCCATTTGATACCTTATGTTTGTGATCACTATGTCGGAGCTCGTATTGTTAGCGACAAGGCAATTCACAGAACCGCTGTCAAGTAGGCCTTCTGCGCTTACCTCTGCCTGAGCGCCCTCCACAGACAAGACGACTTCAGGCCTGAGAGTAGCGGATTCAGGGAAGGGAGCGTTTGACAGCATGATAGCCAACGCAGTCGAAGCAAACATAAGAAGCTCCTTCAAACTGGGCCAGAATGTGCTTGTGCCGCCGTTTTGTCAATCACCGTTATCTGGCGTTCCCCGGGTTCAAATGCAGCCGCGGCACGGCGGCGCAGCCGACGTTCTGGCGCTCACAGTGAGGGGTTGTTCGGGGCGATGGGGGACAAGGTCGGGCTTGATCTTTGGGGGCGTCCCCTCACCCTTTCGGCTGGCGCATCGCTGCGCTCTGCGAGCCTCAAGCCCTCTCCCGCCGGGAGAGGGGTTTAGCCGAACTGCCGTTCGAACCGGCCTATCGCCTGGAGGGGCGCGTCCTTCCCCCGCTTGCGGGGGAAAGCGGTCCGTCTTCGGCCGAAGGCCGAACAGGACCGATGGGGGGACGTTCCTGTTGGCGGGGCGCGGGAAGTTGAAGTGAGAATTCCCCCATCGGTCCTGGCCTCGCTTCGCTCGGCGACGGACCGCTTTCCCCCATGAAGGATGGGGGAAGGGCTGCTGCGGCTCAGCCGAACTGCCGCTCGAACCGCCCCATCGCCTGGGGGTCCAGCCGGACGGTCAGGTGCATGCGGCCGTCGGCGTCGGTATCCCGCGCCGTGACCCGGCCGTGTTCGTACAGCCAGGCGAGGGCCTCGCCCTGCGACGGTTGCAGGACCAGCTCCGTCTCCGGGTCGTCGTCGATCAGGTCGGTGATGGCCTGGCGGAGGGTCTCGATCCCCTCCCCGGTCCAGGCGGAGACGGCGACGGCGGTGTTGCCGGAGCGGGCGGCCTGGCCCTCGGCGGCCTCGCGGGCCTCGGGGTCCAGAAGGTCGGTCTTGTTCCAGACCTCGAGGATGCGGCGGGGTTTGCCTTCCGGCTGCTCAATCTGTTTCAGGACGGCCTCGACGTCCCTGGCCTGGGCCTCGGTGTCGGCCGAGGCGATGTCGCGGACGTGCAGGATCAGGTCGGCCTCGCCCACCTCTTCGAGGGTGGCGCGGAAGCTCTCGACCAGTTCGTGCGGCAGGTCGGAGATGAAGCCCACGGTGTCGGCGATGATGGCGGGGCGGCCCTGCGGCAACCGGATGGTGCGCTGGGTGGTGTCGAGGGTGGCGAACAGCAGGTCCTTGGCCAGGACCTCGGAGCCGGTCAGCCGGTTGAACAGGGTCGATTTGCCGGCGTTGGTGTAGCCGACCAGGGCGACGGCCGGGAACGGGGCCTTCTTGCGTTGCTTGCGGTGCAGGCCGCGGGTGCGGCGGACCTCTTCCAGCTCGGCCTTCAGCTTGACGATGCGGTCGGCGATCAGGCGGCGATCGAGCTCGATCTGGGTCTCGCCGGGGCCGCCGGTCGAGCCGGTGCCGCCGCGCTGGCGCTCCAGGTGGGTCCAGGTGCGGACGAGGCGCGAACGCTCATAGTCCAGCCGGGCCAGTTCGACCTGCAGCCGACCCTCCTTCGTCCGGGCGCGGCGGCCGAAGATCTCGAGGATCAGGCCGGTGCGGTCGATGACCTTGCAGTCCCATTCCTTTTCCAGATTGCGCTGCTGGACCGGGGTCAGGTCGTAGTCGATGACCGCGGCCTCGGCCTCGGCGGCGCGGATCAGGGCGGCCAGTTCCTCGACCTTGCCGGTGCCGAACAGGGTGGCGGGGGTGGTCTTCCTGAGGCGCACGACCTCTTCCGCCTGGACGTCGAGGTCCAGGGCGCGGGCGAGGCCCGAGGCCTCCTCCAGCCGTTCCTCCGCCGGGCGGGATGAGCGCTCGCCGAGATCGGGGTGGAGGACGACGGCCCGGATCAGGGGGACGGAATGGTCGATGAGTTTGGTGGTCAGGGGGAGTTCCAGGTGGCTGATGGTTGGTGACGGGTGGCTGGTGAAGGGAAACGCGCGGGGTCACATGTAGGTGCTCGCCCCGTTCAGCGCATCGGTCGCAACGAACCTCTATTCACCCGTCACCAGCCACCAGCCACCAATCACCAGCCTCAGTCCTCGTCGGCCTCGGGCTCGTAGAGCTGGACGGGGGCGGAGGGCATGATGGTGGAGATGGCGTGTTTGTAGACCAGCTGGGACTGGCCGTCGCGGCGCAGCAGGACGCAGAAATTGTCGAACCAGGTGACGATGCCCTGGAGCTTGACGCCGTTGACGAGGAAGATGGTCAATGGGGTCTTGGTCTTGCGGACCGAATTGAGGAAGGTGTCCTGAAGGTTCTGACGCTTGTCTTGCGACATGGCAGGTTTGTCCTGTTCTTGGTTGTTCGCCGCGTCGGGGAGAGCGCGGGACCGGTTACATCCGGTTCTGTGAGCCTAGACGGCAATTTGCGGGCGCTGCAACGCCTAGATGGCCTCCCGCTTCGCGGCTTCAAGGTAGCGGGCGCGCAGTTTTGTGGCCACGGGGCCGGGGGTGCCGTCGCCGATCTTCACGCCGTCGATCGAGACGGCGGGCATGACGAAGGCCCCGGCGGCGGTGAAGAAGGCTTCTTTCGCCTCCTTGGCCTCATCGACGCTGAAGGGGCGTTCGTCCAGCTCCAGCCCCTCGGCCTCGATCATGGCCATGATGGCGGTGCGGGTGATGCCCTTCAGGATATTGGCCTGGGTGTCGCGGGTACGAAGTTTGCCGGCCTTGTCGACGATCCAGGCATTGGTCGAGGACCCTTCCGTGACCAGCCCCATCTCGTCGACCATCCAGGCCTCATAGGCCCCCTTGTCGCGCGCCGCCTGTTTGGCCAGCACATTGGGGAGCAGGCCCACGGTCTTGATGTCGCAGCGGCCCCAGCGGATGTCGGGGTGGGTGACGACGGCCACGCCCTTGGCGGCCTGGGCATCCGAGCGGGTCGCGCTGAGGGATTTGGAGGTCACGACCACACTGGGCGGGGTGCCGGGGGCGGGGAACGGGTGGTCGCGGCGGGCGGTACCGCGGGTGACCTGGAGATAGACGATGCCGTTCCTGACGCGGTTCCGGCGGATCGTCTCCTTGAGCACCCGGGTCAGGGCCTCGACCGACATGGGGATGTCGATCCGGAGTTCGTTCAGGCTGCGGTGCAGCCGGGTCATGTGGCCCTCGAAATCGGCCATCCGGCCGTCGAACACGGACCAGACCTCATAGACCCCGTCAGCGAACTGGAAGCCGCGATCCTCGACATGGATCGTCGCCTCCGAGTGGCGCTGGTAGACCCCGTTCACATAGGCGACCCGTGACATCAGTCCAGACTTCCTTCGTCTTCGTCTCCGCCCCGTGACGGCGACACGCCCAGCGACTTGAGTTTGCGGTGCAGGGCCGATCTCTCCATGCCAATGAAGGCGGCCGTGCGCGAGATGTTTCCGCCGAAACGCATGATCTGGGCAGCGAGGTATTCGCGCTCGAACACCTCGCGGGCCTCGCGCAGCGGCAGGGCGATGGTGCGCTCGGCCCCCATGCCGGTGCCGCCGGTGGCGGCGACCTCCTGGGGCAGCATGTCGGCCGAGATCGGGTCATTGAGGTCGCCGGTGGCCAGGATCAGCAGGCGTTCGACGTTGTTCCGGAGCTGGCGGACGTTGCCGGGCCAGGGGTGGACCTGGAGCACGGCGATGGCGTCCTCGCCCAGCCGGCGGCGGGGCAGCCCTTGCGAGGCGCTGAGGGTCTCGATGAAATAGTCGACCAGCTCGCCGATGTCCTCGCGCCGTTCCGACAGGGGCGGGACACGGATGGGGACGACGTTCAGGCGGTGGAACAGGTCTTCGCGGAACCGGCCCTCGGTGATCTCGGTCTTGAGGTCGCGCGAGGTGGAGGTGACGACGCGGACGTCGACCTGGACGTCCTGTTCGCCGCCGACGCGGCGGAAGCGCTGTTCGACCAGGACACGCAGGATGCGGCTCTGGCTCTCGCGCGGCATGTCGCCGACGTCGTCCAGATAGAGGGTGCCGTTGTGGGCGCGTTCGAAGACGCCGATCTTGCGCGGGCGGCCGTCGTGGCCCTCCTCGCCGAACAGTTCGAGGTCGAGACGCTCGGGCGTCATGCCGGCGGCGGAGATGGCGACGAACTCGGCGCGGGCGCGGGGGCTGGCCTCGTGGATCTGGCGCGCGACCAGTTCCTTGCCCGAGCCGGGCGGGCCCGAGATCAGGACGCGGCTGTTGGCGGGGGCGACCTTTGTGATGGTGGTGCGCAGGACCTGGGCGGCGGCGGAGCGGCCGATCAGGCCGGTCGGGGTCATGGTCTGGGCCCGCAGGCGGCGGTTCTCGCGCTTCAGCGAGGCGGCCTCCAGGGCCCGCTCGATGACGACCACGAGGCGATCGGACTTGAAGGGCTTTTCGATGAAGTCATAGGCCCCGCGCTTGAGGGCGCTGACGGCGGTCTCGATATTGCCGTGGCCGGAGATCATGACGACCGGCAGGTCGGCATCCAGGGTCTTGACCAGATCGAGAAGCTCCAGCCCGTCCATCCCCCCGCCCTGCATCCAGATGTCGAGGACGATCAGGGACGGCTTTCGGGCCTTGATGCCGGCCAGGGCCTCTTCGGAACTGGAGGCCACGCGCACGGCGTGGCCCTCGTCCTCGAGCAGGCCCGAGACCAGGTCGCGGATGTCGGCCTCGTCATCGACGACAAGGATGTCGGCTCCGGTCGAACGCATATCGCCTCGCTATTCACGGGCCAGGGCACCGGAGTCCTGCGACTCGGCAGCGCGGCTGGCTGTACTGTTAGGGTTGAGGGGAAAGATCAGACAGATTTTGGCACCGCCCAGACTGTCGGCATCGGACAGTTTCAGTTCGCCGCCGTGGTCCTCGCAGATGCGCTTCACGATCGCGAGGCCGAGACCGGTGCCCTTTTCGCGGGTGGTGACATAGGGCTCGGTCAGGCGGTCGCGGTCGCGGACGGGCAGGCCCTTGCCGTCGTCCTCGACGATGAAGGTGGCGAGGTCGTTCTCGATCTCCAGCCGGGCGATGATGGCGGTGGCCTCGCTGTCGACCCCGGCGCGGCGGGCGGAGACGGCCTCGCCCGCGTTCTTGAGGATGTTGGCGAGGGCCTGGCCAACCATGCGGCCGTCGCAGCGCAGCTCGGCCCGCGGCAGGGGCTCGATGAGCTCCACCGACAGGCCCGGGCTGGCCACCCGCTGGGCGAAGACGGCCTCGCGCAGCAGTTCGGCGGGGTTCTCGAGCGTGAACCGGGGCGTGGGCATGCGGGCGAAGGAGGAGAACTCGTCCACCATCCGGCCGATGTCGCCGACCTGGCGGATGATGGTGTCGGTGCAGCGATCGAAGATCTCGACGTCGTCGCCGATGCGGGACCGGTATTTGCGCTTCAGCCGCTCGGCCGACAGCTGGATGGGGGTCAGGGGGTTCTTGATCTCGTGGGCGATGCGGCGGGCGACGTCGCGCCAGGCGGCATTGCGCTGGGCCGTCACCAGCCGGGTGATGTCATCGAAGGTGAGGACCATCTCGCCGCCCACCCCGCTCTCAATGCGGACGCGCAGACGGCGGGTCTCGCCCTCGCGGGAGACGTCGATGTCCTCCTCGATGTGGGCCTCGACCCGGCGGACCAGCTCCTCCAGTTCGGGAGCGACCTCGGCCAGGGCCTGACCGCGCACTTCAAGTTCGGAGATCGAAAGCAGCTGCAGGGCACTGTCATTGATCGCGGAAATCCGTCCGCGCTTGTCCAGCCCGATGACACCGGCGGAGACCCCGGACAGGACGGTCTCGATGAAGCGGCTGCGGTCCTGGGCGTCGTCGCTGGCGGTCTTGAGCGCGGCCTGCTGGGCCTGGAGGTCGCCGGTCATCCGGTTAAAGGCCTCGGACAGGGCGGCGATCTCGCCCGGGGCCCCCTGCCCGTCGACCCGGGCTGTCAGATCTCCGGCCGCGACCTGGTCGGCCGCCTTGACCAGCCGTCCGATGGGGGCCGAGATGGCGCTGGCGGCCGACATGCCCAGCCAGACCGCGCCGACGAGCACCAGCAGGGCCGTCTCCAGATAGCTGAGGGCGAAGGCGGCCTGGATTCGCGCCCGGCTCTCCTCGGCCAGCCGGTAGCTGACGATGGACTCCTCGCTGTTGCGCATGCGCTCGACGATGCCGGGCGCAAGCGGGCGCACAACATAGAGATAGGCGTCGCCATAGTCGGGCAGCGGAAAGACCGCACGGACGGTGTCGGGGCGCTCCGTCACCGTGACCGGTGCGTCCTGGCCCTCGGCTGCGGTCTCGAACACACCGCGCGGCGGGGCGACATAGGGCGGCGCGCCAGGCAGGACGCCCTGGGCCAGCACCTGCCCCTCGCCGTTGAGAATGTAGACCGCGGGGTAGCCGAAGAAGTCGGCAATCTGGGTCAGGGCCCCCGAGAACTGGATGCGATTGTCGAAGATGTCGCGGACCCCGCCCAGCTCGATGGCCATGATGTTCAGATCACGGTCCAGTCCGCCACCGACGTCGTCGACATAGGCCCGACCGATCGTGGCCCCGTTTTCGACCGCCGAACTGACGTTCTGGCTGAACCACTGATCGACACCGCGATTGACCAGCACGCCGAACACAAGGGCGATCAGGACGGCCGGGACCAGGGCCACGCCCGAGAAGAGCGCCACGAAGCGCAGATGCAGGCGGGCTCCCGGATCCTCACGCCGATGCCGGGCGAGCCGCATCACGCGCCCACCGATAATGGCGGCCAGTCCCCCGATCAGCAGGAGGTTGATCAGCAGGATCGAGAGCACGGCCCGGCTGGCCGCGGACCGGGCGTCGCCCCCGCCACTGGCCCCCGGGGCGAGCGCCACCAGCCAGATCGCTGCGGCCGTAATCAGGAAGGCGAGGGCATAGGCCGCGCCGAAGGCCGCGCGGGCACGGCCGTCGCCCATCCGGTCCCAGAGAGAGGTTTCGCCCTCCCGGCCTTGATCTGGAGCCCCTGTGTCCTTCATGCCGCTCCAGCTTCCGCCACCTGTGGCGAAAACTCAACAGCGCAGTTGCGCAAATGCTGCGACCCTGTCGGGTCCCAGAGCGCCGCGAGGGCCCCTGCGACCTGTTCCGGGTCGTCCAGCCGACAGAGACGGGCCTTGGCGGTGCGACGGGCGTCGGGATCGGCGGGCCATGGGGCCTGTTCGACATACCAGCCGAGGTGTTTGCGGAACATCTTCAGTCCGAGGCCCGGCCCGTAGAAGGCCAGCGATCCGGCCATGTGTTCGAGGACGATCTCCAGCCGTTCGGCGCGGTCCGGTTCCTCCAGAACCACACCGTGGGCAAGGGCCCGGTCGAGGTGCGCGGCCAGCCAGGGCCGGCCATAGACGCCGCGCCCCAGCATGAGGGCATCGGCCCCGGACCGGTCCAGCGCCTCGCGCGCGTCCCCGGCCGTCAGAATGTCGCCGTTGACGATGACGGGAATGGAAACAGCGGCCTTGACCAGACCCACCGCCTCCCAGTCGGCCTTGCCGGTGTAGAATTGCTGGCGGGTGCGGCCGTGGACGGTGACGGCCCGGACCCCGAGGTCCTCGGCGCGGCGGGCCATGTCGGGGGCGTTGCGGCTGGCGTCGTCCCAGCCCAGACGCATCTTCACGGTCACGGGGCGCGACGTGGCCGCCACGACCGCCGCCATGATCCGGCCGGCCAGGTCGGGGGTCCGCATCAGGGCCGAGCCCGAGGCCGAGCCCGTGACCTCCTTGGCCGGGCAGCCGAAGTTGAGATCGACGATGTCGGCGCCCGCGGCCTCGGCCATGTGCGCCCCCTGGGCCATCGCTGCGGGATCGCGGCCGACCAGCTGGATCACCGTCAGGGGCAGGCCGTCACCCACGGCGGCGCGCCGGACCACGTCGGGACGGCCCCGCGCCAGCTCGGCCGAGGCGACCATCTCGGTGGCGACATAGGCCGCGCCCAGACGGCTGGCCAATTGCCGGAACGGCAGGTCCGTGATCCCGGTCATGGGGGCCATCAGCACCCGGCCGGGAATGGCGACGTCGCCGATTTGAAGTCCTGCGCTCATGGGTCCGTCAACACGCCAAGCCTAGCCTCTCGTCAACCGCCATCATGGCCCCTAGAAGGCGGACATGAGGTTTGCAGCAATCGTGGTCGCGGCCGGCTCCGGGTCCCGGGCCGGCGGAGACAAGCAATGGCGGTCGCTGGGGGGCCGGCCGGTCGTGCGCTGGTCGGTCGAGGCCCTGTTGGCCGCCGGGGCCGATGAGGTGGTCGTCGTGGTCGCGGCCGACGCCCTGCCCCGCGCCGATGCGGCCCTGGCCGGGCTGTCGGGCTGGCGCGCCGTCGCCGGCGGGGCCGAACGGTCCGATTCGGTGATGGCCGGCCTGAAGGCCCTGACCGGGGACGCGGGTCGGCCGGTGCTGGTTCACGACGCCGCGCGGCCCTTCGTATCGGCCACGATCGTGGCGCGGCTGCTGGCCGCCCTCGACGGTGCGGACGGAGCCATCGCCGCCCTGCCCCTGACAGACACGGTCAAGCGCAAGGGTGCGGACGGGATCGAGGCGACGGTCGACCGGGCCGGGCTGTGGCGGGCGCAGACGCCGCAGGCGTTCCGCGCCGACCGGCTGCGGGCCGCCTATGCCGTCTGGCCCGGCGGACAGGTGCCAACCGATGACGCCGCCGTGGTCGAGCAGGACGGGGGGCATGTGAGACTGGTCGAGGGTGATCCCCGGCTGATGAAACTGACCTGGCCGGAGGATTTTGCCATGGCTGAAACACTGATCGCCCGCCACAGCCGCGTGGGTCAGGGCTTTGACGCCCATCGCTGGGGGCCGGGCGACACCGTCTGGCTGTGCGGCGTGCCGATCGCCCACGACCGGTCCCTGATCGGCCATTCGGATGCGGACGCCGGGTTGCACGCCCTGACGGACGCCATTCTGGGGGCCATGGGCGATGGCGACATCGGCGACCATTTCCCGCCCACCGATCCGCAGTGGAAGGGGGCGGCGTCCGACCAGTTCCTGATCGCCGCGGTCGAGCGGCTGACCGCGCGCGGCGGGCGGCTGGTCAATGTGGACGTAACCCTGATCTGCGAGCGGCCGAAGGTGAAACCTCACCGGCAGGCCATGCGCGAGCGGCTGGCGCAGATCCTGGCGCTGCCGCTGGACGCGGTCAGCGTGAAGGCCACGACCATGGAGGGCATGGGGTTCACCGGGCGCGAGGAAGGTCTGGCGGCCTCGGCCATCGCGATGATCGAGCTGCCGGTCGCGGGGTGAGGCGGCGTCAGCTCCTGAAGTGCCGCCACAGCGAGCCGAACAGGTTCACATAGTCGTCGGTCCAGGGGCGGACCTCGGTCTCGTCCAGGATCCCCCAGCCGATCTGGCGCCGGAAGTCGGCCAGACCCGCCTCGGTCGGTGACAGGATCAGCACCTCGGTCGAGGCCTCGGCCATGTCGGGCTGGTCCGGCCGCTCGCCATAGATCTGGTGCAGATGGGCGGCCCCCAGCGCCCGGGCAGCAGCAGCAGCCGGCCGGGTGATGTCGAGGTTGCGGTTCGACAGATGGAGGACCACCACGCCGTCCGGCTTCAGCAGGGCCAGATAGCCGGCGATCGCCTCGACCGTCAGCAGATGGGTCGGCACGGCGTCGGATGAGAAGGCATCAATGACCAGCAGGTCGTAGGTCCCTGCCCGCTCGTCGGCCATGGTCAGCCGGGCGTCGCCGAGCACCGTGCGCACCGGCCCGTCGGCGCAGTCGGAGATGAAGGTGAACCACTGCGGGTCGCGGGCCAGCCGGTCGATGAGGGGATCGATCTCGAAGAAGGTCATGCGGTCGGCGGCCCGCTTGTAGCCGGCCATGGCCCCGGTGCCGAGGCCGACCACGCCGATGTTCAGGCCCGGGCGGCGCACCTGAAGCGTCTGGGTCGCCTGACCGATGGGGGTGGTCGGCGCATAGTAGAGGGTCGGCATGCAGGCGAAGGCGGGATCGCGCGGCTGAGCCCCATGCAGGGTGGTGCCGTGCATCAGCACATGGACCTGTCCGCCGAGACGGTCATCCTGCGACAGGCCGACCTTCATGACGCCGAAGAAGCTGCGGTCGGTGAAGGCGGCGTCATAGCCGCGGGCGATATACTGGGTCGACAGGGCGATCATGGCGGCGATGGCGACGAAGGCCAGCGGGCGGTCGCGCAGCAGGAAGGCCACGATCATCGGTCCGACCAGGACCATCTGGGTGAAGCGCGGCATGTCGGCGGTGACATTGCGGCTGAACCACCAGGCGAAGTCCCAGTCGACCTGGAACATGGCCGACAGCATGGGCGGCGTTGCGCTCAGGATCGCCGCCGCGACGAACAGATAGACCTCGCGGTTGCGGATCGGGGCCGGGTCCAGCGGGCGCGCCAGACCGACCAGCACCAGCACCAGCGGATACTCCCACACCGCGTCGAAGATCACCGGGGCCAGCAGGGCCGTGAAGGCCCCCCCGACCACCCCGCCCAGCGACATCAGCAGATAGAACTCCGTCAGCCGGTCGGGGGGCGGGCGTCGCGCAGCCAGCCTCTGGTGACACATGAGGGCGAGGAAGAAGAAGGTCGCCAGATGCAGGCCGAACATCATCGGCCAGGCCCCGGTCCGGAAGGCGGTGAAGCCGATACAGACCAGACCGAGCGCGGCGGAGATCACCAGGGTGATCGGCAGGGGGATCAGGGGCCGGGCCTGGAAGGCGATGACGAAGGTCAGCAGATAGAGGGCCAGGGGCACGACCCAGAGAAAGGGGGCCGAGGCGACGTCGGTCGACAGGTGGCTGGTCACGCCCAGCATCAGGCTGGACGGGGCGGCGGCCAGCAGGACCAGCACGCCGCGGTCGCGCCAGCCGAGGGGCGGATTGGCCGGCAGGGCCGGAGCGCCGGTCGTGCCCGCCTCGCGCCGGCGCCAGGCGAGGACAGCGAGGCCAACGATCATCAGCATGAACAGGCCATAGCCCCCGCTCCAGCCGGTGCGCTGACCGGACAGGCTGGCCAGCGGCTCGATCAGGACGGGATAGGCCAGCAGGGCCAGGAAGCTGCCGAGGTTGGAGGCGGCATAGAGAACATAGGGGTTCTGGCCATCCGCATGGCCGGCGCGAACCCGGGCATACCAGGCCTGAAGCAGGGGCGCGGTGGCGGACAGGACGGCGAAGGGGGCCCCCACCGACAGGGCCAGGGTGGCCAGCAGCCAGCCGATGGGGGCCTCCGGGGCCGGATCGCCCAGCAGGCCGTTGATGCGCAGGGGCAGGAACAGGGCGGCCAGGGCCAGCAGGGCCAGATGGACGAGGACCTGGCCGCGCAGCGACGACAGTCGCTGCAGCAGATGGGCATAGGCATAGCCGGCCAGAAGCGCGGTCTGGAAGAAGACCATGGCGGTGTTCCAGACGGCCGGGGATCCGCCCAGCATGGGCAGGACCAGTTTGGTCACCATGGGCTGGACCACGAACACCAGGGCCGCCGAGGTGAAGATGGCCAGGGCGAACAGGGCCGGCGTCACCCGGTCGGCAGGCGCGTCGCCGGCGGGGCGGTCGGTGGCCTGCGGCAGGGCGGTGTCGCTCATGAGGGTCCCGGGGTGTCGCCGACCGGTCGACAGACCCGCGCGTGAGCCTCACTCTATCGCGACTCGCGACCGGTTCGGAAAGGCCGATGTTCCCAGACGACATTCACGATCTTGCCAGCGCGGTGATCGCCGGGGCGGCGGCCCGCGGCTGGACCGTGGCGACGGCGGAAAGTTGCACGGGCGGGCTGGTGGCCGGAGCGCTGACGGCCGTGGCGGGGTCGTCGGCCGTGGTCGACCGCGGCTTCGTGACCTACAGCAATGCCGCCAAGTCCGCCCTGCTGGGAGTTCCGGCGGGGCTGATCGTCGATCATGGCGCGGTGTCGGAGGCGGTGGCCCGGGCCATGGCCTCGGGGGCGCGGGACCGGGCCGGGGGCGATCTGGCGGTGTCGATCACCGGGGTGGCCGGGCCGGGCGGCGGGACGGCGGACAAGCCGGTGGGTCGGGTCCATTTCGCCTGCGCCTCGCCCGCCGGGGTCGATCATGCAGTGCGGTCGTTCGGCGACATCGGGCGCGAGGCCGTCCGGCTGGCCAGTGTGCGGGTGGCGCTGCAGATGCTGCGTACAGCCTGCGAACCGGGATGAGCAATCCCGGGCCGAGGGTCGTCGATGCGCGGGGTCACCGCTGTCCGGTGCCCAGTCTGAGGCTGCGCAAGGCGCTGATGGACGGGTCCGGCGCGGAGACGCTGGTATTGCTGGCGACCGATCCGATGGCGCGAATCGATGTGCCCTTCCTGATGGCGGAACTGGGCGGGCGGGTGCTGGACATCACCGAGGACGGCGACGTCCTGCGAATCACCGTCGGGAGGCCCGCCGCTCCGACAGGTTGACCACGGACGGACTGGTCTCGGGCGTGATCTCGGGGGCCCCGGCGGCCCGGTCGGCAATCTCCATCTCGGTGGCGAAGGCTCCGCCGTAGAAGATGGCGTTGACGTTCCACGACAGCCAGATGAGCAGCACCACGACCGCCCCGACGGAGCCGTAGGTGGCCCCCAGCTGGGCGATCTGCTCGACATAGATGGCGCACAGCCACGACGAGATCATCGACAGCAGGGTGGCCACCACTCCGCCTGCGATGGCCGGTCGCCAGGCGACGGGATCGCGGTGGGACATGGCGTAGCGGTAGAGGAGGGTCAGGCCCAGGGCGAGACCTACGGCCGGCAGCAGGCCCTCCAGCGGGAAGCCGCCCCCGGCCGCCACGGGCGCAGCGTGCTCCAGCAGCCGGGCGGTGACCACGCCCCCCGACACGACGGTGAACAGGGCGAAGGCGACCAGGGCGACGAAGAAGGCCAGCAGGTTGAAGCGGAAGAAGCCGTGCGGCTCTGTCTCGTCATGAATCAGGTTCAGTCCCGCCAGCAAAGCCTTGAATCCCCTGTGGGCGGCATAGGCCCCGACGACCAGGGCGAAGGCGCTCTGGGCCGAGACGGTGCTGGCGGAGGTTCCGGCCAGCCGTTCAATCTCGGCGCGGAAGATGGTCCGGGCGGCATGGGGCAGGACGTCGGCCAGGGCGGCCGCCTGTTCGCTGACCTGGCTGATGGACAGCACCGCCTTGTAGAAACCGATGAGGATGGCGATGGCGGGAAACACGGCCAGCAGGGCGAAGAACGACACCCCGCCGGTGTAGAGCATGACATCGCGCCCCCAGCTGCGGGCGAACGCCCGACTTGAGAGCCGCGCCCAGAAGCCGGGCGACGTCATCTCCTGGTGCCCGTCAGTCAAACCCGTTCTCGCCGCAGCCCAAAGCGCGACCCTAGCCGAAAATCGTCGCTTTGGAAGTCGGCGGCCGGTCGGACACCGGCCGACATGCACATGAGCCGTTGCGCCGTAGGGGGCCGGGTCGGTATGGTCACGCTGAATCGCGCGTCGAGGAGTCCACCGCTTCCGCGCATGGGGAGACGTCGATCTTGAACTCGAATCCACGCGTTCTGGTCGTCGCCGAGACCGATGAGCAGGTTGCCGAACTGTGTCGCGGTCTGGATGCCCTCGGCTGGCGGACGCTGACCGCGCGGAGCGGCGCGGGAGCCATCACAGCCCTCGGCGACCTGACGCTGGATGCGGCGATCCTTGACGCCGGCCACCCGGAGATCGACGCCCTGCCGGAGGCCCTGCGCCGGGCGGCGGGGGCGCGGCGGCTGCCCCTGATCGCCCTCGGGCCGGGAATCATCGACCTCGCCGGAAATCCGGCGTTTGACCTGACCATGGCCCGGACCCCGCATCCGGCCCAGACGGCGCTGCGGCTGGAACAGCTGGTCCGCGCCGCGATCGTCGAGGAGGAGTTCCGGCTCCGCCAGGCGACCTTCGCCCTGCATGGGGCGGCCCTGGATCCCGGCCTGCCGGACCCCAGCCCGATCCGCGTCCTGATCGCCGGAGCCCCCGACCACCGCTTCATCGCCCTGTCGAACACGCTTCAGGCGGCGGGGGCCGAGGTGGTGGCCGCGCCGACGCCCTATACGGCCTTCGACTATCTGCACGAGACGACGTTCGACGCCGCCGTGCTGTGGGGTGCGCCGGATCATGCGCCGGCCCTGTCGATCGCCTCGGGCATGAAGCGGAACACACGGCTGTATCATATCCCGCTGGCCCTCTATCTGCGGTCCGAGGGCGAGATCGATCTGAGCGAGCTCTATACGAGAGGCTTTTCGGAGGTCGCGGCCGCCGATACGCCGGAGCCGGAGACGGCCGCGCGGGTTCTGGCGCTGGCCCGGACCTACCGGCACCACCTCGCCATCCGCAAGGCGCTCGAGTTGGCGCGCGGCGCGGGGATCATGGACCCGTCGACCGGCCTGTTCAGCCGCAATCTGTTCGCCAGCCACCTCGGCCGCGTGGCCGAGGCCGCGACGGCACGCCGGCGCCCCCTGTCGGTGTGCGTGCTCCGGGTTGCGGAGACGGACGCCGTGGCCCTGGCCCGGCCCGGCGGCTGGCTGGAGCGGGCCATGCCCCAGATCGGGGCCATGGTGTCCCGGCTCGTGCGGGTGGAGGACACGGCCGCGCGGCTGGCCCCCGAGGTGTTCGCCCTCGCCCTGCCCGCCACCCATGCGGCGGCGGCGCGGCTGGCGGCCGAACGGATCGCAGCCGTCATCGGCTGCACCGCCTTCGACGCCGGGTCCGAACGGTCCCCCTTCGTGGTGGAGTTCAGCGTCGGAGTGGCCGAACTGACGCCGGGAGAATCCGCGGGCGCGGTGCTGGAACGCGCCTCCAGCGACCTTCAGGCCTCGCGCGAAGCGCTGGCCACCGCCGTCTGACGGGCGGGAGTCAGGCCCCCGCCACCCGCGCCAGATCGGTGGTGATCCGCTCGGCGACCTTCAGACGATCCTCGGGCGTGGGCCAGTCGCCCTTGACCACGATCTTCTGGTCCGGCCGGATCTTCCACGTCGCGTGGTTCTTCTGGATCAGGCCGACCAGACCGCCGGGGTTCGGGAAGCGGTTGTCGCGCAGGGTCAGGACGCAGCCCTTGGGCCCGATATCGATGCGCTCGATACAGGCCGTCTTGCAGCTGGCCTTGATGCCCACGATGCGCAGCAGCTGTTTGGCCTCGTCCGGCAGGGGGCCGAACCGGTCGATCAGTTCGGCGGCCAGGGCCTCGCGCTCCTCGGTCTTCTCCGCGTCCGAGAGACGGCGATACAGGCTGAGACGGACATTGAGGTCCGAGACGTAATCCTCTGGAATCAATACGGCCGCGCCGACATTGATGGCCGGGGACCAGCCGCGATCGATAACCCCGCCCTCGCCGTTCTGGCGCAGCTCGGCCACCGCATCCTCCAGCATCTGCTGGTACAGTTCGACCCCGACCTCGCGGATATGGCCGGACTGTTCGTCGCCCAGCAGATTGCCGCCGCCGCGCTGGTCCAGATCGTGGCTGGCCAGCTGGAAACCGGCCCCCAGATTGTCCAGCGACTGAAGCACCTGCAGCCGGCGCTCGGCCGACAGGGTCATGGGTTTCGACGCATCGGTGGTCAGATAGGCGAAGGCGCGGGCCTTGGAGCGTCCGATCCGGCCGCGGATCTGGTGCAGCTGGGCCAGGCCGAACATGTCCGCCCGGTGCACGATCAATGTGTTGGCGGTCGGAATGTCGATGCCGCTTTCAACGATGGTGGTCGAGACCAGCACATCGTAGCTGCCGTCGTAGAAGGCGCTCATCACGTCTTCCAGCTGGGTCGGGCTCATCTGGCCGTGGCCGACCACGAATTTGATCTCGGGCACCTGCTCGCGCAGGAACCGCTCGATCTCGGGCAGGTCGGACAGGCGCGGACAGACATAGAAGGCCTGACCGCCGCGGTATTTCTCGCGCAGCAGGGCTTCGCGCACCATGACCGCATCCCAGGGCGCGACATAGGTGCGCACGGCCAGACGGTCGACCGGCGGGGTGGCGATGATCGACATCTCGCGGATGCCCGACAGGGCCATCTGCAGGGTGCGCGGGATCGGGGTGGCGGTCAGGGTCAGCAGGTGCACATCGGCACGGAGGCTCTTGAGCTTCTCCTTGTGCTTGACCCCGAAGTGCTGCTCCTCGTCGACGATGACGAGGCCCAGGTCCTTGAAGGCGACCTGTTCGGCCAGGACGGCGTGGGTGCCGACCACGATCTCGAACTGACCGGTCTTGAGACCCGCCCTGGTTTCCGCGGCGTCTTTCGCCGTCACCATCCGCGACAGATGGCGCACCGTGACGGGCCAGCCGGCGAACCGTTCCGAGAAGGTCTTGAAGTGCTGGCGCGCCAGAAGGGTCGTCGGGCAGACGATGGCGACCTGTTGCCCCGTCATGGCCACGACGAAGGCCGCGCGGATGGCCACCTCGGTCTTGCCGAAGCCGACGTCGCCGCAGATGAGGCGGTCCATCGGCACGCCCTTGCCGAGATCCTCCAGCACATCGCCGATGGCGTTGAGCTGGTCGTCCGTCTCCTCATAGGGGAAGCGGGCGCAGAATTCGTCGAACAGGCCGTGCGGCGGGGTGATGGCATCCCCCACCCGCAGGGCGCGTTTGGCGGCCAGGGCGATCAGACCCTCGGCCATGTCGCGCAGCCGCGCTTTCGCCTTGGCCTTGCGGCCCTGCCAGCCCGCGCCGCCCAGCCGATCCAGCTGGACGCCGTCGGACTCCGAGCCGTATCGGGTCAGAAGATCAATGTTTTCAACCGGCAGATAGAGTTTGCTCTCACCGGCATACAGGAGCTCGAGGCAGTCGTGGGGCGCCTCCTGGATCTCGAGGGTGCGGAGGCCCTCGTAGCGCCCGATGCCGTGGTCGAGGTGGACGACCAGATCGCCCGTGGTCAGGGCCGAGGCCTCGGCGAGGAAGTTGGAGGCGCGGCGCTTGCGCTTGGGCCGCGCCAGCCGGTCGCCGAGGATGTCGGTCTCGGAGATGACCGCGATCTGGTCGGTCGTGAAGCCGTGCTCGACCGGCAGGACGGCGCGCAGAATCAGGTCCTTCGACGCTTTCTGGACGTCGGCCCAGTCGCGGACCGCAACCACATGATCGAGGCCGTGATCGGTCAGCATGACGCCCAGCCGGTCCGAGGAGCCCTCGGTCCAGGACGCGAACAGAACGCGCTTGCCCGCCGCCTTCATGTCGGCGGCATGGGCAGCGACGGCCTCGAACAGATTGACGCTGTCCTGGGCCCGTTCGCCGGCGAAGGAGCGGCCCAGACGGCCGCCGGCGTCCTCGGTCGCGGAATCAAAAGGCGACAGACGGCGGACCGCGCGGCCGGCAAGGGCCGAGTTCCAGTCGGCCTCGGGCAGATAGAGGCGATCGGGCGCGAGGGCGCGGTTGGCGGCCCCTCCCCCGCCCTTGCCGGGCTGGGCCTTCGCCGCCTCCTGACGGGCCTCCCAGGCGTCGCGGGTCAGGGCCCAGCGTTCGGCCCGGGCGGCCTCGGCCTGATGGTCGAGGAAGATCGTGGCCCGCTCGGGCAGATAGTCGAACAGGGATTCCAGCTGCGGATAGAGCAGCGGCAGCCAGTGCTCCATGCCCTGACGCCGGGCCCCCTCGCTGACGGCGGCATAGAGAGGGTCGTCGCCCGGAGCCCCGAACAGGTTCAGATAGCCGGTGCGGAATTGGCTGATGGTGTCGGCGTTCAGCAGGGCCTCGGACACGGGGGACAGGGCGATGTCGCGCTTCTGGCCGGTGGAGCGCTGGGTCGCCGGGTCGAAGGTGCGGATCGACTCCAGCTCGGAGCCAAACATGTCGAGCCGGACCGGCTCCTCGAACCCCGGCGGGAAGACGTCGATGACCCCGCCCCGCACGGCATATTCGCCGCGCTCGTTTACGGTGGAGGCGCGCATATAGCCGTTGGTCGTGAAATAGGCTTCCAGCGCGGCGGTATCGAGCTCGCGGCCCACGAGCGCGTCAAAGCCGGCGGAGGTGGTCACCTCTCGCGGCGGCGTGCGCTGCAGGGCCGAGGCGACGGTTGTGATCAGAAGCAACGGCGTGCGGTCGTCCGCGTCGCGGCGCGCGAGCGCCGTCAGGGCCGCCATCCGCTCGGCCGAGACGCCCGAGGTCGGGCTGAGCCGGTCATAGGGCAGGCAATCCCAGGCCGGAAACTCAAGGATCGGAATGTCCGCGGCGAAGAAGCGGAAGGCCTGGGCAAAGGTGGCCGAACGCGAGAAGTCACGGGCCACGAAGACGCCCAGCCCGCCCGAGGCCTTCAGCCGCTCGGCGACGATCAGGGCGTCCAGACCCTCGGGCGCGCCGCCGAGGTCGTGATCCGTGCGCCGGTCCAGACTGGCTCCGTCCATCAGCCGGCCCCCTGGGCCACGACCGCGGCGACATGGGCGCGCATGAAGGCCCGGAGTTTCTGCATCAGGGGGGTGTCGTGCTCGGGCGGCGTGGGCTGGGTCTCGATGATCCAGGCGTAGAGCTCGTGGTCGTTGTCCTGCGCCAGCAGGGCCTCGAACTGGTCCAGCTCGGCGTCGCTCAGGCCGGCACCCTCGCGTTCCATGAAGGGGCCCAGCACCAGATCGGCCTCGCGGAAGCCGCGCCGCCAGGCCCGGAAGGTGATCCGGCCCAGCCGCTGTTCGCGGGCGGCGTCGGTCGGCGGGGTATCGGCACGCGCATTGTTATCGGCCACAAGAATCCTTGCCCGGTCCATTCATTCGTTGGGATGCAGCAGATAGCGGTCCGGAGGGCGTTTCGCCAGCGCCACGGCGGCGTCTAAGCTGACGCAGTCATGCGGCCCCAGATTCTCTTTCCCCTGTTCGCCGAGGTCGCCACCCTGAAGGGGGTGGGGCCGCGCACCCTGCCGCTGGTGCAGAAGCTGGCCGGGCCGCTGGTGCGCGACGTTCTGTTCCTGGGGCCGGTGGGGGTGATCGCCCGGCGACACACGAAGGCGGCCGATGCCATCGAGGGCGAGGTCGGGATCTTCGATGTGATCGTGGACCGGATGATCGTGCCCGGACGGCCGGGGGCCCCGCTGAAGGTGCGGGCCAGTGATGACACGGGCTTTGTCCACCTGATCTGGTTCGGGGGCAGTCCGCCGCACATCGACCGGCAGCTGCCCCGCGGCGAGCGGCGGCTGGTGTCGGGCAAGGTCGAGCGGTTCAACGGCGAGGTCCAGATCGTGCATCCGGACTGGATCGTGCCGCTGGACAAGGGCGAGGAGATCCCGGCGATCGAACCGGTCTATCCGGCCACGGCCGGCCTGACCTCGCGGGTGGTGCGCAAACTGGCCCAGGGGGCGCTGGCCCTGGCCCCCGACCCGGCCGAATGGCAGGACCCGGCGTGGATCGAGAAACGGCGCTGGCCCGGCTGGCACGCGGCGCTGCAGGCCCTGCATGGGCCGACGGGCGAGGCCGACCTGTCGCCCGACAGCCCGGCGCGGGAGCGGCTGGCCTATGACGAACTGCTGGCCCACCAGCTGGCGCTGGCCCGGCGGCGCCGCGCGCGGCGGATCACCCCGGCCCCGGTGATCCGGCCGGGGGCCCTGTCGGACGCGCTGCAAACCGCCCTGCCCTTCACCCTCACGGGGGCGCAAGGCCGCGCGCTGGAGGAAATCCGTGGCGATCTGGCCTCGGGCGAACAGATGGGGCGGCTGCTGCAGGGCGATGTGGGGTCGGGCAAGACGGCGGTGGCGGCCCTGGCCATGGCCGATGCGGCCGGGGCCGGCTTCCAGGCCGCCCTGATGGCCCCGACCGAGATCCTGGCGCGGCAGCATTTCCAAAGGCTGGGGCCGCTGCTGGAGGCGGCGGGAGCCCCGACCATCCTGCTGACCGGACGCGACACCCCGGCCGAGCGGCGCGAGCGGCTGGGGGCGCTGGCCTCGGGCGCGGCGCGGATCGCGATCGGCACCCATGCCCTGTTCCAGGACGCGGTGCGGTTCGACCGGCTGGCGCTGGCCGTGATCGACGAACAGCACCGGTTCGGGGTCGGCGAGCGGGCGCGGCTGCAGGCCAAGGGGGATCCGCGGATCGGGGGCGTACATCTGCTGACCATGTCGGCGACGCCGATCCCGCGCACCCTGGAGCTGACCCAGTATGGCGAGCTGGAGGTCAGCCGGCTGACCGAGAAGCCGCCGGGGCGCACCCCTGTGGCCACGGCGGTGCTGCCGCTGGCGCGCATCGGCGAGGTGGCCGGGCGGCTCAAGGCGGCGGTCGAGGCGGGGGCGCAGGCCTACTGGATCTGTCCGCTGGTGGCCGAATCCGAGGTCAGTGATCTGGCGGCGGCCGAGGAACGGGCCGTGGCCCTGCGCGAGGGGCTCGGGATCGAGGTGGGGCTGGCCCACGGCCAGATGCCGGGGGCCGAGCGCGAGGCGGTGATGGCCGACTTCGCCGACGGGCGGCTGCCTGTGCTGGTGGCCACGACCGTGGTCGAGGTCGGGGTCGATGTGCCCAATGCGACCATCATGGTGATCGAGCATGCGGACCGGTTCGGCCTGGCCCAGCTGCATCAGCTGCGCGGGCGGGTCGGCCGGGGGGCAAAGACCAGCGCCTGTATCCTGCTGTACGGCGGGGCGGACGGCGGGCTGGGGGATACGGCGCGCGAGCGGCTGGAGACGCTGCGGCGGACCGAGGACGGGTTCGAGATCGCGGAAGAGGATTTCCGGCTGCGCGGCGGGGGCGATCCTCTGGGGCTGCGGCAGAGCGGCTTCCCGGCCTACCGGTTCGCGGATCCGGTGCGGCACCGGGGGCTGATGCTGGCGGCGGCGGACGATGCGCGGCTGGTCCTGGGCCGGGACCCGGACCTGACATCCGAGCGGGGGCAGGCGGTGCAGGTGCTGGAGGCGCTGTTTGACTGGAAGGCCGGAAAGTCGGGGCTGGACTAGGTCGGGCGCGACGCCGCCCAGACGGTCAAACGCCTTGAGACATCGTCTTCAATATCAGCATAGAACAGATTGTATTGCCGCGCTTTTCGACGATCGGCCCAGTTGCCGACCTCGCGGAAGGACTCGGTCGTCAATTCGGTGTGGCGCAGGATGCCGTTCCGGCACTGCGTGGCGACGGCGCGGTCGATGAAGGCAGGACGGACGCCCCATTCCAGACCGGTGGCATTGGCCGCGCCGTGATGGAAGCGGGCGGGGACAGCGGTCCCGTCGGCCGCGCCGCTGACCGGATTGACGCACAGGGCCGGGCGGTCCCCCAGATCAACCAGCCGTCCGGCGTCGTTCCAGACGAGGGCCCGGCGCAGACGCCGGCGGGCCGCGCCGTCATTGTCCTCATCGACCTGGGACCAGCCGACGACACAGCCGACGCGGGTGGCGGTGGCGCAGGCCGGGACGGCCGGCGGCAGGCTGTCGGCGGCGACGAGGGCATCGATCAGATAGACGGCGACCAGGCGATCCTGCAGGGCCGGATCGGCGGTGACCCGCTCGCGCACCAGCCGGTCGATCAGTTCGCCGCCCTGTTCGACGCCCGCGAGGACGATGGGGCCGGTCGGATGGGCGGCCAGCCAGGCGTCGAAGGCCGCGAGCGCATCGCCATAGGCGAAGGCCCGGGCGTCGCGGGCGTCGTCACGCAGGGTCAGGCGGGTGTAGAGCGAGGCCTGGCGGTAGCGCGGCAGGCTGATGGCCCCGGCCCGGGCGAAGGGGCCGGCGTAGTTGGGGATGACCACCCGCTGCAGGTACGCCTCGGCCCGGGCATCGCCGATCGGGCCATTCCACTCCGATCCGCCGTCGAAAGTGGTGGAGTGCAGGAAGAAGACGGCCGCCTCGCCCGCCCCGGCCACACGGACATCGCGCATGACCCAGGCCTCGGCCGAGGCATAGTCGGGAGCCGGCGGGGGATCATAGGTCTGGAAAGGAATATGGGGGTCCAGGCCGGCCTTCAGGATGTCCCCGCGCCAGACGGCGACGGCCGCCGCGACCAGAAACAGCAGGGTGATGCCCAGCCACCCGAGCCATTGACCAGGGGTCAGGCGGATGCGGCTCACCGATAGGGATCCGGCTGGGACAGGTACTGCTGAACGTAGCGGCGGACGCCTTCCTCCAGAGGTGTGGACTGGCCGTCGAAGCCGAGCGCCCGGATCCGGTCCATCCGCGCCTCGGTGAAATACTGGTACCGGTCGCGGATGACCTCGGGCATGTCGATATAGGTCACGGCCGGCTCGCGCCCGGCGGCGGCGAAGGTGGCATGGGCCAGGTCGAGGAAGGACCGGGCCTGACCCGAACCGGCGTTGAAGATGCCGCTGACGGTCGGGGTGCACAGCAGCCAGTCGACGATGTCGACCACGTCGTCGACGAAGACGAAGTCGCGCAGCTGGCCGCCGTCGGCATAGTCGGGGTGGTGGGAGCGGAACAGGCTGACGGGCTCGCCCGCTGAAACCTTCGGCCAGATCTGGGCGATGACCGACTTCATCCCGCCCTTGTGACCCTCATTGGGGCCATAGACGTTGAAGAACTTCAGCCCCGCCCACTGTTTCGGGGCATGGTCGCGGGCCGCCTCGCGCACCGCATACTGGTCGAACAGTTTCTTCGAATAACCGTAGGCGTTTAGCGGCTGAAGCCGCGAGATCGCATCAAGCGTGTCCTCATCCTCGAAGCCAGCGGTACCGTCGCCGTAGGTGGCTGCGGAGGAGGCGTAGATCAGCCGGGTGTCGTTCAGGGCGCACCAGTCCCACAGGTCGCGCGAGAGGCTGAAGTTCGTGCGCAGGATGAGGTCGGCATCGGCCTCGGTCGTCGAGGAGATGGCTCCCATATGGACGACGGCGCTGACCCGGTCGGCGTGCCGCTCCAGCTGGGGGAACAGTTCCTCCGGCTGCCAGAAGTCGGCGATGGCCGATCTGGCGAGGTTCCGCCATTTGCCAAGGTTGGCGTCCTCCAGTCGGTCGCAGACGACGACGTCCCGGCGGTCCTCGGCGCACAGGCGCGAGACGATGTTGGAGCCGATGAAGCCGGCCCCGCCAGTGACCACGATCATGCGCCGCATCAGCCCGCTCCGCCCTGCATCTTGGCGATCGTTCCGGTGGTGGAATGACCGTCGGTGAAGGCGGCCAGCCGCACCTCCCCACCCCAGCTCTCGACCAGATCGCCGCCGACCACGCCCTCGCGCGTATAGTCGGCCCCCTTGATCAGGACATCGGGCCGCAGCCGTTCGATCAGCCGGATCGGGGTGGGGTCGTCAAAGGCCGTGACCCGGTCGACGCTGGCCAGGCCGCCGATGACCACGGCGCGGCTGTCCAGATCATTGACCGGCCGCCCCTCCCCCTTCAGTCGTCGCACCGAGGCATCGGTGTTCAGCGCCACCACCAGCCGGTCGCACCACGACCGGGCCTGGGCCAGATAGGCGACATGGCCCCGGTGCAGGATGTCGAAACAGCCGTTGGTGAAGCCGATCCTGAGCCCCTGACGCCGCCAGGCCTCGACCTCGGCCACCAGATCGTCCAGGGCCGTGACCTTGGCCAGCGCCGCCCCGGCGTGCTGGCTGACCTCGGCCTCGATCAGTTCGGCGGGGGTGACCACGGCCGTGCCGCTTTTGCCGACCACCACGCCCGAGGCGAGGATGGCCAACTGCACCGCCTGCTCCAGCGAGGCCCCGGCCCCCAACGCCAGCCCGAGGGCCGCCAGACCGGTGTCGCCGGCCCCGGAGACGTCGAACACCTCGCGCGCCCGGCCGGGGAAATGCTGCACCGGCTCGCCCCGCCGCATCAGGCTCATGCCCTTGCCGGCCCGGGTGACGACGAGGGCCTTCGCGGTCGTGGCGGCCAGAAGCGCGGTCAGGGCCGCCTCGATCTCGGCGTCGGTGCCGACCGGCAGGCCGGTGGCCCCGGCCAGTTCCGAGGCATTGGGCTTGATGACGTCGACGGCCCCGTAGCGCGCGAAGTCGCGGCCCTTCGGATCGACGATGATAGGAATGCCCGCGTTCTGCGCCTGCCAGACCGCCGACCGGATCAGCCGATCAGAGACCACGCCCTTGGCGTAGTCCGACAGGAGAATGGCAGAAGTGCCTGAATAGACGTCGTCCCGCTCGAAGGCTCCGACCAGGGTCTCCTCCTCGTCCAGCCGCATCAGCTGCTGGCCGCCCGAGACATAGCGGGTCTTGACGATGGTCCCGGCCGGGCCGGTGCGGGCGATGAAGTCCTCGATCCCGGCCTCGGCGGCGACGAGCGCCGTCAGCTCGGCCCCGGCTGGATCCTGGCCCACCACCCCGCCCAGCCGGGCGGTGCCGCCCAGCGCGGCGACATTCCGCGCCACATTGCCCACGCCGCCGGGCATGGCGACCATGCGTCGGGCGCGCAGGACGGGGATCGGCGCCTCGGGCGAGATGCGGCTGACGTCGCCATAGACATAGCGGTCCAGCATCAGGTCGCCGACACAGGCCACGGTCTGTCCGTGCGCCCGCTCCAGCAGGGCCTGCAGGGTGCCGAGATCGAGGGCGCGTTCCATAGGCCTCAGCTAAAGCGCGATGGGCCGGGACACAACCGTGGAGGGGCTGATGTCATCTTCGGGACAGGCCCTGGGACGCAGGACGCCCCCCCTGGCGACAAGGGTGGCCGCCACCGCGGGCGGCGGACTTTGTGCACGTCTGTTACGGGTGGTCAGCGGACGCCGTTCGCGCCTTGCATCGACTGTCGTTGGCGCAGGTTGAGGCAAAGTATGCTGGCACTCAGCATCATGCACACGCCCGGCGCAAACGGCGGTGGTGCCCCTGTCAGGACGAAGGCGAGAATCAGTAAAAAGAGCCCAGCGAGCGTGAGGGCTGCCTTTCCAGATCCACCTGGTCGCCACAGGGCGACGGCTCCAAGAAGGGGCGTCAAAGCTCCGAAAGTGGCGAGCCCGAAGCCATAGTGGAGGGGGCTGGGAAGCGGAAACACTCCCGCCATGGCGAGTCCGACCGAGGCAAGCAGCAGCGATAGTCCGGCAAGACCGCCCATCAGAGCGACAACCGGGTTTCTGGCGATAGCTTGCACCGCCGCAGCGATGCCGATCGCGCCCGCAACGCCCATCGCGCCAGTCAGCACCAGTCCGGCATTGAAGGCGGCCGGCTGAGCCGCGTCAGGTCCTCCCAGAATGCTGGGCTGATCTTCCAGCACGCGGTAACCCGGAAATAGAGCTACGCCCAACGTGAGGGTCGCGAGATAGACGAGCGGCATGGCGACACCAGCCGCCAGAAGTTGGCGCGATTTCATCGTTGCCCCCTTATGCTGTCGCTTGTTCGCAATCGACCCGGGCGGAATGATGTCGCAAGCGGCTGCCTGACCGAGACGCGGATTGCACGCGGTCGTTCTCAACGTCCGCAACGGGTCGCGTGC
The DNA here is from genome assembly GCF_044598075.1 of Brevundimonas sp. R86498. GTDB lineage: Bacteria > Pseudomonadota > Alphaproteobacteria > Caulobacterales > Caulobacteraceae > Brevundimonas. The sequence continues at coordinate 2,437,646 of NZ_CP139004.1, read as the reverse complement.
GGGTCGACGAGCCCGGTCCGGGTCCGGATCCCGGAAACTGGTGAAGCTCCGCCTTGGACGCAGATGTCGCGCGCGCCCCTACTTCTTCGGCGCGTGCTTCTGCCCCGTCCGCACCCGGCCTGACCGGGACACCTGCCTCGCCCCGCCGCGGGCGCCCTTCTGGACCGCCACGGACGAGCCCGCTTTCTTGGACGCACTGTTCTTGACCGCCCCGATGATTCTCGGCTTGGCGACGCGGGTCTTCTTCTGCTCCAGCGCCTTGCCGGGCAGATGCGACTCTTCCTCGGCCTTCTTGCGAACGGCGCGTGGCGCGGTCTTGGCGTCGCCCTTGTAGCGTTCGGGGCCGGACTTGGCCCCGCCGGCCGCATAGGGGTTGTCGGACCCGCCCTTGACGGTCAGCCGCAGCGGCGTGCCCGGCAGGTCGAAGCTCTCGCGCAGACTGTTGGTCAGATAGCGGATGTAATGGTCCGGCAAGGCCCCGCCCCGGCTGGCGAACAGCACGAAGGTGGGCGGCCGGGCCTTGGTCTGGGCCATGTATTTGGTCTTGATCCGCTTGCCGTCGACGGCGGGGGGCGGATGCCTCTGGGTGGCCATGGCCAGCCAGTCGTTCAGGTCCTTGGTCTTGACCTTGACCGACCAGGTCGCATGCGCAGCGAGAACGGCCGGCATCAGCCGGTCGACGCCCTTGCCCGAATGGGCCGACAGGGCGACGAAGGGCGAGCCCTTCAGCTGGGGCAACTTGTCCTCGGCCAGGTGTTTGAGCTCGGCCATCCGCGCCTGCGGATCCTCCTCGAGGTCCCATTTGGCGGCGACATAGACCAGCGCCCGGCCCTCGCGCTCGACGAGGTCGGCCAGCTGCAGATCCTGGACGTCGAAGGCATTGTCCTTGTCCATCACCAGCACCACGACCTCGGCATAGGTGATGGCGCGGATGGTGTCGGCAACCGACAGCTTTTCCAGCTTCTCCTGCACCCGGGCCTTGCGGCGCATGCCGGCGGTGTCGACCAGGCGGATGTTCTGGCCCTCGTACTCCCAGTCGACCGAGATGGAGTCACGGGTGATCCCGGCTTCGGGTCCGGTCAGCAGCCGGTCCTCGCCGATCAGCCGGTTGACAAGGGTCGACTTGCCCGCATTGGGCCGGCCGATGATGGCGATGCGGATCGGCTTGTCCGGCTCGTCGATCTCCTCGACGAAGATATCGACCGAGGCGTCCCGGATGGCGGCATACAGGTCAGCCATCCCCTCGCCGTGCTCGGCCGAGATGGCGACCGGCTCGCCGAAGCCCAGGGCATGGGCCTCGCCCACCCCGCCGCCGCTCTCGCGGCTCTCGGACTTGTTGGCGAGGAGGACGACCGGCTTGTGTTGCTTGCGCAGGCGCTCGGCGAAGATGCGGTCCAGCGCGGTGACGCCCTCGCGCGCATCCATCATGAACAGGATCAGGTCGCCGTCTTCCAGCGCGGCTTCCGTCTGCTCGCGCATCCGGCTTTCCAGACTGTCGTCGCTGACGTCCTCGTAGCCGGCGGTATCGATCAGCGTGAGGTCCATGTCGCCGATATTGCCCTCGGCATAGCGACGATCGCGGGTCACACCCGGGCGATCGTCGACCAGCGCGAGGCGCTTGCCGACCAGCCGGTTGAACAGGGTCGACTTGCCCACATTGGGGCGGCCGACGATGGCGAGCTTCAGTGCCATGTCGGCCTTCTAGCGTAATTCGGGGTGAAAGGTCAGCGAATGCTGACCAGTTCGCCGTCGTCGGTCAGGACATACAGCGCGCCGTTGTAGGCGGCCGGGGCGATATAGGCGGGCGCGCCGAGACGCAGGGTCGCGGTCTGGGCCCCGGTCTTGGGATCCAGGGCCACAGCCTCGCCGTCGGAATTGACCAGCACGAGGCGGTTCGAGGCCAGGATCGGGCCGGACCACTCGGGCCGAACGGTCTTGTCCCAGAAGCCGAGGAATCCGCCTTCCTGACGGACGCGACCTTCATTGAGATTGCGGGTCCAGTACACGGCGCCGGAGTTGCGGTTGATCACCGTCAGTTCGCCCGACTTGGAGACCACATAGACCACGTCCCCGACCGGCAGGGGTGCATTCACCCCTGCGACCGGCAGGCTCCATTTGGGCTGACCCGTGCGGATATCCATCGCCTGCAGCACGCCAGAATGGCTGACTGCATAGACGAAGCCACGCGAAATGACCGGCCGGCCGGCGATGTCGCGGATTTCGGACAGGGCGCTGGTGCGGCTGGTCCGCGACAGGACCTGGTTCCAGACGGCCTGACCATTGGAGGCGCGCAGGGCGACAACCTCGCCCGAGGAGAAGGGCGCGATTACCGTGTCGCCACTGACCGCCGGGCTGGACGCGCGAAGGATCCGGGCCGGTTCGACGATGCCGCGATAGGACCAGTCCGGCAGGCCCGTCGTGGTGTTGAAGGCGATGATCTGGTTGTCGACGTCGACGACATAGACGCGGCTGCCCGCGACCGTGGGCGCGCCATGGATCGGCACATCGACCGGCTGGGTCCAGAGAACCGCGCCCGTCGCCGCGTCGAGCGCGGACATGGTCCGGTAGCCCGAGGAAACGAACACCTTGCCGCCGCCGACGGCCACGCCGCCACCGAAGCCACCGCTCAGAGCGCCGCCGCCGGTACCCGGCACGAACGGCACCGGCAGACCGAACACGGCCGCGCCACCGGACGCTTCACGACCGTCCGGCTTCACATCGACCTTCCAGACGACAGACCCGGTGGCGGCGTCGACCGCCGTGACGGTCGATTCGCCGTCCATCACGAAGACGCGGCCAGCATCGGCGACCACGGGAGCCATGACCTGACGGGTCCGGGCCGAGCCCTGGCCGATGCGGCGACGCCAGCTGACCGTGAACTCGGGCGCGGCGATGACGTGTTCGATCGCGTTTTCGACGGTGCCGCCCGGGACAGGCCATGCCGTGGCCGCGACCGGACCGGGCAGGAAGAAATCCCGACCGGCGAGACCGGCCGCAGGGGCCAGCTGCTGTTCGAAGCTCAGAATGGAAATCCGCTGGCCGTCGCTGGCGGTCGCCTGCGGCGTGTCGTCCTTGCCCAGACCAAACGGCAGGATCCGGCGGGCCGAGGCGCAGGAGGCCAGGGAGGCGGCCAGCCCCAGAACGATGGCGGTCTTCAGCACGCGCGATACGGTCGTCATCCGAACTCCGGTCGTCATAAGGCGGTTCGTCACTGGGGGGACTGCCCGGCCGCAGGCGCGGCCTGCTGCGGAGCCTGCGGAGCCGCTGCCGGTCCGGTCGGAGCCGTGGCCGCCGCGGGCTCGGCCGCCTGGGCGGCGACGATGGCAGCCAGACCTGCGGCCGTGCTGCTGTCGATCATGCCGATCGCGGCCTGGGCCCGCTGGCGGATGGAGTCCGGCACGTCCTGACCGAGGGTCAGAAGCACGAAGACTTCCCGCGCCTCGGCCGGCTTGTTGTTCTGCAGTCGGGCCAGACCCAAAGCTTCCTGGGCGAACGGTCGCATCGGGCGGTCCTCGGCCGTCAGGGGCTCAAGGCGGGCCTCAATGTCCTCAAGGGTTGCGCCGTTGTCCATCACCAGCAGGGCGGCCTTGTAGCGGGCCGTGTCGGCGAGGACGGGATCGCCCTCCGCCCTGGCCGCCTGGTCGAAAAGGGCGATGGCGTCGGGAATCCGGTTGGCCTGTTCGGCGATGCCGGCGCGTTGTTGCAGGGCGAGGGCCTTGTAGGCCCCGTTGCCGGCTTCCCCGGCTTCGGCAAAGGCGCTCTCCGCCCCGGCGGCATCGCCGGCGATCAGGGCCTCAACGCCACGCTGATAGGCCACCGAGGCCGTGTTGGCGCGACTGGTCTGCCAGCTCTGCCAGCCCCACCACGACAGGGCGGCAATCAGGGCGATGGCGAGGATCGCACCGACGACGGGCAGCCAGGTCCGGGCCAGGCGCTTGAGCCGCTCGGAGCGGATCTCTTCCTCGACCTCTTCGAAGACATCAGTCACTGGTGGAGCCGCCCCAAATTAACGCTGAAAAGCCAATCGGCGCGGACCCTAGAGGTTCGACCCCGCCCTCGCAACGCGAGGACTACGGCATAGCCGGCTTTTTGGAGAAGTAGGTCTCGACTTCGGCAGGAAAACGGCGGGCTTTCACATCAGAAGCGTAGCTGGCCACCGCCCGGTCGATCTCGCCGCGCAGGTCTGCGTATTTGCGCACGAATTTGGGCGTCCAGTCGAACAGGCCCAGCATGTCGGGGGTGACCAGGATCTGGCCGTCGCAGGCGGCGGAGGCCCCGATTCCGATGGTCGGCGTGTCGATCGCGGCGGTGATCTCGCGCGCGACGCCCTCGGCCGTGCCCTCGATGACGATGGCGAACGCCCCGGCGTCGGCCGTGGCCTCGGCCTCCGCCATGACCCGCAGACGTTCGTCGTCGGTCCGGCCCTTGGCCTTGAACGCCCCCTCGGTCAGCACGGCCTGGGGGCGAAGGCCCACATGGCCCATCACCGGAATGCCGCGCTGGACCAGATAGGCGATGGTCTCCGGGACTGTGGGGCCGCTTTCCAGCTTCACGGCCTGGGCCCCGGTCTCCTTCATCACCCGGGCACAGTTGTCGTAGGCGACCTCCTTGCCACCCTCGTAGCTGCCGAAAGGCATGTCCACGACGACCATGGCCCGGCGGGAACCGCGCATGACCGCCTGGCCGTGCAGGATCATCATCTCCAGAGTGACGCCGACCGTGTTGGGCAGGCCGTGGACGACCATGCCGACACTGTCGCCGACCAGAAGCAGGTCGCAGTGGTCGTCCAGCAGCGCCGCCGTCGGGGCGTCATAGGCCGTCAGACAGACGATGGGTTCCCCGCCCTTGCGCTTCATGATGTCCGGGGCGGCAAGGCGTTTGACCGCCTCCTGCTTCTGGCTCGACACGATCAGACCTCCTGGGACAGTTTCACCACCGCCGCAGCGGCCAGGACGATCAGACCGCCTGCGCAAATCCAGAATAGCTGCATTCCCCCCAGAGACCCAAGCGCAAGATCGGAGAGGCCGAACTGCGTCAGTCCGGATGCGACAGCCCCCTGGACATCAAGACTGGCGGCCTCAAGCCCCTGACCGATGGCCCGACCCGCCACGGGCGCCTCCGCGTCGGACAGCCGAAAGTTCAGATTCACCGATTCACGCACTGCGATCACGCCGCCCACAAGTCCGGCTGCGCCAAGAGCGAAGGTGCGCACCCGGGTGGACGACTGCAGACGGGTCTCGACATCCGCAACGAACAGGGCCGCATCGGCCATGTGCGGGGTCCGGGCGAACAGACGCTCGATCGCGGGATCGAATTCATCAGACGACATGGGCCGCCCTCCCCGGTTGGGCCGCGTCGGGCGAAAGCCGCGCACGGAGTTTATCCAGACCACGTTTGACATGGGATTTCACCGTTCCAAGCGGCAGATTCATGGCGGCGGCGATCTCGGGATGAGAAAGTCCGGCACCGTGGCACAGCGACACACACAGCCGTTCGACCTCGCTGAGCGATTTGAGGGCCTCGTCGAGATCGACATGACCGGCTGTATCGATGGCCGGAGCGATTTCATCGGTCCTGATCTCGGAAACATAGCGGGCGTCCTTTGCCTTGCGCTTGAGATACAGGCGGGCGGCGATCCGCTTGACCCAGGCGGCGAAGGTCCCCTCCCCCCGAAACTCGGCGCATTTCTCGAACGCCTGGAGAAAAGCGTCCTGGGCGACGTCGTCGGCCTCGGCCCCCTGCGCCCCCATCCGGCGCAACAGGGCACGCACGGCCGAGCCGTGGCGGCGGACCAGTTCGCCGAATTCGCGCCGCCCGCCCGCCGCCGCGAGGGCGGCGAGTTCGACGTCATGATGGTCCATCAAGGCCTTGGCCATTCCAGATCCCCCTGTCCGGCCGGACCTCAGTCCCTGTTCTTGTTGAAGAAGCTCAGGACGATGAAGGCCAGACCGATGGTGATCGGGATCGCGGAGATGCCCAGCAGACTGCCGTCGAGGTTGGGGCCATCGCTCCAGTCGTCGCCGAAGTCATTGATGATGCTGAAGGCGGCCATGCCGACGCCGACGGCCAGCCAGATAATCCCCCGCCGGATGTCGCGCGTGCGGCTGGGCAGATTCCTGGTGGCTTCCTTGCCCAGAGCCTCGATGACTTCGGGCGGCAGCGGCTGGCCCTTGTCGATGGCGGCCCGAACGGTGGCCTGCATCTCCCGCCGTTCCTTGCTCTTGAGATAGCTGGGGCCGACGACGATGGCCGTGATGGATCCGAAAACGGCGAAGATGGCGAAGATCGGAATGAAGTCTTCCATGGGTGTTGCCCTCTTTCAGTGACCGACCGAGCCTGATGGCCGGGCCTTATGATAACAAGAGGCAGCCGACGGGCCCTGCGGATGCGCCAGTCGACGTGAAATGTTCGTAAGGTGCAGCTTCCAGGGACAGTCGGCACGGCCGCGCCGGAACCTCGACCGCAGGCAAACGCTCCGGAACTATGCCAGTCTGGCACACCGTCACTGTGAGGATTTCGCCATGACCCATGTCACCTATCGCATCGTCGAGCATGACGGCGGCTGGGCCTACCGGGTCGGCGACACCTTCTCGGAAACGTTCCCCAGCCATGACGCCGCCCGCGCCGCTGCCGTCGCCGCAAGCCGGGAACAGAGGGTCGCCGATCAGACGGCCATGATCGAATATGCGGACCCGTCCGGAAACTGGGTCACGGAGCGGGCGGACGGTCACGACCGCCCCGAGACCGACGTCGAGGGGTAGCCGGCCTCAGGCCAGCCGGGAGATCCGCTCGACTTCCTTTTTCACGGCCGCCTCGACGATGCCGGGAAGGTGGGCGTCGAGCCACTCCTTCAGCATCGGCCGCAGCAGGGCGCGGGCCAGGTCGTCAATGGTCGGTCCGGTCCCGCCGGTCGGAATGGGATCGGGGGTCCTGAAACTGGCGGCAAGGCCGGCAAATGCGGAGGCCGCGCTGGCTGCCGCGGTTTCACCCACCAGAGGCTCTTCGGGTTCGGCAGAGGTCATCGGGGCCAATTCGGCGGGTTCCTCGGCGGCCGGGAACGGCTCAGGCTCGTCGAGGGGCCCGGACACCTCGAGATCGCCGATGCTCTCGGACGGAGGAGCCTCATAGCGATCGGTCAGTTCGAGGATTTCCTCCTCGTCTTCCGCCGCAGCCTCCGCCGGAGGTGATTCGGGTTCGGGTTCGGGTTCCGGTGCGGATTGGGTTTCCCCCGCCGGTTCCGGTTCCGGCTCCGGTTCGGGGGCGGGAGCCGCCGCTTCCGGAGCTGCCGCCGGCGCTTCGTCCTCGGAGATGATCCGGCGTATGGACGCCAGGATCTCTTCCATGGTCGGTTCCTGGGCGGTGGTATCAGTCATGATCTGGCCTTCGGCGAACCTGCGGAGACGCACTGGGTCCGTGCGTGGCGAACAAACGATTCGGGAATGAGCCGGCGACCCCTGCCCACCCCTGTTTTCGTCGCATCAACGCCCCTCGGAATCAACGGGACTTTTGCGCCTTCCGCTTTAATCGGCCGTCGGCGCGCCTGTCGTCCCCCCGGACTTCAGGCGCACATCAATCGGCGCATCCTCGGTATCGTTGGCAGGCGTGATTCCCGGCGCAACGATTCGGTCGAGTGTCTCGATCACGCCGTCCCAGGGCAATCCGCCGCGATTTCGCACACGCGCCGCGTTCGCGCCGGCGTCGTAGATGTCGATCCCGGGGGCCAGGTCCTCCCCGCTCAACCGGCCCATGGCGCTCAGCAGATTGGCCTGGGCCACGTACTGATTGCGGGTCGCCACGGCCAGGTTGATCTCGGCGTTGCGAAGCTCGAGTTCGCCGTTGAGGACGTCCAGCGTGGTCCGCAGACCGACCTGCTGCTCCTGTCGCACGCCTTCGGCGGCGACGCGGGCGGCGCGAACACCCGCCTCACCGGCCTGAAGCTGCGCCCGGCTGGAAATCACATTGGCATAGGCACTGCTGACGTTCTGAAGAACGGAGCGCTTCTGGCGTTCGATCTCGATCTGGGCAGCGTTGGCCTGTTCCAGGGCCTGGACCACCCGGGAGCGGTTCAGGCCGCCCGTGAACAGCGGCACGGAAACGCTGACGCCGGCCTGGAACTGGGTCGTACGGTCTGACAGGTCGAAGTCGGAGATGGCCGTCGACCCGCCATAGCTGGTCGAGAGCCCGACCGATGGCATATAGGCCGATTTCGCCTGTGCGTGGCGAGCCTCGGCGGCCTGCAGGTCATACTGGGCGGCCACCACGCCGGGGTTTTCAGCCAGCCCGATATCCAGCGCCACCTCGAAATCACCGGGGATGCCGGGCAGAACCGGCGGGGTTTCCAGATTCGCAGGAGCCTGACCCACCACGGCCGCATAGGCAGCGCGCGAAACCGAGAGCTGGGCCTGGGCTCCGGCCAGATCGGCCTCCGACTGGGCCAGGCGGGCCTCGGATTGGGAGACGTCCGTGCGGGTGATCTCTCCCACCTCGAACCGGGCGTTGGACTCGTCCAGCTGGCGACGCAGCACGGCCAGATTGGCTTCGCGGATGCGCAGGATCTCCATGTCCCGCTGCACGTCCACATAGGCCTGGATCACCGCCGCCAGAACCTGCTGCTCAATGCCGCGCAGAGTCTCACGACCGCTCCGCACACCCGCCTCTGCCGCGTCGATGCCGCGTGCAATACGGCCGCCGGAGTACAGGGTCTGCGACAGACTGATGGTGGCCCCGACCGAGTCGGCCTCCGTCACGCCATTGGATGCCGGAACATCCGGAAGCTCTCCGGGAAAATCGATCGCGGCCGAGTTCGGGCCGTCACGGCGGGTGTAGGCCGACGAGCTGCTGACGCTCAGTTCAGGACGTAGACCCGCGCGGGCCTGGGGCACGCTTTCGTCCAGCGCCCGCTGCTGGGCCCGCTGCGCCTGCAGGGTCGGGTTGGTCCGGTAGGCCAGAGCAATGGCCTCCTGGAGGGTTTCGGCCCAGGCTGGCATCGCCAGGGACGCCGTAACGGCCACCAGGGCGACGGAAGCGAGCGCACGCGAGCGTTTGAACATGGCCATATCCTGATGGGCGACGCGAACGACGCCGGTCTCTGTCTGCACGGCGTAGTGGGGGAAGTCGCCCCTGCTGCGCCAGTTAAGTTTTCTTCACGCGAAGTTCCGATCGGGCGTCTCGCCTCGAATGCCCTACAGGACGAAGGCCGGCGCCGGGGTCATTTCGGCCAGGATGGCAGGAGCGGCGTCGAACAACTCCCGGCGCGAGACACCCTCGCGCCCCCGGACATACAGCACCGCGCGGCCATTCGGCCCTGAACGTTCGACCACGGCCAGACGCCCTCCGACCCGCAGGGCGTCCAGCCAGGCGGTCGGCCGAACCGCGACAGCGCCTTCCGAAACGATCATGTCCCAGTCCTGTCCGGCGGGCTCAGCCAACGGGGCGACGACAGTGGCGACCCGCAGGTCCTGAAGGGCTTCCCCGACCACATCGAGGACAGCGAAATCCGCCTCCTGGGCCGTGACCGAAACGCCGAGCGCCGCCAGGACGGCCGCGGCATAGGGGGCGGCGAGAGCCAGCGCCCGTTCGCCCGGCCGGGCGTCCAGCGCCTGCAGCAGTTTGGCAACCTCACGCGCCTGCATCAGGCGGCGGTCCCCGGCGATCGGAACCTCCACCTCGCCATAGGCGCTCCATGCCCGGTCAGGGGCGCAGAAGCGCTCCCGGGGAACGGTCAACAGGGCGGCCTGAAGGCCCCGGTCGGTGACGTCATTCACCCGGACCTGCGAATCCACCATGACCTTGCGCGCGGCGACGAAATCCATTGGGTGCGGGTATCCTGACAGCGCTCGGGGAGAAAACTGACGCGCTTATAGGTCCGCGCGTTGCAGCCGACAATCCGATCTGATAGCGAACGCCCCTCGCGATCTTGGGGACCTTCGATGGACCCTGTGGCCTGATGGCGGAGTGGTGACGCAGAGGACTGCAAATCCTTGCACCCGGGTTCGATTCCCGGTCAGGCCTCCATCGCGATCCCCCGGATCGCAAGCCCTCTTCAGATGGGGGCGGTAATCCAGCCGATCGCCCCGGCACCGCCGACTGCGGCCGCCACGACCGCGACGGCGATCGCGATCCGCAGATTGCGGCTCATAAACCCGAACATGCCTGCCATGGTCTGCTCCTCCTCGACCGTCACAGCGCCACAAAAACTGGCGTTCATCAAGGTGGACAAAAGGTTAAGACGCTGATTTCACGCCTTTGTCAGCAAACCGACACGTTGGTCAGCTGGTGAAGGGCCAGAGCGCTTGCGACGGCGACATTGAGAGAGTCGAAACCCCCGGCCATCGGGATCCCTACGGTTTTCAGGCGGGCCAGCACATCCGGCGGCAGTCCCGGCCCTTCCGACCCGACCAGAATCGCCTGACGCCCGCCGGGCCTCAGTCCGGTCAGGGGTTCGCGTGCGCCGGGAGACAGGGCGACCAGATCGAAGCCGGCCCCTTCCAGTCCGGCCACCAGCCCCGTCAGCGACGGAGCTGCCGTGCTCTGCAGCCTCAGCACCGCTCCGACGGAAACCCGGATCGCCTTGCGATAGAAGGGGTCACAGCATCGGTCATCCCTCACCACAGCTGCGGCACCGAACGCCGCAGCGTTCCGGAAAAGCCCCCCCATATTGTCGTGATTGCCGATTCCCGCGCAGGCCACGACCACACAGGTCGGCGGCAGTCGATCAAGGAGGGCGTCCAGCGACTGGCCGGGCGGCTTGTGTCCCAGGGCCACCAGGCCCCGGTGGAGCGGAAACCCCACCACCCGGTCCAGCACAGCCTGCGATGCGGCGTAGATCGGGACCCCTTCGGGCACATCGGCCAGCAGCGCGGCCTGTGCCTTCAGCCGGTTGGCTGCAATCAGCAGCGACTGCGGGCGACACAGGGATGCGCCGGAAAGCAGGGTGCGCAACACCACCTCGCCCTCGGCGACGAACAGCCCCTGGCGTCCTGTCAGATCGCGTTCGCGGATATCGCGATAGGCCGAGACACGCGGATCTTCGGGGTCATCGACGAACTGAATGGACATGCACGACTTTTCCCGTTGCGCGATGAAGAGGGGCGCTGCTATAGGCCCGCCTCCCGAGCCTCTGTTCCGCGGTAGCTCAGTGGTAGAGCAGCCGACTGTTAATCGGCTGGTCGTAGGTTCGAATCCTACCCGCGGAGCCATCTCGCCCCAACGACGGGCAGTTTGGCCACAGACCACCCGGAGCGACAGCTCCCGGCCGGTGCCAGCAAACGTGCTGCTGACCGAATGTTCCGGACAGGATCAAGGCGGGCTGTTCAGCGGGCCACGTCCGGCGCGACATCGCACTCATCGCTGGCCGATCAGCCCCGCCGGCTGTGTCTGGATCGTGCGGCGATCGGGGAACCATGTGGTCTGCCGCGCGCCGTCGGGAGCCCGCCAGCTGACCTGCCACCCGCCTGCGACCGGCTCCAGCGCACCCTCACGGCCCGGGGGCACCGACGTCGGGGTAAAGACCTGGCCGGCAACCTCGATCGTTTCGACTCCGCCGGCGACAGCGACCGTCCAACGCCCCTCCCGATCGGCCGTGGCCTCGCTCTCGCGGCCTGAGCGGACGATGACCTGGCTTCCGGCCCGGGCCCGTCCCGACACAAGCGCGGCGCGGCCGTCGGTGTCGACCGCGTCAAGCGCCGGACCCGGATCGAGGCGGCGCGTCGGGGCCCCGATCGAGACCAGTCCGATCGGTCCTGACGGATCGGCCGCCACCAGCAGGCGATAGGGTGCCGGATAGGATTGTTGGCCGGCGCGGCCCTCGACCACGAACAGGGTGTCCCGGGCCGGTCGCGGAATGCGGAGCTCAAACCGTCCCTCCCCGTCTGCCGCAACGGCGTAGGCCTGACCGCCCGGGTCGCCCACAGCCACCCGCCCCAGGGGTGCCGACCGTCCACGAAGATTCAGGCCCGCGCCCTCAACGACAACCGATTCGATTTGAGGCGGCATGAGCCAGCCACCCGGTTCCGGCATGGCTTGCGCCTCGGGCAGCGGGCGCTCGCGGCAGGCCGTCGAGGCAAAGAACACCGCAACGATCAGGAACGGGGTGATCGGTCGTTTCATCCTGGCTTTCGGCACTATAGGACTGTCGGCCCAGATAGCCCGGGTTGCCCGGGCTGTCTCCCCCTTCAGTCTTGCCCGAGGATTCATGGCCGCGTCGCCCGCCCCGATTGCTCCTTTTGACGGCCCGTCCGTCTGCCTGTTCTGCGGTTCGTCGGAAGCCGCAGATCCGGTCTATACCGCTGCCGCAGCCGCGTTCGGCAATGCGGCGGCCCTCGCGGGCTGGCGGCTGGTCTACGGCGGCGGCGGGGTGGGACTGATGGGTGCGGCCGCACGCGCGGCCCATGCCGGCGGCGGGCGGGTCCTCGGCGTCATGCCGGCCTTCCTGCGTAGCCGGGAGCGGCTGTTCGATGAAGTCGAGACCCTGGTCGTCACCTCCATGCATGAGCGCAAGCAGATCATGTATGACCAGTCCGACGCCTTCGTCGTGGCCCCCGGCGGGATCGGGACTCTCGAAGAGGTCGTCGAACTGCTGTCCTGGAAGCGGCTGGACCTCCACGGCAAGCCGGTCATCTTTCTGAATGTCGACGGATTCTGGGACACGTTCTTCGCCCTGATGCGACACAGCGTCGAGACCGGCTTCACCCCGCCATCCTTCCTTGAGGCCTGGGTCGTCTGCGACACGGTCGAGGCTGCCATGGCGGCGCTGCGGCAAGACGCCGCCGAAGATGGATTGAAATATGATCAGCGATAAGTGATCGTCCGTCAGGTCTCCTGACGGGCCGCCGGTCAGGCGGATCAGGATTGACAGTTGCTAAAAACAACGCACTATGGAAGCGAGTTCCTTCGGGCCCGTGCCGGCCCTGTCCTGAACCGGAGTTTCCCATGCGTGCCCTGATCCCCGTCCTGGCCCTGTGCGCCACCCTCGCCTCTGTCCCCGCCGTGGCACAGGCTCCGGCCCCCACCCGCGCGGTTCTGGCCGACGCGGCCCGCGCACCGGCCCGGGCCACGATTATCGATGGTGCGAACTGGCGCTGCGAAGGCGCGACCTGCACCGCCTCGGGCGGCAACAGCCAGCCGGCCCCGCGGGCCTGCCGTCGCGTGGTGGCCCGACTGGGAGCCGTCACCGAGTTTTCCTGGAAGGGCGTCGCCCTGACCGCCGAGGAACTGGCTGTCTGCAACGGCTGACGGGACGGGTGCGGGCGGCGATCGCCGCCCGCATCCCCCTCAGGCGGTTTCGCCGCGCAATCGCTTTTCGATCCGCTCCCGCCCGATCAGGGGCACGATCGTCGCCATGTCGGGCCCATGGGGCTGGCCGGTCAGGATGTGACGCAGCGGCATGAACAGGGCCTTGCCCTTTGCGCCCGTGCTGTCCTTGACCGCCGCCGTCCAGACCGACCACGCGACGGCGTCGATGACCTCGGGGAGGACCGCCAGGGCCGCCGCAGCGAATGCCGGATCCTCGATCACCGGCGTGACCGGCCCCCGAACCATCCGTGCCAGCTCGACCACATCTGCAAACGTGGTCAGATTGGCCCGCACCGCATCCCAGAAGGTCTCGCCCAGATCACAGTCGAGGGCCGCCAGCCGCACCTGCGCCGTCGCATAGGGCATGGCGTGCAGGGCCTGGGCGTTCAGCCGGTCCAGATCCTCGGTGTCATAGCGCGCCGGCGACCGGCCCATCTTGTCGAAGCTGAACCCCTGCCCCAGAGCCAGAAGAACTCTCGGCCACCTCCAGCGGGTCAGAGGTACCGATACGGCCCAGATGGCTGGTGATTGCGATCGGCTCATAGCCCTGGTCACGCATGTCGGCGACCGACAGCGAGCCCAGCCGTTTTGACAGCGCCGCGCCGTCTGCGCCAACCAGCAGCGGCATGTGGGCGAAGTTCGGGACCGTCGTGCCGAGGCCAGCCGCGATCAGGGCCTCGAAAATCTCGATCTGGGCTCCGGTGTTGGTGGTGTGGTCCTCGCCCCGGATCACGTGGGTGATGCCCATGTCGATGTCGTCGACGACCGACGGCAGGGTGTAGAGATACAGCCCGTCCTCGCGGATCAGCACCGGGTCCGACATCGACGCCGTGTCGACCTCGGCATGACCGCGCGACAGGTCCTCCCAGGCCGTCCGGCGGCCATCCAGTTTGAAGCGCCAATGGGGTTTGCGCCCCTCGGCCTCGAAGGCGGCCTTTTCTGCGTCGGTGAGGGCCAGGGCGGCGCGGTCATAGATGGGCGGCAGGCCGCGCGACAGCTGCACCTTGCGGCGACGATCCAGCTCCTCGGACGTGTCCCAGGCCGGATACAGCCGCCCGGCCGCCTTCAGCCGCTCCGCCGCGTCATGATAGCGGTCAAACCGCTTCGACTGGTTGTAGCGCTCGTCCCAGACCAGCCCCAGCCAGGTCAGGTCGTCCTCGATCCCCTGTTCGAACTCCGGCGTCGACCGGGCCAGATCGGTGTCGTCGATCCGCAGCACGAAACTACCCCCCTGCCCCTTGGCGAACATCCAGTTCACGAGGGCGGTGCGGACATTGCCGACGTGCAGCTTGCCGGTGGGAGAGGGCGCGAAACGAACCTTGACGGACATGGGAGAGGCAGACCTTGAAAACGAGCGGCACAGGTCGGTCACCCGCCGCTGCAAGTCAAGGACGGCCGGGCGGCCGGGCGTCGGCTGCTTTTCCGCTTTTCCTGCAACGATCTTGCGGCATAAGGCGGGGATGACCGCCCCCGCCACCCTGACCGTCGATCTTGACGCCCTGTCGCACAACTTCCATGCGCTGGAGACCCTGACCGGTGTGCCGGTCCATCCCGTGGTAAAGGCCAATGCCTATGGGTTGGGGGCGATCCCGGTGGCCCGCCGGTTGATGGTCGAGGGCGCGCGGACCTTCTTTGTGGCCCGGCTGAACGAGGGGCTTGAGCTGCGGACGGCGCTGGGCCCGACGCCGGTCATCTATGTGCTGGACGGTTGTGTCGGAGACGCGGCGCCCAGCCTCAGGGGCGCGGACCTTCGCCCGGTCCTGAACCACGAGGCCCAGCTTTCGGCGTGGCGATCGGCGGGCGGTGCGGCCTGCGGTCTGCAGATCGACACCGGCATGAACCGCCTCGGCTTCCGCATCGAAGTCGCCCCTGCGGGCTTTGCCGGTCTGGAACTGGTGATGAGCCATCTGGCCTGCGCCGACGATCCGGCGGAACCGATGAACCAGCGCCAGCGAGAGGCCTTTGCGGCCGTCGCGGAACGCTATCCCACGGCCCTGAAGTCCTTTGCCAACTCCGGGGGCTGTTTCCTCGGGCCGGACTATGGCTTTGACGCCGTCCGTCCGGGCATCTGCCTGTACGGCGGTGGGCCCGAAGGGCGACCGGATGCGCGCCTCAGGCCCGTCGCAACCCTGTCCGCCGAAGTGCTGCAGGTCCGGACCGTCCCTGCGGGCGAAAGCGTTGGCTATTCCCGGGGCTTCGTCGCGGAGAGCGATCGAACCATCGCCACCTGCGGGGCCGGCTACGCCGACGGGATCCTGCGCAGCCATGCAGGATCCGGTCAGGTCTGGGTCGCCGGGTCGCTGCGCCCCCTGCTGGGGCGGGTCTCCATGGACGTCGTCGCGGTCGATGTGACCGGGCTCGACATCACCGTCGGTGACCGTGTCGAGGTGTTCGGACCGCACCGTGCGCTGGACGATGCAGCATCGGCCGCCGGGACCATCAGCTATGAACTGCTGACGTCGATCACGCCCCGTGTTCCGAGGCACTACACCGGGGCGGCATCCGCCTGATCAAGCCCGTCGGGACAGGCTCGCGGAACGAAGGTCAGATTTTGACACAATTCTGCCGCATCACCCTCATTCGGCCTTGATCGGGGGGTAGAGGCCGCGCCCCGCGAAAACTCGCGCGGCACCCTTTGATGACCCGCGCCGCTCGCCAATCCGGGCCCGGCGCCCTACGGAACCGCCATGCCCTTCCCTGCCAGCCATCCCGCGCTCGACCGCGCCCTGTCCGAACGCGGCTATGCCGAACCCACCCCGGTCCAGGCCGCCGTGCTGGAAGCGGCCCTGGCCGAGGACGGAACCGGACGCGACCTGCTGGTCTCGGCCCAGACCGGCTCCGGCAAGACCGTCGCCTTCGGCCTGGCCCTGGCCCCTACCCTGCTGGGCGAGGCCGAGAAATTCACCGACTTCGGCAACCCGCTGGCCCTCGTCATCGCTCCGACCCGCGAACTGGCCCAGCAGGTCGCCAGCGAACTGACCTGGCTCTATGCCCAGACGGGCGCGCGCATCGTCAGCTGCGTTGGCGGCATGGATCCGAAGGTCGAACGCCGGGCGCTGGAACGCGGGGCCCATATCGTTGTCGGCACGCCCGGCCGCCTGCGCGACCATCTGGAACGCGGCGCGCTGGACCTGTCCGAAGCCCGTGCCGTCGTGCTGGATGAGGCCGACGAGATGCTTGACATGGGCTTCCAGGAAGACCTCACCTTCATCCTGGACGCCGCGCCGGACAGCCGCCGGACCCTGATGTTCTCGGCCACCCTGGCCCGCGACATTGTCCAGCTGGCCAAAACCTACCAACGCGACGCCGTCCGCATCGACACCGTCTCCGGCACTAAGTCGCACGCCGATATCGAGTACAAGGCCATCCGCGTCGCTCCGAACGAGATCGAACTCGCGGTGGTCAATGTGCTGCGCTACTTCGAGGCTCCCGGGGCTTTGGTGTTCGCCAATACGCGCGAGCGGGTGAAGCACCTGACCGCCTCCCTGCGCGAGCGGGGCTTCTCCGTCGTCGGCCTGTCGGGAGAACTGACGCAAGGGGCCCGCTCCGAGGCGCTGCAGGCGCTGCGGGACGGTCATGCCCGCGTGTGCGTGGCCACCGATGTGGCTGCGCGCGGTCTGGACCTGCCCGACCTGGGCCTGGTCATCCACGCCGAGATCCCGGTCAACAAGGCCGGCCTGCTGCACCGCTCGGGCCGCACCGGGCGCGCCGGCAAGAAGGGCGTCTCCGTCCTGCTGGTCAGCTACACCCGCCGCCGCAAGGTCGAGCTGATGCTGCAGTCGGCGGCCATCGTCGCCGAATGGTCGGGACCGCCGTCAGCCGAGATGATTCTGGAGAAGGACCGCGAGCGCCTGCTGGCCGATCCCGCCCTGACGGCTCCGGTTGAGGACGCCGAGGCTCTGGAACTGGGTCGGCTGCTGCTGGAACGGACCACGCCCGAACAGGTCGCCGCCTCCCTGATCCGCCTGTACCGCCAGAAGCTGCCGGCCCCGGAAGACGTCTATGACGACGACCGGATGAAGCGTCAGCAGGCGTCAGGCGTCAACGACCGCGGCCAGCCCGACGCGCCGTTCCAGGACTTCGCCCGCGGCGGCGACATGGCCTGGTTCCGCATCAACATCGGCCGCGACAAGAACGCCGACCCCAAATGGCTGCTGCCAACCATCTGCCGGCTCGGCCATGTGACCAAGCGCGACATCGGCTCGATCAAGATCTTTGACCGCGAGACCAAGTTCGAGATCACGAAGGAGGCCGAGGCCAAATTCCGCGCCGCCGTGGCCGCCTCGACCGAGGACGGCGTCACCGTCTCGGATGCCGTCGCACCGGGTCCGAAGGAAAAGCCCCCCGGCCGCTGGGACAAGAAGCCCTCCGCCGATGGCGACCGAGCCGAGCGCAAGCCGTGGGCCAGCAGGACCGAGGGCGCGCGCCCGGCCCGCGCCGACAAGCCGGCGTGGAAGTCCCGCGAAGACGGCGACAAGCCCGCGTGGAAGCCTCGCGAGGACAAGCCAGCCGGTGAGAAGAAGCCGTGGGTCAAGCGCGATGCGCCGCCTGAGCGTACCCCCTGGGCCGGTAAGGTCGAAACCGGTGAGGCTCCGGCGAAGAAGCCGTGGGTCAAGCGCACGGCCGACGGTCCTGTGCCGGAAGGCAAGAAGCCCTGGGTCGCCAAACCCCAGGGAGCCAAAAAGCCCTGGGTCCCGCGTGCGGACTCCGGCCCGACCGGAGAGAAGGCCTGGACCGGAAAGCCCAAGGGCACCGGCAAGCCCTTCAAGGGCAAGAAAAAGCCGAACGGGTAGGCCGGGCCCTTTCTCCCCTTGTGGGACGAGGAGATCACGCACGGCGGCGCAGCCGTCGTTTTGGCGCGGTCGGATGCGGGGTCACGCCGACGGCTGGCTTTGCGGACGAACACGGGGTCCGGACATCAGCGTGACCCCTCATCCGTCTCGCTTCGCGAGCCAGCGTCTTCCGCAAGGCGAGAAGGAAGAAACAAACGCCCCGGAGATCGCTCTCCGGGGCGTCCTTCGTTTCAGCCTGACCTTGCGATCAGCCGATGTTGCCGCTCGCCAGGACCGCGAGCAGCAGCAGGGCCACAATGTTGGTGATCTTGATCATCGGGTTCACCGCCGGGCCCGAAGTGTCCTTGTAGGGATCCCCGACGGTGTCACCGGTGACCGCGGCCTTGTGGGCCTCGGAGCCCTTGCCGTGGACGACGCCGTTCTTGTCGGTGAACCCCTCCTCGATCACCTTCTTGGCATTGTCCCAGGCCCCGCCGCCCGAGGTCATCGAGATGGCCACGAACAGGCCAGTCACGATCACGCCCATCAGCATGGCCCCCAGAGAGGCGAAGGCATTGGCCTTGTCCGAGATGAACAGGATCGCCGTGAACAGGACGACCGGCGACAGCACCGGCAGCAGACTGGGCACGATCATCTCGCGGATCGCCGCCTTCGTCAGGATGTCGACCGCCCGGCCGTACTCCGGCTTGACCTCATAGGTCATGATGCCGGGGTTCTCGCGGAACTGACGACGGACCTCAGCCACGACGGCCTCGGCCGCGCGGCCCACCGCCATCATCGACATGCCGCCGAACAGGAAGGGCAGCAGCCCCCCGAAGAGCAGGCCGACGACGACATAGGGGTTGGTCAGGTCGAAGGCGACCGGACCCATATTGGCGAAGAAGGGATAGTCGACCGGATTGGCGGCGAAATACTGCAGGTCCGAGGTGTAGGCGGCGAACAGGACCAGGGCCCCGAGACCGGCGGATCCGATCGCATAGCCCTTGGTCACGGCCTTGGTCGTATTGCCCACGGCGTCCAGCGCATCGGTCACGTGACGGACATCCGCCGGCAGACCCGCCATCTCGGCGATGCCACCGGCGTTGTCGGTCACGGGTCCGAAGGCGTCCAGCGCCACGATCATCCCCGCCACACCCAGCATGGTGGTGGTGGCGATGGCGATGCCGAACAGGCCGGCCAGCTGGAAGCTGGCGATGATGCCGACGATGATCACCAGGGCCGGCAGGGCGGTCGCTTCCAGCGACACGGCCAGACCCTGGATGACATTGGTGCCGTGCCCGGAAACCGAGGCATTGGCCACCGACCGGACCGGGCGGAAGTTCGACCCCGTATAGTATTCGGTGATGACCACGATGGCCGCCGTGACCAGAAGACCGACCAGTCCGGCCCAGAACAGGCTCATCGGCTCGATCTGGAGCCCCGAGGTGGTGATGACCGGGCCGGTGACCATCGTCGTGATGACCCACCAGACCGCTCCGACAGACAGCACACCGGTGACGATCAGACCCTGATACAGGGCCCCCATGATGTTCTGGCTCTTGCCCAGACGGACGAAGAAGCTGCCGATGATCGAGGTGACGATACAGATGCCGCAGATGGCCAGCGGCAGCAGCATCATGGTTTCGACATAGGGCTGGCCGCGGAAGAAGATGGCCGCCAGCACCATGGTGGCGACCGTGGTTACCGCATAGGTCTCGAACAGGTCGGCGGCCATGCCGGCGCAGTCGCCGACGTTGTCGCCCACATTGTCGGCGATGGTGGCAGCGTTCCGGGGATCGTCCTCGGGAATGCCGGCCTCGACCTTGCCCACCATGTCGCCGCCCACGTCGGCACCCTTGGTGAAGATGCCCCCGCCCAGACGGGCGAAGATGGAGATCAGCGAGGCCCCGAAGCCCAGGGCCACCAGACCGTCGATGACCTCGCGGCCCGTCGATTCCAGGCCGAGGCCTGCCGTCAGGACGGCATAGTAGCCGGCGACGCCCAGCAGGGCCCCGCCCGCCACGAACATGCCGGTGATGGCCCCGGACCGGAAGGCCAGATCCAGCCCCCTCGACAGGCTCTGCGCGGCGGCATGGGCGGTCCGCACATTGGCCCGCACGGAAATCAGCATGCCGGCGAACCCGGCAAGGCCCGACAGCACCGCCCCGATCACAAAGCCGGCGGCGGCATAGGGACCGATCAGCAACCAGGCCGCGATCAGGATGACCACCCCGACCATGGCGATGGTGGTGTACTGGCGTTTCAGATAGGCGGACGCCCCCTCCTGGATGGCGGCGGCGATCTCACGCATTTTGTCATTGCCGGTTTCGGCCTTCATCAGACTGGCGGTCTGGACAAGCCCGTACAGGACCCCCAGCGCGCCGGCGGCTATCACAAGCCACAGAACATTGATCATCTTGGCGTTTCCATACCATTGGGCGCGCGGACCCTTGGCGCGGCGGGCGTTGTTCGCCTCTATCCGCCTTCCGGTCCCCCCGTGCGCAGTCTGGACGCATGGGCGCGTCCGTGCGGGAATTACGGCAGAACCGTGCCAAATGCGGTGGAGTGACGCAACCCGCCATCCGGCGGGTTCAGGCGATCAGGTCGCGCGGAGACTGGTCCGGCGCCGCGGTGACTGCAGCGCGACCTCGACACGGGTGACGACCCCGGGTCCGGCCAGGGCAGGCGCGGCCCCCATCAGCATGGCATTGACCGCCGCGTCGTTGATCCGCGTGAAGTCATCGGGGACGACAAACGGCGTGCGATAGGCGGCGCGGACGAGGGCGTCGCGCAGATAGGGCACCTTGGACTTGAGGCTGTCGGGGGTGTGCCCCTCAGCCAGGGTCAGACGCATCGTGACGAAAACATAGTTGCGGATTCGCCCCTCTGAGATGATCGGCAGTCCGATCCCGGCGATGTCCAGCGGCACGGCCGGCTTGGGAGCCGACGGCTCGGAGGCGGCCGCAGGGACCGCGGTCGCGGCGGCCCCGGCGAGGGCGAGGGTTCCAACGGTGAAGAGGTCTCTACGGCGCATGGGCAAAGCATCGCGCAAACGGGTTGAGATTCCGTTTCCCCGGAAAGACGGGGTTCAGCGATCGTGGGTCCAGCCGCATTTGGCGATCTCGACCGGCTGACCCAGGTAGGTCACCGAGACGCCCGCGCCGACCGTGACCTCACCAATACGGGTCAACCGCAGATGCAGCCCCTCGGCCTCGCGCCTCACCGCTGCCTCGTCCAGCGGATGGACCGTAAAGACCACCTCATAGTCATCGCCGCCGGTCGCCAGATCCTGCAACGCCGCCAGCGGGTCGGTCCGGCGGTCGAACCAGGCGCGGGCTGCGACCGACAGGGGCAGGGATTCCAGCTGGAGGGCGATGCCGACCCGGCTGGCTGCCGCCACATGCCCGAGATCGGCGACGAGCCCGTCCGAGATATCGATGCCCGCACCCGCCAGCCCGCGCACCGCCTGTCCGAAGGCCAACCGCGGGGTGGGTCGCCGATACTGTTCCGCCAGGGTCGCGATGCGCTCGGGTTCCAGCGTCAGATGTCCCTGCGCCGCCTGCAGACCGAGCCGGCCGTCGCCGATGTTGCCGGTGACATAGACGGCGTGCCCTGGCCGGGCCCCGCTTCGCAGGATGGTCCCGCCCTTCGGCACCCAGCCCAGCATGGTCGCGGAGAAGGACGCCGGCCCCGGCGTGCGGACGGTGTCGCCCCCCAGCACATGAATGCCGAAGGCCTCCTGATCCCGCGCCAGCCCGGCGACGAAGGCCTCGCGCTCGGTCCAGCCGCAGCGCGCTGACCAGTGGCAGGCCAGCAGATAGCCGAACGGCTCCGCCCCCTTGGCGGCGAGATCGGACAGGTTCACGCGCAGAAGCTTCTGCGCCACCGTGTCCAGCGGGTCCCCGGGCAGGAAATGCACGCCCTCGACGATGGCGTCTTTGGTCAGGACAAGGTCATGACCCGGACGCGACGGCAGCACCGCCGCATCGTCCATCAGGCCGAGCGCATACTCCGGATGGGCCAGCGGCCCCAGCAGGGTCCGAATCGTGTCGAACTCGCCGGCGACCTCGGCGGCGGCCATGGCTCAGGCCTTCGGCCGCACGTCGCGGGCCACGCCATCCAGCGCCGCGTTGACGAACTTGGCCTCGGCCTCGTCGAAGAAGGCCTTGGCCAGCTCGACATATTCGTCGATCACGATTTCCTTGGGCACCTCGGCCTTGTCGGTCAGTTCCCAGGCCCCGCAGCGCAGCAGGGCCCGCAGGGTCGCATCCAGCCGCTCCAGCCGCCAGTTCGAGGCCAGTCGCGCCTTGACCGCCGCATCGATGGTCTTCTGGCTGTCGATGACGCCGCGCACGATGTCGGCGAACCAGGCTTCGTCCGCCTCGGCCAGGGGCTCCCCCTCGATGTCGGAGTCGAAGCGATGATTTGAGAACTCGGTGATGACCGTCTCGACCCCCTCCCCGGCCAGTTCCATCTGGTAGAGGGCCTGCACGGCCGCCAGCCGGGCGACGGTGCGCGCGCGCCGTTGACGGCTGGTCAGATGCGGCTCGGCCTGGGCGCGCTCGTTCTCGGCCAGCTGGGCGAGGACGGCCTGGATGCTGTTGGGTTCGGTCATTCCCCGAGCCCTACGCGCAACCGCTTCTTCAACGCAATCAGGTCCATGCAGGCGCGGGCCGCCCCGCCGCCCTTGTCGCCTTCGCTAAGGCGGGCCCGGGCCCAGGCCTGATCCTCGTCCTCGACGGTCAGAACGCCGTTGCCGATGATCACGCCGCGCGTGCCCAGCAACATGATCCCGGCCGCCGACTGATCCGACACGATCTCGAAATGATAGGTCTCGCCCCGGATCACACAGCCGAGGGCGACATAGCCATCGTAGCGGGGCGCGGTCGGATAGCGCCCGGCCTCCTCGGCCAGGGCGATGGTCGGCGGAATCTCCAGCGCGCCGGGCACCGTGACCACGTCAAAGGCGACGCCCTGCGCCTGCAGGGCATCCTTCGCGCCCTCCAGGAGGGCGTCGGCCAGTTCATCATAGAAGCGCGCCTCGACGATGAGAACGCGGGGTGGGTCCTTCAGGATTGGTCTTCTCCGTCCATGTCACGCCAGCCGACGATGCGCAGGCCATAGCCCTCGATCGCGGCGGGTTCGGGTCGCGTGGAGCTCATGGCGATCATGTCGCGCACGCCGAGATCCAGCAAAATCTGGGCCCCGACCCCGTAGTTCCGCAGCGAGCGGTCCACCGCAGCGGGCTTGTTGCCGCCGGCCAGCCGCTCGCCAAGCCCCTGCAGCATCGGGTCGCGCAGGAAGACCACCACGCCGGGGCCGTCATGATCCGTGATCGCCCGCAGCGCCCGGGGAATATAGCTCTGCCGGTCCTCGACATGGCCCAGCAGATCGGCTGCGAAATCGACCTGGTGCATCCGCACCAGCGTGGGTTTGCCCGGCTCGATCTGGCCGTGGACCAGGGCGACGTGCTCCTGACCCTCGATCGTGTTCCGGTACAGCATCAGGCGGAAGGGGCCGCCGTGGACGCTCTCGAACGGGGTGTCCATGACCCGCTCGACGAACCGCTCGGTGCGGCGACGATAGGCGATCAGGTCAGCGATCGTGCCGATCTTCAGGCCATGCATCTGGGCGAAGGCCACCAGATCCGGCAGCCGCGCCATGGTCCCGTCGTCGTTCATGATCTCGCAGATCACACCGGCGGGGGTCAGGCCGGCCATGCGGCTGATGTCGACGGCCGCCTCGGTATGGCCGGTGCGGACCAGCACCCCGCCGTCGCGGGCCACCAGCGGGAACACATGGCCCGGCGAGACGATGTCGTCCGCCGTGCGGGAAGGGTCGGCCGCGACCTGCACCGTACGGGCCCGATCGGCGGCGCTGATGCCGGTCGTGACCCCCTCGGCCGCCTCGATCGAGACGGTGAAGGCCGTGCTCATGCTCTCGCGGTTCTCGGCGGCCATCGGCGGCAGACGCAGCTGGCGCGCCCGCTCGGCCGTGATGGCCAGACAGATCAGGCCGCGCGCGTGGCGGGCCATGAAGTTGATCTGGTCGGGCGTGGCGAACTGGGCCGGGATGATGACATCGCCCTCGTTCTCCCGGTCCTCGGCATCGACCAGGATATAGGGCCGGCCGTTGCGGGCATCCTCGAGGATATCCTCGATCGGGCTGATCGGGCTGTCGGAACTGGTGGCGGCGAGGTGCATCATGCGGTCTCCTGCCACCGCGCGAGGTATCGCGCCAGCATGTCGATCTCCAGATTGACCGCGTCACCGACGCGCAGGCCCCCCAGGGTGGTCGCCTCCCAAGTGTGGGGGATGATGTTCAAGCCGAACCTTTGGCCCTCGACGCTATTCACCGTCAGGGACACGCCATCGACCGTGATCGAGCCCTTGGCGGCAATGAACCGGTGCAGCGGCGCGGGCGCCTCGATGGTGATCCGGTGTGAGCCGCCCTCCGGCGTGATTTCGATCACCGTGCCCAGACCGTCGACATGGCCCGAGACGATATGGCCGCCCAGTTCGTCGCCGACCTTCGTCGCCCGCTCCAGATTGACCGGTGTGCCTGCCGCCCAGCGACCCAGGGTGGTCTTGTCCAGGGTCTCGCCCGAGACCTCGACGGCGAACCAGCCCTCGCCCTTCTCGACGACCGTCAGGCAGCAACCGGCGTGGCTGATGGAGGCCCCCAGATCGATGCCGGAGACGTCCCAGCGGGTCTCGACCTCATAGCGGCGGTCGCGCGCGGTCTGTTCGACCGAGCGGACCCGGCCGATATCGGTGATGATGCCTGTGAACACGGTTCAAGCCTTCTCGTAACGTTCCCACAGGTCGTCACCCACAGGCTCCACCGCAAGGCGCCGGTAGCGCGGCGCATGCGCCAGCCGGGCGAGGGCCAGGGTGGCGACCCCGGGACGGCCGTCGCCGCCCAGCAGGATCGGGGCCCGGAACCATTCAATGGCATCGACCAGACCGGCGGTGATGAAACAGGCCGCGACCCGGCCCCCGCCCTCGATCATCAGGCTGCGCACCCCGCGTGCCGACAGGGTGTCCAGCACCGCCGCGACCGCCGGCCGACCGGCAGTGTCAGCGGCCACCCGCGCCACCTCGGCCCCGCCGACCGGCACCGGTTCGCGGGTGGTCAGGATCAGGGTGCCCGGGGTGGCCAGCCGGGCGAACGACGGCGTCCGCAGCCGGCTGTCCAGCACGACTCTCAGGGGATCGGGCGCGCTCTCGCCGTCCGGCAGGCGCACCGTCAGCCGGGGGTCGTCGGCCAGCACGGTCTCGACCCCGACCAGCACGGCGTCATGGACGGCGCGCAGCCGGTGGCCCTGCTCGCGCGCCTGCGGGCCCGTGATCCACTGGCTCTCGCCCGTCGATGTGCCGATACGCCCGTCCAGCGACGTGGCGACCTTCCAGGTGATACGCGGCCTCATCAGGTCCTCGACGATCCCGGATCGTCGTCCAGGCCTTCCTCGCCGAGGAACCGGGCGAAGTCGCCGGTCGCCCGGAAATCCTTGTAGACCGAGGCGTAGCGGACATAGGCGACCTCATCGACCGCCTTCAGCGCCTTCATGATAAAGTCGCCGACCACGCTGGACGGGATCTCCGTCTCACCCAGAACTCTCCAGCTGGCGCACGATGCGCGAGACCATCTGCTCGACCTGCTCGGGCTGGATCGGACGTTTGCGGAGAGCAATGGCCAGCGACCGGTCCAGCTTGTCGCGATCGAACGGCGTACGCCGCCCGTTGCGCTTCAGGATGACCAGCTCGCGCAGTTGCACCCGCTCGAAAGTGGTGAACCGCCCCCCGCAGTTGGGACAGGACCGGCGACGACGGATGGCCGCGCCGTCATCCGACGGGCGGCTGTCCTTCACCTGGCTGTCCACATGACCGCAGAAGGGGCACTTCATGCGGGTGGCCTAGCCGTAGATCGGGAAGCGGGCCGTCAGAGCCCGCACCTTGCCGGCCACCTCGGCGATCACGGCCGGATCGGCCTCGTCGCCGCCGTTCATGCTGGACACGACGTCGGCGATCCAGTGGCCGACCTGCTGGAACTCGGCGACGCCGAAGCCGCGCGTGGTGCCGGCAGGTGTGCCCAGACGCACGCCCGAGGTGACGGTGAAGGGCGCGGTGTCAAACGGCACGCCGTTCTTGTTGCAGGTCATCAGGGCATGCTCCAGCTGCAGCTCGGTCGCCTTGCCCGTCACGCCCTTGGGCCGCAGATCGACCAGCATCAGATGGCTGTCGGTGCCGCCCGAGACGATGGCCAGTCCGCGCTCGACCAGCACGGCGGCCATCGCCTGGGCGTTCAGCACGACCTGTTTGGCATAGGCCTTGAACTCGGGCTTCAGCGCCTCGCCGAAGGCCACGGCCTTGGCGGCGATGACATGCTCCAGCGGCCCGCCCTGAAGGCCGGGGAAGACGGCCGAGTTGATCTTCTTGCCGATCTCGACGTCGTTGGACAGGATCAGGCCGCCGCGCGGACCGCGCAGGGTCTTGTGCGTCGTGGTGGTCACGACATGGGCGTGGGGCACCGGGTTCGGATAGACGCCCCCGGCCACCAGACCGGCATAGTGGGCCATGTCGACCATCAGATACGCCCCGACGCTGTCGGCGATCGCGCGGAAGCGGGCAAAGTCGATGTGGCGGCTGTAGGCCGAGGCCCCGGCCACGATCAGCTTGGGCTTTTCCTTCTGGGCCATCTCGGCGACGTGGTCATAGTCGATCAGATGGGTGTCCGGCGTGACGGCGTACGTCACGGGCCGGAACCACTTGCCCGACTGGTTGGCGGGCGAGCCGTGGGTCAGGTGGCCGCCGGCGGCCAGATCCATGCCGAGGAAGGTGTCGCCGGGCTGCAGCAGGGCGAGGAAGACCGCCTGGTTGGCCTGGGCCCCCGAGTGCGGCTGGACGTTGGCGAAGGCCGCGCCGAACAGTGCCTTGGCCCGCTCGCGCGCCAGATCCTCGGTCACGTCGACGTATTCGCAGCCGCCATAGTAGCGCCGTCCCGGATAGCCCTCGGCATATTTGTTGGTCAGGACGGACCCTTGCGCCTCCAGCACCGCCTTGGAGACGATGTTTTCGGAGGCGATCAGCTCGATCTGCTCCTGCTGGCGGTGCAGCTCGCCCTCGATGGCGGCGAAGACGTCCGGATCGCTCTGGGCCAGGCCGCGCGAGAAATAGGCGTCATGAATGAAATGGGCGGTCACGGGCGGCATCCGGGCTGACGGGGCGGGAGCGCCCTATCTAGTCCCGGGCGGCGTTAGCCACAACATCTTGTGTCAGGGGTGCGTCAGTCGCCGCTTGAGCTTGGCTATGGCCAGCCGTTCGACCGCCTTGGGTTCCGCTGCGGGCCCGACCGCCGTCGCCTCTGTGCCCGTGACGACGTGGACGGCCGTGACTTTCAGGTAGACCCCGTTCCGGATGGCCTCAACGATGACCTGGCCAATATTCGCGTCCTCCCCCATCCGCTCATCCCCGCGAAAGCGGGGACCCAGTTCTTTGGGTGCCCGGTTGGATGGGTTGTGCGTTGCTGGCCATCCAGAACATCGTGCCTCACGAAACCACTGGGTCCCCGCTTTCGCGGGGATGAGCGGGGGAAGACGAGACGGTGATCAGGCCCCGCACCATTTCGACGGAGTCCGTTCGGCCATCCCAATGGTCCAGTAGACACCCCGCGTTCAAACCGGTCCATCGCTTGACTGCCTTGATCAAATCCGGATCGAGGCAGCCTTCCACGACCTGGCCCTCGGGGCCCAGCGCGACAAACGCCGCTTCGTACATGTCCGCACGATCGCCCGGTGACGTCGCGACCATGAGATTGGCTGGCCCGGAAGAAGTGCCACGGGTGCGAACCCAAACCGTCACCGGCAGGCCGGTCTCACGAGCGAAGAGAACCGAAAGCAGATAAGGGTCGATCTGTTCGACCCCGGACATCACGCCGCGACGGGCATCCGGGCGACGTTGCAGTGGGTCCATAGCTTGTCCATCGCCGTGACCAGGGCGTCCATCATGCCGTCGTCGTGGTTGGGCGACGGGGTGAAGCGCAGGCGCTCGGTCCCCTTGGGCACGGTCGGATAGTTGATCGGCTGGACATAGATGCCGTGGTCTTCCAGCAGCATGTCCGAGATCATCTTGGCGTGGACGGGATCGCCCACGAACACCGGGACGATGTGGCTCTCGGACGGCATCACCGGGATGCCGGCCTCGGCGAAGCGGCGCTTCAGGGTCTCTGCCCGCTCCTGATGCGCCGCGCGCAGTTCGGGGTGAGCCTTAAGGTGGCGCACCGAGGCCAGGGCCCCGGCGGTCAGGGCCGGCGGCAGGCTGGTGGTGAAGATGAAGCCCGAGGCCCAGCTGCGCACCGCATCCACGATCACGGCGTCGGCGGCGATGTATCCGCCCATGACGCCGATGGCCTTGCCGAGGGTGCATTCTACGATGTCGATGCCGTCAAGCACCCCGTCCCGCTCGGCCACGCCCGCGCCGGTCTCGCCATACAGGCCGACCGCATGGACCTCGTCCAGATAGGTCAGGGCCCCGTACTTGCGGGCCAGGGCGATGGTCCCGGCGATGTCGGCGATGTCGCCGTCCATCGAATAGACGCTCTCGAAGGCGATCAGCTTGGGCGCATCGGCCGGTGCCGCGGCCAGCAGCGACTCCAGATGCGCCAGATCGTTGTGCAGGAAGACGTGCCGCTCGCAGCCGCCGTTGCGGATGCCGGCGATCATGGAGGCGTGGTTCAGGCTGTCGGAGAAGATGATCAGGCCCGGCAGGATGCGCTGCAGCGTCGTCAGCGTCGCCTCATTGGCCACATAGCCCGAGGTGAACAGAAGCGCGGCTTCCTTGTGGTGCCACGAGGCCAGCTCGGCCTCCAGATCAACCGCCGAGCGCGTGGTGCCCGAAATGTTGCGCGTACCCCCGGCCCCGGCCCCGACCGAGTCCAGTTCGTCTTCCATCGCCTCCAGCACCGCCGGATGCTGGCCCATGCCCAGATAGTCGTTGGAGCACCAGATCACGCACTCCTGCTCGGAGCCGTCCTCGCGCCGCCTTACGGCCTTCGGGAACTGACCGCGCACGCGCTTCAGATCGGCGAAGACGCGGTAGCGCCCCTCGCTCTTCACCTGGTCCACGGCACTCTGAAATGCGGTCTTGTAGTCGAACAACCCTGACACTCGCATGGTCTCTCCGGATGGCCGAGTATTTGCGCCCCGGACTGACCAAAGTCTATCTTCGGAGGCAGCAAAATGGTCGCAACCTCCTAATTGATAACGATTCTCAGGTTGGTTCGTGCTCATGGGCGACGATCCTTCACTGGACCGTGCGCCGCCTTGATATGGATCAAGGCCTGGGCAGATCCTCCAGTCGTCCCCGCAACATCTGGAGGATTCCGGAGAAATCCCGGCCGCCGTATCCCAGTCGGTCGAACAGCTGGAACAGGGCTTCGGACTGGGCCCCCAGAGGCGTTGAGGCCCCGGCCTTCGCCGCCGCGTCCTGCGCCAGTTTCAGGTCCTTCAGCATCATGGCCGTGGCGAATCCGCCGTCATAGTCGCGATTCGACGGGGCGGTCGGCACCGGCCCCGGCCACGGATAGTAGCTGGTCACACTCCAGCTCTGGCCTGAGGACTTGGCCGCGATGTCAAAGAATTTGACCGGGTCCAGACCCAGCTTCTCCGCCAGGGCGATCGCCTCGCAGGTCCCCAGCATGGTGATGCCGAGGATCATGTTGTTACAGATCTTGGCCGCCTGCCCCGCCCCGTGGTCGCCAGCGCGGAAGGTGGCCCGGCTCATCGGCTCCAGCGCGGCCTCGATCCTGGCAAAGTCCGCTTCGTCGCAGCCAACCATGAAGGCCAGGGTCCCGGCCTCCGCCGCCATCGTCCCACCCGAGACCGGGGCATCCGCAAAGGCATAGCCGCCCTCTCGCGCCAGACCTGCGACCTTCCGGGCCGTATCCACATCGATGGTCGAGCAGTCCAGCAGCAGGGCTGAGGACGGGGCCGCCCCGATGATCTGTTCCGAATAGACCTGCAGCACATGCGGGCCGGCGGGCAGCATGGTGATGACCACTTCGGCGTCGCGCACGGCCTCGGCGACCGACGCCACCGGCGTGCAGCCCGCCGCCTGCGCCCGCCCCAGCGCCGCCGCCGACAGGTCGAACGCCGCCACTGCGTGACCGGCCTTTGCCTGGTTCGCGGCCATGCCCCCGCCCATGTTGCCGAGGCCGATGAAGGCGATCCTGGTGGCCATGCTGTTCTCTCCCGAAGCGATTTTCGTTCGGGTTAGACCGTCGGGCCGGATTGGGAAAGCGGAGCCGGGCGCGCGGCGGACGCCCGGCCTAGCCTGGCTTGCGGAAGCGGTAGACGAACTGGTCGCTGCGGCCCCGGATCGCCGCATCGAAGACCGAAAGGCTGCGGTCGTCCTCGGGATTACGGACCACGTCCGTCTCGCCGTCGAACACGAAGCCTGCCGCCTCGACCTGGGCGCGCACGGCCGAGCCCTCGATCCGGTGCAGGGTCCCGACCACATCGGTACCGGCACCGGGCGCGGCCTCGTGGTCCAGAATCACATACAGGCCGCCCGGCTTCAGGGCCTTGAACACCGCCGCGTTCATCGCCGCGACATCGACCCCGAACCGGGGGATGACGAAGTCATGATACTCCTGCCCCATGAAGACCACGTCCAACGGCTCCGGGAAGGTCAGGTCCTCCAGCGCCCCGGTCATGCGGGTCACATTCGGATAGTCGGTCGCGAGCGTGTCGCCATAGGCGTTCTCGCGCGCCGCCGTTTGGTTCGGCACGAAGGCATAGACCCGGCCTTCCGGCCCCACGGCGCGGGCGAAAAGACGGCTGAAATAGCCCTCCTCCGGCCGCACATCGGCGATCCGCTCTCCGCCCCGGATGCCGATGAAGCCCAGCATTTCCGCCGGCTTGCGCAGGGGGTCCCGCTCCACCTCCGACGCGGGCCGCAGCGGATCGGCGATGGCCAGCGCATAGTCCTGCACCACGGCGGACGGTCGCTCGGCGGGATCAATCGCGCTCTGCCCGGCACAGGCCGAGGTTGCCCCCATCAGGGCCAGGGCAGAAGCGGCCAGCAGGGTCGATTTCAGCATCGGAGGATCCTCGAACAGCGGTAGCCCCACTTACGCGCGGGACCGCCCCCGGATGCAAGCCGGATCAGACCAGTGGCGTCCATTCCTCGCCCGCCGGCAGGGGCGCAAACAGGGCCTCGATGGCGGCCTCATCGACCGCGGCGAGGCTTGCCGGCGACCATTGCGGCGCATTGTCCTTGTCGACGATGACGGCCCGCACACCTTCCTGGAAGTCGTGGGTGCGCACGACGCGCCCGCCCAGCCGGTACTCCATGGCCAGAACTTCGCCGAAGTCGGTCATCGCCCGCCCCAGCCGAAGCTGGCGCAGCGTGACCTTCAGCGACTGGGGCGACTTGGTCTTCAAGATCGCGAGCTGCGCCAGGGCCCAGTCCGACCCGTCGGCTTCCAGGGCCGCGACGATGTCCTCGACCCGATTGTGGGCGAACAACCGGTCGATGGCCTCGCGGTGGGGCGCCAGCGGCGACGGGCCGGCGTCGCCCGCCCAGGCCATGGCTTCAGCCTCAGGGGCGTGTGGATGGTAGCCAATCGAACTCGAGCACATCGATTAGGTCGGCACTTTCGACGAAATGCGTATGGATCCCCAGCGCCACTGTATCGGCCGCCTTCAGCCGTGCCCCGGTCAGGGCCAGCCAGGTCCCGCTCTCGCCCGGCAACCGCGGCAGGAACCAGCCCCCGCCGACATCGGGGAACAGGCCGATCCCCGTCTCCGGCATGGCATAGGTCGTCCGCTCGGTCGCGATCCGCACCTTCGCCGGCTCGGAGATCCCCACCCCGCCGCCCATGACGATCCCGTCCACGATCGCCGTGACCGGCTTTGGATAGCCGAACATCAGGTGGTTCAGCCGGTACTCCGCATGGAAGAAGGCCTTCGCCTCAACGGCGTCCCCCGCCCCGCTCTCCGCGATCATCCGGATATCGCCCCCGGCGCAGAAGCCGCGCTCCCCCGCATGGTCTATCAGCACCGAGGTCACGGCCGGATCATCGCGCCAGTCCAGCAGGGCCGCCGTCATCGCCTGGCACATCGCAAGGTTCAGCGCATGCAGAGCCTTCGGCCGGTTCAGGGTGATCCGCCCGACGGAGCCGTCGATGCGGGTCAGGATTTCAGTATGGGTCAAGCGGCCGCCTCGGGTCCAAGATCAAAGATTTCCACGCCCGCCGCCTCGGCCGCCCGCAGCAACTGCCGGTCTCTCGAGGCCAGGGCAACGCCCTCGGTCAGGGCGAGATCGAGATAGGCCGCGTCATACAGTTTCAGGCCCGTGCGCCGCGCGAGCGACAGGCAGCGGACGGCAAGATCGCGAAACCCCTCATCCTGGACGGCCACCAGATCGAACACCCGCGACAGTTTCGCATCGCTGTCGCTGGGCGACTGATGCCCCTTGCGCTCCGCGTAAAGCATCAGGCTGCGCACCTCGATCTCGAACACGACCGGGGCGATACAGACATGCTCATGCAGTCGCTGCAGAAACGTCTCGGACGCCGGGGT